>NZ_JBQTIN010000129.1:0-11155 GCF_052388015.1 Sphingosinicella sp.
GGACGGGATCGCCGAAGCGATAATGATCGCCGGCGACGCGCCGGACGGTGACGGGGTGCGCCTTCGTCCAGACCCGGCTGTCCGCGTAATTCAGATCCTCGGCGGCATAGTGGAACAGCCGATGTCCCCGCGCCTGCGCGCCCAGCATGATCGCGAAGGTGGAATCGCCCTCGATATTGATCGAATCGAGCGGGTCCATCTGGACCGCGACGCTGAGCGGCATGAGGCGGCGACCTTCCTTGCGGGTGCGGGCGATTTAGGGATGGTTGGGCAGCACGTCGAGGGCACGGTGCGATCGGGCCTCAGCGTTTATCCGCCTCCGCCGCCCATGCCTTGGTGCCGGGGCAGCTGTCCATGGCGCGCCGATAGCCGTCGCGCCCCGCGGTGCGGGCCACATAGGCCCGCTCCGCCTCGTCGAGCGTGGCCACCCTGGTGCGGTGCGCGAACTGCAAGGCGTAGGTCACCGAAATGTCCGCCGCGGTGAAGCGCTCGCCGGCCAGATAGGGCGAGCGGGCGAGTTGGCGGGAAACCAGCTTCCGTCTGCGCTCAAACACCTCCAGCGCCTGGACGGCGGTCCAATCGGGGTGGACTCGTTCGGGTGCCAGCAACGGCCCCAACATCACGAAATTTGCCGGTGCCGCGAGCCCGGCTTCGCCGAGATGCAGGAATTGCTGATAGGCGGGGAAGTCGGGGCTGTCCGGATCGGGTGCGAACGGCGTCGGCCCATGGCGTGCCATCAGATATTCCAGGATCGCGATCGATTCGACCATCGTCACGTCCCCGTCCTGGATCGCCGGAATGAAGCCGCCCGGATTGATCGCCATGAACTCCCGGTCGTTCTCGACACCGGCGAGCATGTCGACCTCTCGAACCCGATAGGACAGCCCCATCTCCTCCAGCAGCCAGATCACCCTGAACCCTCTGCCTTCGCCCCAAACGGTGATCATCAATGGGCTCCCATCCAAGCGTTCTCGATATGCCGCGGCCAGCAGCGCGGGGCGATGAGGATGACGTCGATGCGGACGTCGTCGCCCTCGCGCATATAGCGGGGCGTCAATATCTCGGCCGCCGCTGCGACGCGGCTCAGGCGATATTCGTCGATCGCGAAATCCAGCTCGGCGGCGCTCTTGCGGGCCTTCACCTCGACGAAGGCGACGAGCCTGCCGCGGCGGGCGACGAGATCCACCTCGCCGGCAGGCGTGCGGACGCGCCGGTCGAGGATCGACCAGCCCTTGGCGCGCAGGTACAGCGCCGCCCGGGTCTCGCCGGTTCGGCCGCTCGCTTCGGCGGCGCGACGATCCCTCACCCCTTCATCTCCATGGCGCGAACATAAAGCGCCTTGCGGTCGGCGCCGAGTCGCTTGGCGACTTCGCCCGCCGCTTTGGCGGGGGGCAGGCGAGTGAGCGCTTCGGCCAGAGCCGCATCGACATCTGTCCCGGCCGCGGGACCGGCTTCGGACGGCGGGCCGACGACGATGACGATCTCGCCTTTAGGCTGCGCATCGGCATAGCGCGCGACGAGCTCTGCGAGGCTGCCGGTGACGGTCTCTTCGAACCGCTTGCTGATCTCGCGCGCCACCGCCGCCTCGCGATCGCCAAGCCCGGCCTTCAGCGCGGCGAGGGTTGCGGCGAGGCGCGGGCCGCTTTCATAGAAGACGAGGCTGCCGCGAAACGTTGCCGCCTCCGCGATCGCCGTCTCGCGCGCCTTGGCCTTGGTGGGCAGGAAGCCCAGGAACGCGAAGCGGTCGGTCGGCAGGCCGGCGAGGGTGAGGGCGGCGATGGCGGCGCAAGGGCCGGGGATGGTTGTGACGGCAATGCCGGCGGCGCGGGCGCCGCGGACCAGTTTGTAGCCGGGATCGGAGATGAGCGGCGTGCCCGCGTCGGAGACAAGCGCCACCGCTTCGCTCGCCATGCGCGCGATCAGGCCGGGGCGGACCGCATCGGCATTGTGATCGTGATAAGGCGCCATCGGCCGCTTCACGCCGATATGGCGGAGCAGCTTGGCCGTCACCCGGCTGTCCTCGACCGCGATCAGGTCTACGCCGGCCAGCGTCGCGGCGGCGCGCGGAGACAGGTCGGAAAGATTGCCGATCGGCGTCGCGACGATGTAGAGGCCGGGCGCTAGTTTGTCGCTCATGAGGATTTGGTCATGGCATCGCTTTCCCTTCGCCCGCAAGCGCGCTGGCTGTCTCCAGGGGAGCTGATGCGGCTGCTCGCGCTCGCGCTTATGGCGATGGTGATCGCAGGCTGCGTGCCGCGCACCCGCACCGTGACGCCGCCTCCGCCCCCGCAGGAGGAGGTCCAGCCGACCCGGCCGATCGGCCGGCTGCCGGCCGACGAGACCCGCAACCGGGTCGCGGTGCTGGTGCCGCTGTCGGGTCCGAACGCGGCGCTCGGCCAGTCGCTGCTCAACGCCGCCAACCTCGCTCTGCTCGACACCGGCGGCCAGCGCATCCGGATCACCGGCTACGACACCGCGCGCGGCGCGGCGGCGGCAGCGAACGAGGCGCTGGAGGACGGCAATGCGCTGTTCCTCGGGCCGCTGCTCGCCGAGGACGTCCGCGCCGTCGCGCCGATCGCCCGCTCGGCGGGTGTGCCGGTCCTGTCCTTCTCGAACGACAGCAGCGTCGGCGGCGATGGCGTTTTCGTGCTGGGCCTGAGTCCCGGCCAGTCGATCAACCGGGTCGTCGCCTTCGCCGCGTCGCGGGGCATGCGGCGCTTCGGGGCGCTGGTGCCGACCGGCACCTACGGCCAGCGCGCCGGCCAGGCGTTCACCGCCGCGGTCGAAGGCGCGCAGGGTAGCATGGTCGGAATGGAAAGCTATTCGCGAACGCCGGCCGACATGCGCGCCGCGGCCGGCCGGCTGAACGGCCACGGCCGGGCGGACGCGGTGCTGATCGCCGATGGGGCGCAGGGCACCGCCGCTTTGGTCCCGGCGGTGCGTGGCGTCTCGCCGCCGCCGCGCCTGCTCGGCACCGAATTGTGGGCGACCGAAGGCGATCTCGCCGCCAATGTCGGTCTGCGCGGCGGCTGGTTCGCGGCGCCGACCGACGCGAATTTCGGCGCGTTCCGCACCCGCTACCGGGCGCGCTACAATGCGAATCCGTTCCGGCTGGCGAGCCTCGGCTATGACGCGGTGCTGCTCGCGGTGAGGATCGCGGCCAACTGGCCGGTCGGACGGCGCTTCCCGGCGCGCGAGCTGACCGAATCGACCGGCTTCGCCGGCGTCGACGGCGTGTTCCGGCTGCGGCGCGACGGGACGGCGGAGCGGGCGCTGGAGGTGCGCGAGGTCGGTGCCACCGGCACCACCGTCGCCTCGCCGGCGCCGCGCGGCTTCGACTAGATCAGGCGGCGATCTCGACGAGGATGCCGTCGAGGACGAGCATGCCGGCCGGCGTTGCGGCGAGACGGTTTCCCTCGATGCTCAGCAAGCCCCGCGTGACGAGCCCGTCCACTTTGGCGCGATCCACCGCTTCTCTGCCGGCAAGGGCCGCGATGCGATCGAGGTCGATGCCTTCGTGCAGTCGCAGGCCCATGAGGAGCGCTTCGGTGCCCCGAGCTGGGGTGGCGACCGGCGTCTCTTCGGCGATGCCGTGGCCGTTGCGGGCGAGGGCAATGAGCCAGTTTTCCGGCTTCTTGTGACGTAGTGTCGCCAAGCCGCCGCGTCGGCCGTGCGCGCCGGGGCCGACACCGGCATAAGCGCCGTAGCGCCAGTAGGTCAGGTTATGTCGGCTCTCCTGGCCCGGACGGGCATGGTTGGAGATTTCGTAGGCGGGCAGGCCGGCGGCGGAGGTCATTTCCTGGGTCAGCTCGTAAAGTGTGGCGGCAAAATCGGGATCGGCCGGAACGAGATCTCCGCGCGCCGTCATCGCCGCGAAACGCGTGCCGGGCTCGATGGTGAGCTGGTAGAGCGACAGATGGTCGGTGCCGAAGGACAGGGCCTCGCCGAGCTCGGCTTGCCACGCCGCTTCGCTCTGGCCTGGCAAGGCGTAGATCAGGTCGAAGCTGACACGTGCGAAGACGGACTGGGCGGTGCCGAGCGCCATCAGGGCTTCGTCCGCGTCATGCGCGCGGCCGAGGAATTTGAGTGCGGCATTGTCGAGCGACTGGACGCCGAGCGAAACGCGGTTGACCCCGGCGCGGGCGAGATCGGCGAAGCGCGCCGCCTCGACCGAGGAGGGGTTGGCCTCCAGCGTGATCTCGATATCGGGCGCGAAGGTCCAGTGGAATGCGGCGGCGTCGATCAGGCTTGCGACCGTGGCGGGCGGTATCAGCGAGGGCGTGCCGCCGCCGAAGAAGATCGACGTCAGCCGGCGGCCGGGGAGCAAGGCGGCTTCATGTGCGAGGTCGGCGAGCAGCGCCTCGCGCCATGCGGCCTGGTCCACGGCCTCGCGGACATGGCTGTTGAAATCGCAATAAGGGCATTTCGAAACGCAGAACGGCCAGTGGATGTAGAGGGCCAACTTACCCTCTCCCGCTTGCGGGAGAGGGCAGGGTGGGGGCGAAGTGTCGGTGGCAAATTGCTGCGGCAACGACATTGCTCCTGCGTCAGACCCTCACCCCAACCCTCTCCCGCAAGCGGGAGCGGGCGTTAGAAAAGCGCCGCCACCAGCTTGCGGAACGCATCGGCGCGGTGGCTCATCGCATGCTTTTTGGCCGGGTCCATCTCGCCGAAGGTTTGGGTCTCGCCATTGGGGACGAAGATCGGATCGTAGCCGAAGCCGTGCCGCCCACGCGGCGGGAAGGCGAGGGTGCCGTCCACCCGGCCTTCGAACCATTCGCAATGGCCGTCGGGCCAGCACAAAGCGAGGGCGCAGATGAAATGGGCGTTGCGGCCGGCGTCCTCGTCCAGCGCTTCCAACTCGGTTTGCACGCGGCGCATGGCGCGGTTGAAGTCCCGCGCGCCTTCGATCTCGCCTGGGCCGGCCTCGGGCGGCACGCGCGGATCGGCCAGCGCCCAGCGAGCGGAGAAAATGCCCGGCCGGTCGCCGAGCGCATCGATGCACAGGCCGCTGTCGTCGGCGAGCGCGGGCAGGCCAGAGAGGTCGGCGGCGGCGCGCGCCTTGAGGTCAGCATTGTCGATGAAGGTCGTGCCGATCTCGTCCGGCTCGGGCAGGTCCAGCTCGGCGGCGGAGACGGGCTCGATGCCATAGGGGCCGAGCAGGTCGCGAATCTCGCGCACCTTGCCTTCATTATGGCTGGCGATGACCAGCTTGCCGGGGCCGAGCCGGTGCGTCACCGGCCGGTTGCCTTGTCTTGGGCCGCGAAGATTTCGGCGCAGCCGATCCTGGCGAGGCGGAGCAGGCGCAGGAGGTCTTCCTCGTCGAAGCACTCGCCCTCGGCGGTGATCTGGGTCTCGATCAGCTTGCCCTCGTCGGTGAGGACGAAATTGCCGTCGCAGCCGGCCGCGCTGTCCTCGGCATAATCCAGGTCGAGCACCGCCTGGCCGCCGTGAATGCCGCAGCTTATTGCGGCGACCTTCCGGCGGATCGGGTCGGCCTCGATGAGCTTCTTCTCGAGCAGGCCGTCGACCGCGATGCGGAGCGCGACCCAGGCGCCGGAGATCGCCGCCGTCCGGGTGCCGCCGTCGGCCTGGATGACGTCGCAATCGAGCGTGATCTGCCGCTCGCCGAGCATCTCCAGGTCGGTGACGGCGCGCAACGAGCGGCCGATCAGCCGCTGGATCTCCTGCGTCCGGCCGGATTGCTTGCCGCCGGCGGCCTCGCGCCGGCCGCGCGTGTGGGTGGCGCGCGGCAGCATGCCATATTCGGCCGTCACCCAGCCCCGCTCCTTGCCGCGCAGCCAGCCCGGCAGGCTGGTCTCGACCGAGGCGGTGCAGAGCACCCGCGTGTCGCCGAAGGAGATGAGGCAGCTCCCCTCGGCATGGCGGGTGAAGCCGGCTTCCATGGTGATGACGCGCATCTGGTCTGGCGCGCGGCCCGAAGGGCGCATAATCTCTTGCACTCCGAAAACTTGGGTCGGGCCGGGCCTTAGCCGCCGTGCCACGGCGGCGCCAGCCCGGAGGAGGCGGACATGCGGATGATGCTCACCGCGCTCGGCGTGCTCAAGCTGCTCTGCGGGCTGCTTTTCGCCGGGCAGGGGCTGGGGATCATCCGCTGGCCGGCGGACAGCTTCATGATCGGCGTCACCGACTGGTCGTGGCGCGGCGGGCTGCTCGCTTTGGGCGGACTGATCCTGCTCTGGACGGCGCGGCGGCGCTGATTACATGCCATCCATGAGCACCGGCATCGGCGAACTCTCGGACCGCGCGCGCGATATCTTCCGGATGGTCGTCGAGGCCTATCTGGAGAGCGGCCAGCCGGTCGGCTCCAAGACCTTGGCGCGGCTGCCGGTGCTGAACCTCTCGCCGGCGTCGATCCGCGGCGTGATGCACGATCTGGAGGTGGCCGGGCTGCTGGCGGCGCCGCACACGTCCGCAGGCAGGGTGCCGACCGAAAGCGGCCTTCGTCTCTTCGTCGACGGCATCATGCAGGTTGCCGAGCCCCGCGCCGAGGAGCGGGCGGCGATCGAGGCGCAGGCGCAGGCCGGCGGGCCGATCGAGGAGGCGATCAGCAACGCCACCGCGGCTTTGTCCGGCCTTTCGGCCTGCGCCGGCATCGTGCTGGTGCCGAAGGCGGAGCCGGCGATCCGCCAGCTCGCCTTCGCGCCGCTCTCCCCCCGCCAGGCGGTGGCGGTGCTGGTCGGCAGCGACGGCAGCGTCGAGAACCGGGTGGTCGACGTGCCGGAGGGGGTGACGCCGGCGACGCTCGCCGAGGTCGGCAATTATGTCTCGGCGCGGCTTTCCGGCCTGACCTTGCGCGAGGCGCAGGCGCGACTCGCCGAGGAGATTGTCGCCGGCGAAGCGGCGCTGGACGACGCGGCGCGGGAGCTGGTCGCGCGCGGCCTCGCTTTGTGGTCGCGCGACGGGCAGCGGCGACCGGTGCTGATCGTCCGCGGCCACGCGAATCTGATCGACGAGCGGGCCGCCGATCTCGACCGGGTCCGCCGCCTGCTCGACGAGCTGGAGGGCAAGGAGGAGATCGCCCGGCTGCTCGATCAGGCGCGCCACGGCGAGGCGATGAAGATATTCATCGGAGCCGAGAACGCTTTGTTCGCTCTGTCCGGCTCGTCGGTGATCGCGGCGCCCTATCGCGGCGCCGACGGCAAGCTGGTCGGCGTGGTCGGGGTTATCGGGCCGACCCGGTTGAACTATGCGCGGGTGGTTCCCATGGTGGACTTCACCGCGAAAACATTGTCGAGACTGATGGCATGAATGACGACGAAGCGAAGGTTGAAGACAGCGCCGAGGCACCAGACGAGGGCAGCACCGCCGACGCCGTCGCCGAGCTGGAGCGCGAGCTGGAGGAGGTCCGCCAGACCGTCCTCTACGCCCAGGCCGAGACCCAGAATGTCCGCCGCCGGCTGGAGCAGGAAAAGCTCAACGCGGCCCAATATGCGGCGTCGGGCTTCGCCCGCGACATGCTGAGCGTGAAGGACAATCTGGAGCGGGCGCTGGCCGCGATTCCCGCCGACCTGCGCGAGGACGAGCGGATGAAGGCGCTCGTGACCGGCATCGAGGCGACGGGGCGCGAGCTGGAGAATGTCTTCCAGCGCCACGGCATCGCCCGCATCGAAGCGATGGGCGCGAAGCTCGATCCGCATTTCCACCAGGCGATGATCGAGGTGCCGTCCGACGAGGCCGAGCCCGGCACGATCGTCCAGGAGATGCAGGCCGGCTACACGATCAAGGAACGGCTGCTGCGGCCTGCCCTCGTCGGGGTGGCGAAGAAGCCCTGACATCAGAAAAAGCTGGATTCCGGCGGCTGCGGGAATGACGATGCCGGCGTGGTTCGCGCTCTCTTGCCGATTCTGCTCCTGCTCGCCGGCTGCGCGACCCCGCGTTTTGTCCAACCGGCTGGCGTCGCTTATGCCTGGGCGACGTTCGATGCGCGCGGCCTGACGGCCAGCGGCGCGAGCGGGCTGGCGGATCGGGCGCGGGGGCGGGCGCTGACGATCGACGATCCGGCGCGGATCGCTTCGGTCACCAAGCTCGCCGTCGCGCTCGGCGTGATGCGGCTGGTTGAGCAGGAACGGCTCGACCTCGACCGGGACGTGTCGGGCTATCTCGGCTGGACGCTGCGCAACCCGGCCTTTCCGGATCGGCCGATCACGCTTCGGATGCTGCTGTCGCATACGTCCAGCGTCCGCGATGAGGGCGACAATTACGTCGTTCCGCTCGGCCGAACCTTACGCGAGATGGCAGACCGGCCGGCTTCGTTCGACGCCGGGCACGCGCCGGGCACCTTCTTCCGCTACGCCAATCTGAATTTTCCGCTGGTCGGCTCGATCATGGAGCGCGCGACGGGCGAGCGGCTCGATGCGCTGATGGCGCGGCTGGTTTTCCGGCCGCTCGGCCTCGACGCCTGCATGAACTGGACGACCTGCTCCGACGCGGCGATGGCGCGCGTGGCGGTGCTCTATGACGAGAACGGGGCGGTGGTTCGCGACGATCTCGGGGGTCGGCGGCCGGCCTGCCCGGTGTTCGCGCCAGAGGGCTCGGCGTGCGATCTTTCCGCCTATCGGCTGGGCGACAATGGCGCGCTCTTCTCGCCGCAGGGCGGGATGCGCATCTCGGTGCGCGATCTCGCGACGATCGGCCGGCTGCTGATCAATCGCGGCCGGCATGAAGGCGAGCGCATTCTGAGCGAAGCGAGCATCGAGGCGATGGCGATGCCGCTTTGGACCTTCAATGGCGCGAACGGCGAAACCGACCAGGGATTCTACTGTGCCTATGGCCTCGCCGTTCAGCTCCTGACGGTTTCCGCCGCCGGCTGCAATGACGATCTGTTCGGCGGCGGTCGCGCGATGCTGGGCCATGCCGGGGACGCCTACAGCCTGCGGTCCGGGGTCTGGATCGATCCCGTGCGGGGCGTCGGCATCGCCTATTACGCGACCGGCAACGGCGCCGACCCGCCGCGCGGGCGCAGTGCCTATCGGGCGATCGAGGAGGCGCTCGCACGGCGCCTGCGCCGTTCAGGCTCTTGACAGGGCGGCCCGATTAGGGCGAGCGGGATGACGATGCGCTGGATGATCGCCTCCGTCTATTATTATCGGCTCGCCCGGGCGGGACCGATCTGACGCGCGCTTAACAGCCGAGATTTCGACAGATCACACCCCGTCCGGATCATCCGGGCGGGGTTTTCGCATTTGGAGACCTTATGCTCACCCGAGACCTTATCGCCCCCAGAAATGCCGACTGGACCATCCCGCAGAACTGGGAACGGTTCATGCCAGCCGAGCACGCCGTCTGGGACACTCTCTTCGCCCGCCAGAGCGCGGCGCTGCAGGGCCGCGCCGTGCGGGAGTTCTTCCAGGGGCTCGACGTGCTGCGCCTGTCGCGGCCCGGCATTCCCGATTTCGACGAATTGAACGAGCGGCTGTTCGCGCGGACCGGCTGGACGATCGTCTCGGTGCCCGGGCTCGTCCCGAACGAGGTGTTCTTCGCCCATCTGAGCCGGCGCCGCTTTCCGGCCGGCAATTTCATCCGCGCCGCGGATAGCCTCGACTATATCGAGCAGCCGGACGTGTTCCACGACGTGTTCGGCCATGTGCCGCTGCTCGCCCAGCCGGCGGTGGCGGATTTCATGCAGGCGATGGGCGCGGCCGGGCTCGCGGCGATGAAGGCCGGGGCGCTGCACCGGCTGGCGCGGCTCTACTGGTACAGCGTCGAGTTCGGCCTGGCGCTGGAGGATGGCGCCCCACGCATCTATGGCGCCGGCCTGCTGTCGAGCTTCGGTGAGAGCCGTTTCGCGCTGGACAGCCCGGAGCCCCGCCGCCGCTTGTTCGATCTGCGGCGCGTGCTCCGCACCCGCTACCGCTCCGACGCCTTCCAGCAGGGCTATTTCGTGATTCCCGGCTTCGATGCCTTGCTGCGTCTGCTGGAGGACAATGACCTTGACGAGCTTTACGGCGAGCTGGACGAAGAGCCGGACCTCAATCCGTAGCTAGATGTCCTCATGGACCATGTCGATCTCGCGCACCCGGCGCTTCTGGCGGGCGGTGTCGACGAGGCGGCGGAGCTGCTCGCGCCGCTCGCGCGCGCGCTCGATGTCGTGGAGGACCAGCTCTCCCGTTGTCCGCGTCGTCTCGTCGCTGGAGGTGATCGAGATCCTGCCGATGCCGGCGAGCTGGTTGACGATCGAGAAATCGATGCGGACGTCCTTCACCCGGTAGAGCTCGATCTCGTCGATGCTCTTCATGATGATCCCGCGCCGGACGATCAGCCGCTCCTCGGTCAGCTCGTAGCTGGCGGCGAGGTTCTGGATCCATTTGACGATCACGATCACCACCGCCGCGACGAGCAGCACCAGCGGCGCCCATTCGAAGCCGGGCAGCGGCAATGTGCCGGCGGAGGCGAGGATCGTCCCCGCCACGCCGGCGAGGCCGAGCAGGATCGTGCCCCATCCCGCCATCGTGCCGCGCAGCCAGCCCCATGTGGACGGCCGGAAGGAATCGAGCGCCGCTTCGGTCATGCCATGTCCCTCTTGGTCGGGCCAAGGCTAGCATCTCGCGGGCCGAAAGGAAGCAGGCTTTCGAGCTTGCCAAGCGGCGGCGCGCCGAAGTCGGTCCAGCCCATGCGCTGAATGAAAATGTGGCGAACGATCTCGGCCTGCTGCTCGATCCCGTACCAGTTGAACGGGCGGCCGGGCTCCAGCTCATATTTGTAACGGCAGAAAGGGTGACGCATCAGCGGCAGATAGAAGCGGCCTTTGGCTTGTGCCTGCCAGATGTGGGTCATCTCATGGACGAACAGGCCCTGGAGCTTGATGTCCTCGGCGCTGTAATCGTCGCTCCACAGATCGCTCTTCGCCGGGACATGGAGGTGGCCGCAGGGCGCCATCAACATGTTACGCGGCTGGAAGGGCCACCATTTGCGGCGATAGATGCGGACCGGCGCGGGATCGATCGCTTCGCCGAAGACCGCGGCGACGATCTTGCGCTCGGCCGGTGTGAGCGGCCGGTCAGTGGTCTTCATGCTCTCCGCCGGCATCGACGATCCGAGCATCGAGGGTGCGCGTCTGGCCGCGCTCGAAGCGCAAGACGAGCTGGGCCGTCCCGCCGGCGGCGAGCGACGGGTTCACGTCGAACAGCATCAG
>NZ_JBQTIN010000130.1:0-11112 GCF_052388015.1 Sphingosinicella sp.
TCTGCCGCCTCAAGGACTGGCGAAGGGTCGCCATGCGCTTCGACCGCAACATCAAGACCTTCATGGCAACCATCGCCATCGCCGCCACCGTTATCTGGTGGCTCTAATGAGTCCGGACCCTAGTAAAGATCAAGAAAGGGCCTGCCGAACCGGGTTCGGCAGGCCCTCCATATCGAAACGCTCAAGCCGCGTGGGCGAGCGCCGCCAGCAGCAACAGGGCGACGATGTTGGTGATCTTGATCATCGGGTTCACCGCTGGGCCGGCGGTGTCCTTATAGGGATCGCCGACCGTGTCGCCGGTCACCGCGGCCTTGTGCGCCTCGGAGCCCTTGCCGCCATAATTGCCGTCCTCGATATACTTCTTGGCATTGTCCCAGGCGCCGCCGCCCGAGGTCATCGAGATGGCGACGAACAGGCCCGAGACGATCACGCCGAGCAGCAAGGCGCCCAATGCGGCGAAGCCCGCGCCCTGACCGGCCACCCAGGTGATGATGAAGTAGACCGCGATCGGCGCCAGCACCGGCAGCAGCGACGGCACGATCATCTCGCGGATCGCCGCCCGGGTGACGAGATCGACGGTGCGGCCGTAATTGGGCCGGCTGGTGCCTTCCATGATCCCCGGATTGTCGCGGAACTGGGCCCGGACGTCCTCGACCACCGCGCCGGCGGCGCGGCCGACGGCGGTCATGCCGAAGGCGCCGAACAGGTACGGCAAGAGGGCGCCGAGCAGCAGCCCGACGATGACATAGGGGTTGGACAGGCTGAAATCGACCGCCACGTTCGGGAAGAACAGAGCGAGGTCGGTCGTGTAAGCGCCGAACAGGACGAGCGCGGCGAGCGCGGCGGAGCCGATCGCATAGCCCTTGGTGACCGCCTTGGTCGTGTTGCCGACCGCATCCAGCGCGTCGGTGCGGGTGCGCACGTCCTCCGGCAGGCCGGCCATCTCGGCGATGCCGCCGGCATTGTCGGTGACCGGGCCGTAAGCGTCGAGCGCGACGACCATGCCGGCCAGCGCCAGCATCGAGGTCGCGCCGAAGGCGACGCCGATGACGCCGGCGATCTGGTAGCAGGCGATCACCGCGACGACGATGACGAGCGTCGGCAAAGCGGTGGATTCGAGGCTGATCGCCAGGCCCTGGATCACGTTGGTGCCGTGACCGGTCTCCGACGCGCGGGCGATGGTCCGCACCGGGCGGTAGTTGGTGCCGGTATAATATTCGGTGATCCAGACCAGAGCGCCGGTGAGGCCGAGGCCGATCAGCATGCACCAGAACAGCTTCATGCCGGTCAGCGTCACGGTCTCGCCGCTCGTGCCCGGTAAGGTGGCGAGCGTCGCGTTCATGTCGCCCAGGGTATATTGAGTGGCGAAGTAGATCGCGACTGCGCCGAGCACCGCCGAGGTCCAGAAGCCCTTGTAGAGCGCGCCCATGATCGACTGGCCGGAGCCGAGGCGGACCATATAGGTGCCGATGATCGAGGTGACGATGCAGACGCCGCCGACGAGCAGCGGCAGCGCCATCAGCTGGAGCAGCAGATCGGCCGCGACGCCGGTGACGAGCAAGGCGATCGAAACCATGGTGACGCCGATCGTAACGACATAGGTTTCGAACAGGTCGGCGGCCATGCCGGCGCAGTCGCCGACATTGTCGCCGACATTGTCGGCGATCGTCGCCGGGTTGCGGGGATCGTCCTCGGGGATGCCGGCCTCGACCTTGCCGACCAGGTCGGCGCCCACGTCCGCGGCCTTGGTGAAGATGCCGCCGCCCAAACGGGCGAAGATGGAAATGAGCGAGGCGCCGAACGCGAGGGCGACGAGGCCGTCGACGACGATGCGGCTGTTCGGCGCATGGGCGCCGGGGCCGATCAGATACCAGAAGAAGCCGGCGATCGCGAGCAGGCCCAGGCCGGCGACGAGCATGCCGGTGATGGCGCCGGAACGGAACGCCATGGTGAGCCCGCCCTGGAGCGAGGTGCGCGCGGCCTCGGCGGTGCGGACATTGGCCTTCACCGAGACGTTCATGCCGACGAAGCCGGTCACGCCCGAGAGCAAGGCCCCGATCAGGAAGCCGATCGCCGAGACCAGGCCGAGGAAGTAGAAGACGAGGCCGGCGACGATGATTCCGACGATCGCGATGGTGCGATACTGACGGGCGAGATAGGCGCGCGCGCCTTCCTGTACGGCGGCGGCGATGTCCTGCATCCGCTCGTTGCCGGCCGGCGCTTTGAGCACCTGCATGATGGTGATGAGGCCATAGAGCACGGCAAGCAGGCCGCAGCCGATGGCGATGAGCACAACGTTCATGATCTTCCCCTGAGAAGGAATGGGTTAGGCGCTCGTCGCCCCCGCGAGGCGCGCCGTTGTGGCGCGGCCTTTAGGGGGGATAAACGAGGGTTTCAACCGTGCTCGAAGCCGAGCCTCTCCGGCAGCGGGACGGGCATATCGCCATCGAGCAGGCGGAGGCCCGTGCCCGGCTCGCACTGGCCGATAGTCGATAAGGGCAAGCCAAGCTCGTCGGCCAGCGCTTCGATCGCGCTCGTCCGGTCAGGCGGGGCGGCGAACAAGAGCTCGTAATCGTCGCCGGCGCTTGCCGCCGCCAGTCGTGTCGCCCGATCGTCGCCGCCAAGGTCGAGCAAGGCGGTCGACAGCGGCAGCCAGTCGAGCCGGATCGCCGACCCGCAGCGGCTTGCCGCGGCAAGGCGCGCGGCGTCGATCAGCAGGCCATCCGACACGTCCATCATCGCGCTGACCAGGCCGGCGAGCCGCTGTCCGGCTTGGAGGCGGGGGCGTGGATTTCGATAACGTTCGATCAATGCGGCGGGCTCGTCCTTGCCCTCGCGCAGCAGCTTGAGCCCCGCGCCCGCATCGCCGATCGACCCGCTGACCCAGAGCCGGTCGCCGGGAACCGCGCCCGCCCGCGAAGGCACGATCGGCCCGGCGCGACCGAGGGCGGTGAGGCCGAGCACACGCGGGGCGCCGGCGGGCAATGCCACCGTGTCGCCGCCGAGGAGTGGCATGCCGAACGCCGCAAGCGCCGGTCCAAGTCCTTCGGCAAAGGCGCGATCCCATGACTCCTCCCCCAGCGAGAAGCCCAGCAGCGCCCCGATCGGCCGCGCGCCCTTGGCGGCGAGATCGGAAAGGTTCACCGCGACCAGCTTCCACGCGACATCGGCGGGGGGGTCGTCCGGGAGATAGTGGACGCCCTCGGCGATCATGTCGTGGGTCAGGACGAGCGTCTCTCCGCCTACCGTCAGCGCCGCCGCGTCGTCGAGAAGCCCGCGCGCTGCGGAATCCGTCGCCAGCGCGCGCAGCGAATCGATGAAGGCGGCTTCGGAACTCACCTGTCCTCCCCGTCGCGAAGCGATGGGGAGGCGCGTTTCACGCGGTCCCCCTCCCCACGAGCTTCGCTCGCAGGGAGGAAAGCTCATTTCCGCACCTCTTTCGCCAGCGCGTCGAGCAGGCCGTTGACGAAGCCGCTCTCGCGCGCGTCGAAGAAGGCCTTGGCGACATCGACATATTCGCTGATTACGCCGGCCGTCGGCACGTCGGGGCGCGCCGCGAGCTCATAGGCGCCGGCGCGCAGGATCGCCTTCATCGGCTTGTCGAGCCGGGCCAGCGTCCAGCCCGAGGCCAACTTCGCTTCGATTAGCCCGTCCAGCTCGTCGCGCCGCGCGAGGGCGCCTGCCACCACGTCATCGAAGAAATCGACCTCGGCATCGGCATATTGGTCGTCCCCGATCGTCGCGCCGAGGCGATGGTGGTGGAATTCATGCAGCAGCCGCGCGACCGGAGTCCCCTCCATCTCCTGCTGATAGAGCGCCTGCACCGCGGCGAGGCGGGCGGCTGAGCGGGAGACGGAGCGTTTGGGGGTGGTCGCCATGCGGGTGGCCATAGCTAGGTCGTCTCGCGCATGAAATCCCGGATCGCCGCGATCACCGGTTCAGGCTGCTCCCAGGGGATGAAATGACCGGCCTCGGGGACGGGCACGAGGCGCAGGTCGTCGATCAAATCGTGCAGGCCCTCGAGCTGGACCGGGAGCAGCGCCTTGTCCTTGAGACCCCAGACGACCAAAGTCGGCATGGCGAGGCGCGGGAAGGGCGCCGTCGTCCAGGCCGGCGCGGCCGCTTGCTCGCCCGGCGCGGGCACGACGATCCCGCTCGCCCGGTACCAGTTGAGCATCGCGGTCAGCGCGCCGGGCGCCGACCATTGGTCGAGATAGGCCTGCCGCTCCTCGGGCTCGATCAGCGCCAGATCGGCATGGCCGCCGAACGTCTTTTCGTAGAAGGTCTCGAACCCCATCCGCGCGATGCCCTCCTCCATCGCCGGATTGCGGAAGGCGGTGATATATTGCGAGGCGGCGCGTTGGGCCGGGTTGTCGATCAGGCTTTTCTGGAAGACGAGCGGGTGCGGCGCGTTGACGATAACGAGCCGCGCGATCCGGTCAGGCCGCTTGAGCGCCGCGAACCAGGCGACCGCGCCGCCCCAATCATGGCCGACCAGAGTGAAACGCTTCAAGCCCAAAGCATCGGCCAAAGCGATCAGGTCTTCGAGGATCCGGTCAGTTTCGTAGGCCGCGCTTCCTTCGGGCTTGTCGGAGTCGGCGAAGCCGCGCTGGTCCGGCGCGACGACGCGGAAATCCTCCGCCAGCGCCGGCGCGACCGCGCGCCAGGTGCGGTGTGATTCGGGAAAGCCGTGGAGCAGGACGATCGCCTCCGCGTCCTCCGGCCCGCCTTGCTGGACGTTGAGCGTGACGCCCGTGGAGAGCGGGATGCGGGAGGTGGTGAGCGCGGTCATGGATAGCTCACCGTCTTCACGATTTCGGGGAGGGGGATGAACTCGTCATGGTCGTCCGGCGGCAAGGCGAAGCGGCCGGCTTTCCAGTCCTCCTTGGCCTGGTTGATCCGGTCGCGGCGGGAGGAGACGAAGTTCCAAAAGACGTGGCGCGGCCCGTCTAGCGCCGCGCCGCCGCAGAGCATGACCCGGCCGCCGCGCTCCGAGCGCAAAGTGGCGCGGACGCCCGGGCGCAACACATAGAGCGTCGAAGGCTGGAGCGGCTCGCCGTCGAGCGAGGCGTCGCCGAGGGCGAGATAGAGGCCGCGCTCCTCGGCATCGGCGTCGATCGGGATCGCGCCGCCCGGATCGAGCACGATGTCGGCATAGATGGTCAGGCTGTGACAGGTGACCGGCGCGGTTGCGCCCCAGAGCGTTCCCATCACGACACGCGCTTGCGCGCCGCCGCCGTCGATCACCGGCAGATCGGCCTTGGCGACATGCTCGAAGGCCGGGTCCATCTCCTCCTTGTCGGAAGGCAGAGCGAGCCAGGTCTGGATGCCGCTGAGTTCCGGCCCCTCCGCGCGGACGGCGGCGGGCGATCGCTCACTATGGGTGATGCCCTTGCCGGCGGTCATCAGATTGACCGCGCCTGGCTCGATCGTCGCGAAGGTGCCCAATGAATCGCGATGGTTGATCGCGCCGGCGAAGAGATAGGTGACGGTGGCGAGATTGATATGCGGGTGCGGCCGGACGTCGATCCCGATCCCGGGCGCGAGGTGCGCCGGGCCCATCTGGTCGAAGAAGATGAACGGCCCGATCGTTGTCCGCTCGCGGTGCGGGAGCGTCCGATGCACCTTGAACCCCCCGAGATCGTGGGTGGTGGGGAGCAGAGTCTGGAGGAACAGGTTGTCGGCCATACCATCATCCTAGCCGCAACGGACAAGAATGGCACGCAAAGCGCGCTTCGAGGACTCGTCTCCGGTCGGCTATGGCCGTTCGTGCATTCGAATCGCAGCGGAAGAGAGCCATGGATATTCCGGACGACATTTTCACCGAACCGGAGGATGTCGACCCCGAAACCCTGGCCAATCTGGGACCGCTCTCCCGCCTCGCGGGGGTCTGGGAGGGGCGCCGCGGACGCGACGTCAACCCGAAGGCCGACGGGCCCGAGCATCGCGACTATCTCGAGCGGATCGAGATGCAGCCGATCGATCCGCAGGCGAACGGTCCACAGCTCTTCTACGGCCTGCGCTACCACGTCCACATCAACACGCCGGAGGAGGATATCACCTTCCACGACCAGGTCGGCTATTGGCTGTGGGAGAAGGAAACGGGTCTCGTGCTCCAGACCCTCGCTATTCCCCGTGGCCAGATCGCCATCGCAGCCGGGCATGCGGAACCGGATGCGAGGCGGCTCATCGTGGAGGCCAGGCGCGGGGAGACGGAATATGGCATCTGCTCGACCACCTTCCTCGACCATGCCTTCCGCACCGACTCCTATCGGCTCCAGGTCGATTTCCACGATGACGGTTCGTGGAGCTACATCTCGGACACGATTCTGATGGTGAAGGGCCGCGACGAGTCTTTTCTGCATCGCGACCGCAATAGGCTGATGAAGGTCGCCGAGGCCGATCTCAACCCCTGGGCCAGGATCGTGCGGGACCGGGGCTGAGTCTATTCCCCCGGCGCCCGCGCCCGGATGGCGAGCGCGTGAACGCGCCCCCGCATCAAATCGCCGAGCGCGGCGTTGATCGCGCGCTGGCGTTCGAGGCGGGTCATAGCGGCGAATGCGTCGGCTTCGATCTCGACGGTGAAGTGGCTTTCGCCGCTGCCGTCGTCGCCGGCATGGCCGTGATGCTTCGCGCTGTCGTTGATCACGGCGAGATGCGACGGAGCGAGCGCATCGCGCAGGCGTTTTTCGATCTCGGCGGCGACCGGGCCGGTGGAGCGGGCGTTCATTCGCCCTATATAGAGGGGTCGCACAACAAAGGGAGCAAGCGTTGGCGAGCGCGAGACGGACGCAGCGATTTCATGGCCGCGTCGAAGGCAAGAACGAAAGGTGCGCCCATCCGGGCTGCCGGGAGCCGGGCGAGTTTCGCGCGCCCGGCGCGCTGGGTCCCGGCTTCGACGGGCCGGGCGACTGGCGCTGGCTGTGCCTCGACCATGTTCGCGAGTTCAACGACCGCTACAACTGGTTCGAGGGGATGAGCGTCGACGAGATCAGCGCCGCCCAGAATCCCTATGGCGGCTGGGAGCGCGAGACGCGCGCCTTCGCGGCGAACGGCGCGGACCGGCCGCCCCGCTGGGCCGATTTCGCCGATCCGCTCGACGCGATCGGCGCGCGGTTCCAGGTGCGGCGGGTGCGGGAGCGCAAGGACGGCAGGCCGCTCAGCGACGGCGATCGCCGGGCGCTTAAGCTGTTGGGCCTGGAGGTCGACGCGGACCGCAGGCGGCTGCGCGTGCGCTACACCGAGCTGCTGCGCCGCTATCATCCGGACCATAATGGCGGCGACCGCTCCCACGAGAAAGCGTTGCGGGCGGTGATCGAGGCTTATACGGCGCTCAAGAGCCGGCCGGCCTTCGCGTGAACCAGAGACGAGACATGGCAGACATTCCCAACGTGAACCCGGACAGCCGCGCCGCGACCGTGATGGACGCGCCCGACCAGATGAGGAAGGTGCGCGAGCTGTTCGGGATCGATTCCGACATGGAGGTGCCGGCATTCTCCGAGGCGGACGAGCGGGTGCCGGACCTCGACCCGGCCTATGTCTTCGATCCGGACACCACGCTCGCGATCTGCGCCGGCTTCGGCAAGAACCGCCGCACGATGGTCCAGGGCTATCACGGCACCGGCAAATCGACCCATATCGAGCAGGTCGCCGCCCGCCTCAACTGGCCGATGATCCGGATCAACCTCGACGCCCATATCAGCCGCATCGACCTGATCGGCCGCGACGCGATCGTGCTGAGGGACGGCCAGCAGGTGACCGAGTTTCGCGAGGGGCTGCTCCCCTGGGCGCTGCAGACCCCCACTGCGCTCGTCTTCGACGAATATGACGCCGGGCGGCCCGACGTGATGTTCGTGATCCAGCGGGTGCTGGAGACCGAGGGCAAGCTGACCCTCTTGGACCAGAACAAGGTGATCCGGCCGCATCCCTATTTCCGGCTGTTCGCGACCACCAACACGGTCGGCCTCGGCGACACGACCGGCCTCTACCATGGCACCCAGCAGATCAATCAGGGCCAGATGGACCGCTGGAATATCGTCGTGACTCTCAATTATCTGCCGGCCGAGACCGAGGCGCGGATCGTCCTCGCCAAGTCCGGCGAATATGATCATGAGGGCGGCCGGGCCGAGGTCGAGAAGATGATCAAGGTCGCCGAGCTCTCCCGCCGCGGCTTCATCAACGGCGACATCTCGACCGTGATGAGCCCGCGCACCGTGATCAGCTGGGCGCAGAACAGCCTGATCTTCGACGATGTCGGCTTCGCCTTCCGTCTCACCTTCCTGAACAAATGCGACGAGGCGGAGCGGGCGACCGTCGCCGAATATTATCAGCGCGTGTTCGGCAAGGACCTTCCCGAGAGCGTCGTCGGCAAGGCCTGATGGCCGAGGAAAATCCGCTCGAATCCTTTCGTCAGGCGCTGGCCGGGGCGACGCGGGCGATCGCGGGGGACGCCGAGATCGAGCTGTCGCTGACCAGCGACGCACCCTCGGCGAGCGGCAAGAGCGTAAAGGCGCCGCTGCCGGGACGGACGCTGAGCGCGCGCGATGTCGCGGAGGCGCGGGGCTTCGCCGACGCGGCGGCGCTCAAGCTGCGTCATCACAACGCTGCGCTGCATGCGCGCAAGGCTCCGGCCGACGAGGTCGCCCGCGCCGTGTTCGACGCGGCGGAGCAGGCGCGCTGCGAGGCGCTGGGCGCGCGCGGCATGGCGGGGGTGCGCGACAATCTCGCGCGGCTGGCGGAGATGCGACTCAGGACCGACCCGCTGACCCGGGCGCGCAGCCGCGAGGAGGTGCCTTTGGCTTCGGCCATCGGGCTGATCGCGCGCCAGCGGCTGACCGGGGAGACGCCGCCCAAGGAGGCGCGCGCCGGCCTCGACATGATCGAGGACTGGATCGAGGAGAAAGCCGGCACGGACCTCGATGCGCTCGGCCTCGCGCTCGACGACCAGGCCGCCTACGCCGCGCTGGTCGGCAAGCTGCTGCGCGACCTCGAGCTGGTCGAGGGCGAGCCCGAGGCGCCGATGGAGCCCGAAACCGGCGAGGACGAAGGCGGCGACGACGCCAGCGAGGGCGATGACGAAGATCAGGGCTCCGAAGACGAGAGCGGCCGCGGCGACGCCGAAATCCGCGGCGAGGCGCAGGAGGGCGATGGCGAGCAGGACAGCGACTGGTCCGAAGAGGATATGTCCGAGGCCGGCGAGGGCAGCGGCGAGGAGGAGGAAGGCGCGGTCCCCTACCGCCCCAACCGGCCGCTCTCCGACCTCGCGCCGTCATTCGGCTACAAGATCTACACACCGCAATATGACGAGGTCGTCGAGGCCGGCGAGCTGTGCGACGAGGAGGAGCTGGGGCGGCTCAGGACCTATCTCGACCAGCAGCTCGTCCACCTGCAAGGCGCGGTCACCAAGCTCGCCAACCGGCTCCAGCGGCGGCTGATGGCGCAGCAGACGCGCTCCTGGGACTTCGACCAGGAGGAAGGGCTGCTCGACGCTGCGCGGCTGGCGCGGGTGATCGTCAACCCGGCCCATTCATTGTCCTACAAGGTCGAGACCGACACCGAGTTTCGCGACACGATCGTCACCCTGCTGATCGACAATTCAGGCTCGATGCGCGGCCGGCCGATCTCGATCGCGGCGATCAGCGCCGACATCCTCGCCCGGACGCTGGAGCGGGTCGGGGTGAAGGTCGAGATCCTGGGTTTCACCACGCGGGCCTGGAAGGGCGGCCAGAGCCGCGAGAAATGGCTCGCCGACGGACGCCCACCCCATCCCGGCCGGCTCAACGATTTGCGCCACATCCTCTACAAGCGCGCCGACCAGCCTTGGCGACATGCTCGGCGAAGCCTCGGCCTGATGATGCGCGAGGGGCTCTTGAAGGAGAATATCGACGGCGAGGCGCTCATGTGGGCCCACAACCGGCTGATCGGCCGGGTCGAGGAGCGCAAGATATTGATGGTGATCTCGGACGGCGCGCCGGTCGACGATTCCACCCTGTCGGTGAACTCCGGCACTTACCTTGAAAAGCACCTGCGACAGGTGATCGGCTGGATCGAGGCGCGCTCGCCGGTCGAATTGGTCGCGATCGGCATCGGCCACGACGTGACCCGCTATTACAGCCGCGCCGTCACCATCATGGACGCGGAGCAGCTCGGCGGGACGATGATCGAGCAGCTCGCCGGCCTGTTCGACCAGCCCTGAAACGTATCGAGGCCGGCCATTCCTTGCGGGATGACCGGCCCCGTCCCTCATTACGCCACAGGAGGGAGTGGTGAGCCGCTAGCGGCGGCAATCCTGGCGATCGATCGCGCGGCCGGCGAGCGCGCCGGCGCCGGCGCCGATGATCGTGCCCGCGGTCCGGTCGCGGCCGCCGTCGATGGCGCGGCCGAGCAGACCGCCGGCGATGGCGCCGAGGATCGTGCCGGTCGTGCCGTTGCAGCGGCGGCCGTAATGGTTGCGGTAGCGCCGGTCATAATGGCGGCGGTCGTAGCGGCTGGAGCGATCGTAGCGGCGGTCGTAGCGGTCGCCGCGATAGGTCTGCTGATAGCCATAGCCGTCATAATAGCCGCGGTCCTGCGCCTGCGCGGCGGCCGGCAGCGCGGTCAGCGCGGTTCCGGCGACGGCGGCGGAAAGGATGAGTTTCCTGAACATGGTATGCAACTCCTCTCGTCTGCGGATCGGCGCCGGATGACGCGCAACCCATTCGACATGCGGAGCTTTTCGCATGATTCGCTTGGCCCGGCGCTGAACATGATCGACAGCAACCGTTCAGGAAAATACTGAGAAACCTGAACGGAATGAGAGAGAAGCGCGCGTCAGCGCGGCCGGACCAAGCGTCGGCCGATCAATGGCGATGACGGTGGAATGCGATTCGCGGGCCGCGCTCAGGCGGCCGCGGCCTCGCTCTGCTTCTTGGCGATCTCGCGCTTCAGGCGGCGCGCCTTGAGGCTGAGCTTGTCGTCGGCCGTCTTGACCAGCCAATTGTCGAGCCCGCCGACATGCTCGACCGAGCGAAGGCCGTTCATCGAGACGCGCAGCTTCACGCCGCGCGCCAGCGCGTCGGAAATCAGGGTCACGTTCTGCAGGTTCGGCAGGAACGTCCGCTTGGTCTTGTTGTT
>NZ_JBQTIN010000131.1:0-2055 GCF_052388015.1 Sphingosinicella sp.
AGGCGAGGCCATGTGGGACCGCCTGCTGATCGACTGCCATATCGCCACGATGGACCCGGGTGTCGCCGGGCCGTTCGGCGCGATCGAGAATGGCGCGATCGGCATCCAGGACGGGCGGATCGTCCGCGTCGGGCGGCGGACCGAGCTGGCCGGCTATCAGGCGAAGAGCGTCGAGAAATTGGACGGCGTCTGGGTGACGCCGGGACTGGTGGACTGCCACACCCATCTCGTCTTCGCCGGCAACCGCGCGCACGAGTTCGAGGCGCGGCTGGAAGGCGCGACCTATGAGCAGATCGCCGCGGCCGGCGGCGGCATCCTTTCTACCGTCAAAGCGACGCGCAGTGCGAGCGAGGCGGAGCTGGTCGAAGCGTCGCGCCCTCGGCTGAAGGCACTGATGGCGGGCGGCGTGACGACGGTCGAGATCAAGTCCGGCTACGGGCTCGACGTCGATACGGAACTGAAAATGCTGCGCGCGGCGCGTTCTCTGGCGACGAGCGAGCGGGTGCGGATCGTGCGTACCTTGCTCGCGCTGCACGCGCTGCCGCCCGAATTCGCCGATCGCCGGCACGAATTCGTCGCACTCGCCGCGGAAACGATGATTCCCGCGACGGCGCGCGAGGGCCTGGCGAGCGCGGTCGACGCCTTTTGCGAGGGGATCGGCTTCACGACGGACGAGGTGGACGCCCTGTTCGAGGCGGCTGCGGCGCATGGCCTGAAGGTGAAGCTCCACGCAGAGCAACTCAGCAACCTGAACGGCGCGGCGCTGGCGGCGGAGCATCATGCGCTCTCGGCCGACCATCTCGAGCATCTCGACGAGGCCGGGGCGGCGGCGATGGCCGAGGCGGGGATGGTCGCGGTGCTGCTCCCCGGCGCCTTCTATGCGTTGAAAGAAACGCACAAGCCGCCGGTCGATTTGTTGCGCCGGCACAAGGTGCCGATGGCGGTGGCGACCGATTGCAATCCCGGCACCTCGCCGGTCACCTCGGCGACGCTGATCATGTCGATGGCCTGCACCCTGTTCGGCCTGACGCCGGAGGAGGCGCTGGCCGGGATGACGCGCGAGGGCGCGGCGGCGCTGGGCTTGCAGGAGGAGATCGGCACCGTCACCGCCGGCAAGGCTGCGGACCTTTGCGTCTGGCGGGTCGAGCGGCCGGCCGAGCTTTCCTACTGGATCGGCCTGCCCGGGCCGGAACGGCGAATATTCGCGGGCGAGGACGCCTAACCCTCCCCTCCCGCCTGCGGGAGGGGATCGAGGGGAGGGCTTGTTGATCAAAGACACCCCCTCCCCTAACCCCTCCCGCGAGCGGGAGGGGAAGAAGGACGGAGATGGATTCGAGACGCGACAACAGCCGCCATATCGCCGCGCCGACCGGAACCGAGCTCAGCTGCCGCAGCTGGACGACCGAGGCGGCGATGCGGATGCTGATGAACAATCTCGATTCCGCCGTGGCCGAAGCGCCGGAGGAGCTCGTCGTCTATGGCGGCATCGGCCGCGCGGCGCGCGACTGGGAGAGCTACGACGCGATCGTTTCAACCTTAAAGCGTCTCGCGGAAGATGAGACGCTGCTCGTCCAGTCCGGCAAGCCGGTCGGCGTCTTTCCGACCCACAAGGACGCGCCGCGCGTCCTGATCGCCAATTCCAATCTCGTGCCGCACTGGGCGACCTGGGACCATTTCAACGAGCTCGATCGCAAGGGGCTTATGATGTACGGCCAGATGACGGCCGGCTCCTGGATCTACATCGGCACCCAGGGGATCGTTCAGGGCACCTACGAAACCTTCGTCGAGATGGGCCGCCAACATCATGGCGGCGATCTTCGCGGCAAATGGATATTGACCGCCGGCCTCGGCGGCATGGGCGGAGCCCAGCCGCTCGCCGCTGTGATGGCCGGCGCGCATTGCATCGCGATCGAGTGCCAGGAGAGCCGCATTCAGAAGCGGCTGGAGACGCGCTATCTCGACCGGCGCGCGACCAGCATCGACGAGGCGCTGGAGCTGATCCGCGCCGCCGACGAGCCGATTTCGGTCGGCCTGCTCGGCAATGCGGCGGAGATT
>NZ_JBQTIN010000132.1:0-32673 GCF_052388015.1 Sphingosinicella sp.
CTCGGCCCCGAGGGCGGCTCCGGCGCGCATTTCACCATGGATCAGGCGCTGCAGGACGCGCTGCTCGTCGATCCCCACGTCGCCTTCTCGACCGACGGCGGGCCGGGCATGCGGCATCCGCGCGCGACCGGAACCTATGCGAAGCTGATCGAGGATTATGTCGTCCGGACAGGTAGGCTGACGCTGCAGGAGATGGTTCGCAAGGCGACCGGCTTTCCCGCCCAAATCCTGGGCCTGCGCGACCGCGGCATCGTTCGGCCGGGCGCGAAGGCCGATCTCGTCCTCTTCGACCCCGCCCGGGTCAGGGCCCGCTCGACCTTTGTCGATCCGTTGGCCCAGGCCGAGGGGTTCGATCTCGTGCTGGTCAACGGCCGGCCAGCCTTTGCCGAGGGGCGAAAGATCGGCGCATCGGGAGCCTTGTTGCGCGCGCGTTGAACAGCATCGCCTAGGCAGGAACGTAGGTCAGCTTGATCACGTTCTCGTCAATGCGATCGCTGGCCGCCAGCGAAGCTGATGCAATCGGGCCGCCGCTTTGGCGATGTGACGTGGCGGAGGAGCTGGCACAGGACGCGCCGGTCACGGCCCTCCCACATTCGCGCCCAGGGCAACGAGAAGCTCGTCCAGCTGCTCGAACGTCTCGCCCATCGCATCCGCCGCCCCGGTTCCGGCCGCGTCGAGCGCTTCCTTCGAGGGATAGAGCTCGTGCATGACCAGCAGCGTCTTGCCGTCTTTTTCCTCGAAGGTCACCGTGGTGACGGGTCCAGCGTCACCGCCTTCGTCATTGGTCCAGACGAGGCGCGCATTTGGTATTACTTCGACATACCTGCCGAAGAACGCCATGGAGTTCGAGGCATCGTGGCCGAACACCAAACGGTAGCCGCCCCCCGTACGAACATCCATCTCGCAGGAACGCAGGAACATGCCCATCGACTTGGGCGCCCACCACTGCTTGAACAGCTCGGGCTTGGTCCAGGCCTCGAACACGATGTGCGCCGGGCCGTCGAAGGTTCGCGTCACGACCAGCTCACGGTCGGACGTGCGTTCCACCGTCGTGCGGTTCTGCATGCGGGTCGGCTCATTCTCCATCGGGTTTCTCCTTCCGTTTCAATTCCTCGACAACCTTGTCCAGTTCGTTGAAGCGCGCGTCCCAGATCTGGCGGTGCCTCTCGATCCATGCCGCCTCTTCCTCCAGGCCGCGCAGGCCGAGCTTGCAGGTCCGCACGCGCCCGACCTTCTGCGTGGTGACGAGCCCCGCCCGCTCCAGGACGCCGACGTGCTTCTTCATGCCCGTGAGGGTCATGTGGAATTTTTCGGAAAGCTCCGTGATCGAAGCGTCTGCACGTCCGAGCTGCTCCAGAACGCCGCGCCGGGTGACGTCCGAGAGCGCGGCGAACGAGGCGTCGAGACGGGGCCTGATATACTGAACCATATGGTTCAGTATATAACCCACGGTTTGGCGACAAGCAAGGGGAGGCCTTGATCTTTCGCGCATGTGGTGGCGGCAGCGCGTTTCCCGTTGGGACGGGCATGGCGCGCGTGCTAGGCTCCCTTCTTTCGGCAGGCGGCGCGAATCCCGGGCGAACCGTCTGCCGGCAAGGCTCAGACAGCGAGGGAGGGCGCGTCCGGGTGCCCAGCCTTCGCTGATTCGCCGTCGGAGTCCCGCGATGCGCATCCGGCCTTCCATCCGCCTGTCGCTCCTCCCCGCCGCGCTCCCGTTCCGCGAGCGGCTCGCGCTCGCGGCGGAGGCGGGGTTCGAGGGCGTCGAGGTCGAGGCGGATTCGGGCCCGCCGGCCGAGATACGCGATGCCGCCGATCGCGCCGGGCTGATTGTCCATTCCGTCCATTCCCTGGCGCATTGCGCCGGCCCGCTGTCGAGCGGCGATCCGGCGGTGCTCGCCGCCGCCATCAAGACGGCGATCGCGACGATCGAGGCGGCGCACATCCTCGGCGCGGGGACGATGCTGCTGATCCCCGGGCGCGTCGCGGCCGACAGCACCTATGGCGAGGTCTATGACCGCTCGCACGACGTCATCAGCCGGGAGATCCTGCCGGTCGCCGCGCAGCACGGCATCGTGCTGGGCATCGAGAATGTCTGGAACGGCTTCCTGCTGAGCCCCATCGACTATGCGCAATATGTCGACGGCTTCGGCTCGCCTTGGGTCCGCGCCTATCTGGACCTGGGCAACATCATCTTCGGCCGGCCGGAGGGGTGGATCGACCTCCTGGGCCCACGCATCTGCAGCCTCCACCTCAAGGATCTCTGGTTCGATCTGCCGGCCCGCCGGTTCGGCTTCGCGAAAATCGGCGAGGGGGACATCGACTGGCCGAGCGTGCGCTCCGCGCTGGGGCGGGTCGGCTATGACGGCTGGGGGGTGCTGGCCGAAGCCGAGCTGGCCCTCTCGCCGATGGGCCGACGACTCTACTGCAAGACCGTAGGCCGGCCCCCGCCGCGGGCTGTTCCGGCCCTGCGCGCACCACTGGCGGCCGCCCAGATCTTCCTCGTCCGCCGCCTGCTCCGCGACCTCATGGGCCGGTTCCGGCACCACATCCGCCCCGCGCCGGCACTGTCAGCTGTCCCGTCGGAAAACGCGGGCAAGCCGGAAGCCGAGGGCATAAGCAGCGCCGGCCAGCGGCCGCGGCAGCCGGGCCAGCATCAGGATCAACCGCTCGGCCGGCTGCGGCGGCCGCAGCGCGACGCGCGGCAGGGCGCGTAGGGCGCTGAAATCGCCGACCCGGGCCGACTTGCGCACACACCCCTTGAACTTCCAGTCGATATAAGAGTCGATCGCCCGCCGCAGCTCCGCCCGCTCGATCCCGGGATAGCGTTCGATCAGCAAAGCGACCGGCGGCTCGATATCGCTGATGGCGTGCAGCGGACCCAGAGCGCACGCCGCGACCGTCTCGGTGATGCCCCCGGTGCCCCGCCGGTGGACAGCCGTGACCTGGTTGGAAGCCGCAACCGGCCGTGCGAGCGCGATGCGGACCCAATATTCGGTGTCCTGCCCCCACGGCGCCGGGCCGAAACCGCCGAGCGCGGCACAGGTGCTGCGCGGAATCGCAGCCGTGCTCGTGCAGAACAGCCGCCTCGTGGAGACCACCTTCTCGAAGTAGCTGATCGCCTCGATCCGCCGCTCCGAAGCGGGCGGCGGCTGGATTTCCTCGGCCGCCGCGCGCGAGACGAAAGAGGTGCCGATCAAGCCGGCTCCAGGATGCGCGGTGCGGATGCGGTCGAGCTCGGCGAGATGGTGCGGCAACCAGATATCGTCCGCATCCAGAAAGGCGATCCAGCCGGCGCGCGCCGCCTCGATGCCCGCATTGCGCGCCGCGCCGGGCCCCGCGCGCGCCTGGCTTACGACCCTGATCCTGGGGTCACCGAAATTGTCCAGGGCCTCGAGGCTGCCGTCGCTGGATCCGTCATCGACGACAATGACCTCGAAATCGCGCCAGGTCTGGCCGAGCGCGCTTTCGATCGCCATGGCGATCGTATGGCGCTTGTTCCACAGCGGCACGACGACGCTGAACATGATGTTCTGCTATCACGCCGTTACGCGCCCGTCATGGATCTCCGCTGGACTATCCCGCCGCCCGCTTCAGCTTTACCAGCATCGCATCGAGCGCCGACAGAAAGCGCGAGCGGTCCGCCTTGGCGAAGGGCGGCGGGCCGCCGAGCTGGTCGCCGCCGGCGCGCAGGTCGGCCATGATCGCGCGCACAGCGATCGCCGATCCGATCGAATCCGCGGTGAACGGCTTGCCGTTCGGGGCGAGCACCGCCGCCCCGGCCTTCAAACAGCGGTCCGCGAGCAGGATGTCGGCGGTGATCACGATCGTCGCCGGCCCCGCCGCTTCGGCGATCCAGTCGTCGGCGGCGTCAAACGTGTCGCCGACCACCACCCGGTCGATCAAAGGATGATCGGGCACCCGCATCCGCATGTTGCTGACGACCGTGACCGGCACGCCGGTGCGGTATGCGACCCGGTAGATTTCCTCCTTCACCGGGCAGGCGTCGGCATCGACCAGGACGCGAAGCGTCGGTCCGGCCACTGATTCGCCGTCAGCGGAGCTTGGCAATGCTGAGCCCGTCCGCCCGAGCGCGGTCCCTGACCGATTCCTCGCTGCGGGTGAGCGCCTTGGCGATCGACCGCAGCGACGAGCCCTTCTTCGCCAGCATGTGGAGCTTCTGGATTTCCTCCTGCCGCCAGGGCTGGCGGTGGCGCTCGAACCGTTCACCCATGCCCCTCGCCCCCTCAGAACCGCACGATCACGCCGGCCGTTAGCGACGTCGGCGTCACCCCGTCGATATAGCGGCCGGCGATCAGATCGAAATCCATATTGCCCCCGCCCGGCGTCCACCTGACTCCGATCTGGGCGCCGGCCCGGCCGGTGTCGCGGGTGAAGGCCTCGACCATCACGTCGAGATCGGGGCGGATGGTCCAGTCCGCCTGGACGCCGACGAAGGCGCGATGCCCCTCGGCCCGGCTCCACAGCCAGGAGGCGTTGACGTTGACCCGCACCGGGCCGACCGGAATGGTCAGCGGCACGTTGATGTTGGCGTTATCCACCTCGCCGCTGTCGACGGAAAGGCCGATGCCGCCCGACACGGCGACACCCCAGCCGCGCTGCGTCTCATCGACCAGGTTCACCTTCGCCGCTACGCCCAGCACCGTGTCGTCCGTCCCCGGCGCCCAGGTCTGGGTGATCGATCCGCCCAGCTCCAGCATCGGCAGCGCGCGCGGCGTGCAGGCCGGCGCGAACTGATAGAGGCGGTTCGCTCCGGTCGAGCCGATGAACCAGGTCTCGACATGGCAGACGCCCGGCGTCTCGACCGCCGCGTCGTCGACCACCCGCGGGCCGCCGGCGGCAAGCGCCTCCGACGCGCCGGCCAGCACCGCCACGACCAGGCCGGCCGCAAACCACAATCGGCAATACCGGTCCGCGCCGAACCTTGGCTGCATAGACCCCCGTTTTCACCCGGCCATCCGGCCTGCGCCGCTTTTAGACTGCCCCCGCGCCATCTGCTACGCCGGGCCGGCCCGAAATGATAGCGAGGCCGCCATGACCGTCATCGCCGCTTTTCTCTATCGTCATGGCAAGCGTGTCCGCGAGGTCGCGATCGACGAGAAGATCGAGTGCCCCCACGACAAATCCGAGTTCGTCTGGATCGGCATCGCCAACCCGACGGTCGAGGAGCTGCGGATTCTCCAGGACAATTACGACCTGCATCCGCTGGCGGTCGAGGACGCGCTCAAGGCCGATCAGCTGCCCAAGATCGACATCTATGGCGAGCAGCTCTTCGTGGTCGCGCGCACCGCCCATCTCGATCAGGGCGTGATCGCCTATGGCGAGACGGCGACCTTTGTCGGCCACAGCCACATTATTTCGGTCCGCCACGTCTCGGCGCGCACCCACAGCTCGCTCCGCGACAAGCTGGAGGCGGCCCCGTCGCTCCTTACGCACGGCGTCGATTATGTCCTGCATGCGATCCTCGATTTCATCGTCGACGGCTATCTGCCGATGGTCGAGGCGATCGAGGAGGAAGTGCTGACGATGGAGCAGCAGGCGATCGACAATTTCCTCGGCCGCAGCGAGATCAACCGCATCTTCACGCTCAGGCGCGAGCTGATCCGATTCCAGCGCGTGCTCGGCCCGATGGGCGAGGTGGCGAGCAAGCTCGCCCGCCAGCATTTGCCCTGCATCGACGAGGAATCGCGACCCTATTTCCGCGACGTGCTCGATCATGTCCACCGCGTGCAGGCCCTGGTCGACGGGCTGCGCGAGGTCCTCACCTCGGTGTTCGAGTTCAGCAATCTGCTCGAGCAACAGCGCACCGGCGCGATCACTCGCCAGCTTGCCGCCTGGGCCGCGATCCTGGCGGTGCCGACCGCGATCGCGGGCATTTACGGCATGAACTTCGACAACATGCCGGAGCTTAGGATGCACTACGCTTATTTCGTCGTGCTGGCCGTGATCGCCGGCCTCTGCGGCTGGCTCTTCTACCGCTTCAAGCGGGCGCGCTGGCTCTAGAGCAGCAGGATCGTCGCGATCCCCAGGAACATGCTCAAGCTGCCAATATCGCTGGCGGTGGTGAGGAAGATGCCCGAGGAAGTGGCCGGATCGGCGCCGCAGCGCTTCAGCACCAGCGGGATCGACGCGCCCGCGAAGCCCGCGATCGTGCAGCTTGCCGTCATCGCCACCAGCACCGTGAAGCCCAGCATCCACGGCTCAGCCTCGCCCTTGGACACGGCATAAGCGAACATGCCGAGGCCGGCGGTGATGCCGACGAGAAGGCCATTGAAGAATCCCAGGCTGGTCTCCTTCAGCAGCAGCCCGCCGGTCGATCCGGGCTTCAGTTCACCCAAGGTCATGCCGCGTAGCGTGACAGCAAGCGCCTGCAGCCCGGTATTGCCGGTTTGCCCCGCCATCACCGGCAGGAACACGGCGAGCACGACCAATTGCTCGATCGTTCCTTCGAACACGCCGACCACGGCGGCTGCCGCAAAGGCGGTGAGCAGATTGATCTGCAGCCAGGGATGACGAAAGCGAAGGCTGCGCGAGAACGGCGTATTGGTCCGTTCCTCCTTCTCGACACCGACCATCTGACCGGCTTGGGCGGAAATCTCGATTGCCTGCTCGGCGAACAGATCGGTGCCGCGAATCAGACCGCTGAGCCGCCCTTCCGCGTCGCAGACCGGATAGACCGGGAAATGCTTGTGCAGCGCCTGCTTCAGCGCCTCCGACAATTTCGTGCTCTCGCCGAGCGAGAAGACGTCGGTCAGCATGAGGTCGCCAAGCTTGGTCTCGGGCGTGGCGAGCAACATGTCGCGCATCACCACCAGGCCTTCGAGCCGGCCGTCGGCGTCGGTCACATAACAATATGTGACGATCGCCGTCTCGCTCATCTTGCGAATCTGCTCGACGGTGTCGGCGATCGTCATGTCGCTGCTGAACACGCCGATCGGCGGCGACATCAGGTCGCGGACGAAGGTGGCGTTGGGATCGGGGGCGAGGGGCTCGGTCGGCTGCTCGGTCATGGAGCGGGACGATGGCCGAACCCATGGCGTCAGGCAAGCGCCTTCATCTGGCGTTCATGTTGCGGGCACTCCCTGCTGCGGCATCAGCCCTTGCGCTTGCGGCCCTTCGATCCGGCGGTTTCGCCGCGTCCGCGAGTCAGCGCCACCGTTGCGGCGGCGGTCGCGGCGACCACACCGGCGCCCACCGCCAGCGCCGTCCCGGGATTCTCGCGCGCCGTCTCGGCGAGGCGGCGGGCATTGTCGAACAGGAAGGACGAGCCGTTGCGCTCCTCTCCCTCGGGCTCGGCGACGGCGCGGGGACTGGCGCGGTTGGGGATCGTCGACATCGGTTGCGCTCCTCTGCGAAGGAATGAGGCCTGGCCAATGCGCCGACCGAGGACGCGGTTCCGGCTTCAGTCGTCCAGCGGGCCGAACCGGGCTTCCTCCTTGGCGAGCCGAGCACGCACCGCCTCGGTCAAGTCGGCGCTGACCAAGGCGGCGGCGTTCCAGGTCGCGACGTCGCGCAGGCCCTCCTCGACCGGCCGGCCGCGGCTGTAGTTGAGGCTGCGCTTGGCGCCGGCGACGGCGAGCGGCGACTTGGCCGCGATCTCCCGCGCCAGCGCCATGCCGGCGGCCACGGGATCGCCGGCGATCCGGTTGACCAGGCCATAATGCGCCGCTTCCTCGCCCGTCATCCGCCGGCCGGTATAGGTCAGCTCGCGCAGCAGCCCCTGCGGGATCAGGAAGGCGAGCCGCTGGAGCGTGCCGAGATCGGCGGTGATCGCGACGTCCACCTCCGCGACCTGGAAGAAGGCGTCGGCCCGCGCGACGCGCAGGTCGCAGGCGCTGGCGAGATCGACGCCGGCGCCGATGCAGCCGCCCTGGATCGCCGCGACCACCGGCGGGCGCGCCGCCTCCACCGCGCTGAACGCGTCCTGCAGCCATTCGATATGCCTGAGGCGCGCCTCCGCCGCGCGGCCGGGGTCCTGGCTCGGCGGGAATTGCCGCGAGGCATATTCGAGGTCGAGCCCGGCGGTGAAATGCTTGCCACGGCCGCTGAGCAGGATCGCCCTTACCGCCGGGTCACGGCCGAGGGTGCGGAACGCATCGCCGATCGCGGCGAACATGTCCTTGTCCATCGCGTTGAACTTCTCGGGCCGCGCCAGCTCGACCTGGGCGACACCATCCTCGACGCTCGTGGAGATCCGCTCGCTTCCCATGATTCCTCTCCCCGCCTAAGAGCCGGCCATGTCGCGCTTTACCGTGAACGGCCAGCCGGTCCACTACCGGCTCGACCCGGAGACGCCCCTGCTCTGGGCGCTGCGCGATGCCTCGAATCTCACCGGCACCAAGTTCGGCTGCGGCACCGGCCATTGCGGCGCCTGCACCGTCCATGTCGACGGCCGGGCGGTCCGGAGCTGCCGCGCCCCGATCGGCACGCTGGAGGGCAGTTTCGTCGTCACCATCGAGGGCCTGTCGGCGAGCCGTTCGCACCCGGTCCAGCAGGCCTTCGCCGCCGACAATGTCTCGCAATGCGGCTATTGCATTCCCGGCATGATCATGGCCGCCGCCGCTTTGATCGACCGCAGCGACAGCCCGACAGACGCCGAGATCGACTTGGCCGTCACCAATATCTGCCGCTGCGGCGTCTATCCGCGGCTCAGGGAGGCGATCCGCCGCGCCGCCCGGATCAAGACCGGGCAGGAGACGGTCGCCGGCGCGCCGCCGCCCTCGGTCCGGCCGGAAGACGCGGCGCGCGCCGTGCCGGCGCTCAGGGCCGAGCCGCCGCGTCGGCGCGAGCCGCCAAGCCCCTGATTCCTTTCGCGATCCTTTCGTTACGGTTCAGCCGCCGCTCATCCGATTCGCGGCAAAAGCCGATCGTCGGGGCGGCTTCGCCCCTCTGAGTCGAAAAGGTTGGAAGAGATGCGCAAGACTTTGATCGGACTGTTGCTGGCGGGCGCCGTGCTGGCCCCTGCCGCGGCAAGCGCCCAGGACGGGCGCGAGGGCCGCAATCGCCACGAGCAGCGCGAGGACCGGGCCGGCGCCGCGCAGGATGACGGCCAGCGCCAGCAGGCGCGGGCCGAGCGGCGCGCGGCGCGGGTCGAGGCACGGCAGCAACAGGTGCAGGCTGCTCCGGCCCAGGCCCAGGTCGCCCAACGCGGCGAGGGCCAGCGCGGCGGCCGTGGCGGCTGGCGCGACAATGACGGCAACAATGATGGTTCGCGCGGCAATCGTGGCGGCAGAGCGTCGAGCCAGGGTTCGGTCGGCGGCTGGCAAGGCCCGGCGGGCACGGAGAACAGCGACATCGCCCGCCGCTACAACCGGCGCGCCCAGGAAAATGCGATCCGCTACGGTACGCAGGAGCAACGACGCGAAGCCTTCCAGGAGCGCCGCGAGGATCGTCGTGACTGGCGGCAGGACCGGCGCGAGGATCGGCGCGACTGGCGGCAGGACCGGCGCGGCGACCGGCGCGACTGGAATCGCGGCTGGCGGAGCGACCGGCGTTATTCGTGGCAGGACTGGCGCTACCGCAACCGCAACCTGTTCCGGCTGCCGCCTTATTACTCGCCCTATCGCAATTACGGCTACCGGCGCTTCTCGATCGGCCTGTTCCTCGACCAGCTGTTCTACGACCAGCGCTACTGGCTGAGCGACCCCTTCTACTACCGGCTGCCGGCGGCGGAATATGGGACGCAGTGGGTCCGCTATTATAACGACGTGCTGCTGGTCGACATCTACACCGGCGAGGTCCTGGACGTAATCCACGACTTCTTCTGGTAGGCATCGCGACCCAAGCCAATCGAGAGCCCGGCGCGTCCCCGACGCGCCGGGCTTTTCGCTTGTCAGGTCCCGCGCCACTGACGCATGGACGCCTCCTCATTCGGGGAGTCCGCCACATGCTCGCGCGCCTGTTCGCCGCCCTTCTGTTGCTTGCCGGTGCGCCGGCCGCGGCCGAAACCATCATCGTCCATGCCGGACGGCTGATCGCCGATCCGTCGCGGCCCACCGCCGCCGGCCCCTCGACGATCACCATCGTCGACGGCCGCATCCAGAGCGTGGCCGCCGGCCTCTCGCCCGCACCGGCGGGAGCGCGGCTGATCGACCTGTCCAGCCGCACCGTGCTGCCCGGCCTGATCGACATGCACGTCCATCTGTCCGGCGATCCGACCGGCGCCTTCTGGCGCGAGGCGGTGGACACGGAGGAATATGCGGCCCTGGTCGGGGCCAAGAATGCGCGGCTCACCTTGCGCGCCGGCTTCACCACGGTGCGCGACCTGGGCTCCGGCCCGCAGGTCGGCTTCGCGCTCGCCCGCGCCACCACGGAAGGGCTGATCTCCGGCCCGCGCATCATCGCGTCGGGACCGGCGATCTCGATCGTCGGCGGCCATGGCGACGTGACCGGCTTCAGGCCGGAGGTCATCGCGGCGCTGTCGGGGGCCAACACCTGCACCGGCCCGGTGCAGTGCGCCGAGCGGGTGCGCCAGCTCGCCCGGGCCGGCGCCCAGGTGATCAAGTTCACCGCCACCGGCGGCGTCCTCTCGCAGCAGGCGCGCGGCCTCGAGGCGCATTTCACCGACGAGGAGATGCGGGCGATCGTCACCACCGCCCATTCGCTGGGGCTCCGGGTCGCCGCCCATGCCCATGGCGCGCGCGGCATCGAGGCGGCGGCGCGGGCCGGCGTCGATTCGATCGAGCATGGCACCTTCGCCGACGCCGCCGCGCTGCAGGCGATGCGGCGCAACAATGTCGCCCTCGTGCCGACTCTGATGGCCTTCACCGGCGTGCGCGAGGGGCTGGCCCAGAACCGCTACACGCCGGCGGTCGCGCAGAAGGCGCGCGAGGCGCTGGCCCAGCTGGGCGTCGCCACCCGCGCCGCGCGCGCGGCGGGCGTTGCGGTCGTGTTCGGCACCGACGCCGGCGTCTTCGACCATGGCCGCAATGCGGGAGAGTTCGCCCAGCTCATCGAGTTCGGAGGGCTGACGCCGGCCGAGGCGATCGCGTCCGCGACCACCGGCGCGGCGCGGCTGCTCGGCATGGAGAATGAAATCGGCCGAATCGCCCCGGGAATGTCGGCGGACCTGATCGCGGTCGAGGGCGATCCGCTCGCCGACGTCCGCGTGCTGGAGCGGGTCGGCTTCGCGATGGCGCGAGGCCGGGTCGCGGAGTAACGGGGGTGAGCGAAGGCAGCGCTGCGTTGCGCGCGGAGATCGGCCGGACCGTCTCTGCCCGCCTTTCGGCCGATACCAGGGTGATACGAATCCCCTGCGCGGCGCTGGAAATCTTCGTCGCCCGCGACTTCCTGACCGACGCCGAGAACAAGGCGCTGGTCCGCCTGATCGACGGCGAGCGCATCCCCTCGCAATTGCTCGCGCCCAGCATCGACCCGGAGTTCCGGACCAGCGAAAGCTGCAACCTCGATCCCGGTCATCCGATGATCCTTCAGGTCGAGGCCAAGATCAGCGAGCTTACCGGCATCGATCCGGCACTGGGCGAGACCATCCAGGGCCAGCGCTACGCGGTCGGCCAGCAATTCAAGCCGCACCACGATTTCTTCTACGACGACCAGCCTTATTGGGAGGCGATGGTGAAGAGCGGCGGCCAGCGCACCTGGACCGCGATGGCGTTTCTCAACGTGCCCCATGAAGGCGGCCAGACCGCTTTTCCCGCCGCCGGCGTCAAGGTCACGCCGCGGCCCGGCAATCTCCTGATCTGGAACAATATGGACCTTGAGGGGCACCCCAATCCCTATTCGCTCCACCAGGGCATGCCGGTCCTCTCGGGGGTCAAATATATCATCACCAAATGGCACCGGGAGCACCCCTGGAGCTCGACGTCGTTCACCCCTTATTGAGCGCGGAATTGGCGATTGCCGCCGGCCCCTAGCTGTCTTATGGCGGCGACACACCTCGGGAGGGGAATCCAGTTCATGACGCTTCGCGCACTCCTGCTCGCCGCCGCCTGCGGCCTGGCCGCGCCCGCTTTCGCCCAGGAACCGGCCCCGCCCGCCGCCCAGGCGCCCGCCCAGCCGGTCCGCAACGAAGCGGGGACGCGGCTGCACCGCCTGTTCGCCGAGAGCGACGAGGCGAGCCTGAGGCGCAACCCCCTGCAGGCGATGTTCCGCGGCGACTATCGCTATGCCGACCGGCTCGGCGATTTCGGCTCCGACGCCTATTTCGACGCCGAGCGCGCCGCCGCTCAGGCCGACTTGGCGGCGCTGCGTCAGATCGACCGCAACGCGCTCACCGCGACCGACCGGCTGGCTTATGACGTGTTCGAATATAACCGGCAGGACACGCTCGAGGATCTGACGCCCGAAATGCTGGCGCTGACCGCGGTGCGGCCGCTCAACCATTTTTCCGGCTTCCACACCTTCTACCCGGTCTTCGCCTCGGGGCGGAGCGCGGCGCCGTTCCGCAACGTCCAGGATTATGACAACAATGTCGCGCGTCACCGCCAGTTCGTGGCCGCGGTCGACCGTGCGATCATGCGCTTCCGCCAGGGCCTCGCCTCCGGCGTCGTCGAGACCCAGCTCACGATCCGCAACGTCATCGGCCAGCTCGACACCCAGCTCGCGATCGCGCCCGACCAGTCGCCTTATGCCGGGCCGCTCGCCAATTTTCCCGAGGCGGTGCCCGAAGCGGAGCGCGCGCGCCTGAGGATCGAGCTGGTCGCGGTCATCCGCGACGGCATTTATCCCTCCTATCGGCGCCTCCGCGAATTCCTCCAGAACGAATATCTGCCGCGCGCGCGGGAAGGCCATGGGCTGGTTCACATGCGGGGCGGCGACCGGCTCTACGCCCGGCGGGTGAGGGACAACACGACCCTCAACATGACGCCGCAGCAGGTCCATGACATCGGCCTTTCGGAGGTTGCCCGTATCCGCGGCGAGATGGACGCGATCCGCACCCGGGTGAACTTCACCGGCACCCTCGCCCAGTTCTTCGAGCATCTTCGGACCGACCGCCAGTTCGAGCCGGCGAGCCGCGAATGGATGCGCGAGCGCTATTATGCGATCGGCCGTCAGGTCGACGCGCGGATCGGCCGCTTCTTCTCGACCCTGCCGCGCACCCGGCTCGAGATCCGCGAGGTCGAGGCGTTCCGCGAGCGCAACGAGGCCGGTGGCTCCTATCAGGACGGCACGCCGGACGGAACGCGGCCGGGCATCTTCTATTACAATGCCTATGACCTGCCCTCGCGGCGGACCTACGGCATGGAGACGCTCTATCTGCACGAGGGCGCGCCGGGCCACCATTTCCAGATCAGCCTCGCCAACGAGAATGCCGAGCTGCCCAATTTCATGCGCTTCGGCGGCAACACCGCCTTCGTCGAGGGCTGGGCGCTCTACGCGGAGACGCTCTGGGACGAGCTCGGCATGGAGACCGATCCCTATCAGCGCTTCGGCGGCCTCAACGACGAGATGCTGCGCGCGATGCGCCTCGTGGTCGACACCGGCATCCACGCCCAGGGTTGGACCCGCGATCGGGCGATCGAATATATGCTCGCCAACAGCGGCATGAGCCGGACCGAGGTGGTCGCCGAGGTCGAGCGTTACATCGCCATTCCGGGCCAGGCGCTCGCCTACAAGATCGGCCAGATGACCATCCTGAGGCTGCGCGCCGAAGCCGAGCAGGCGCTGGGCAATCGCTTCGACCTCAGGGACTTCCATGCCCAGGTGCTGATGTCGGGATCGCTGCCGATGCCGGTGCTGGAGCGCAAGATCCGCGACTGGATCGCAACCCGCCGCGCCGCCTGAACCGCATTGACCTGGAGACGATGACGATGACCCGCGCCCTTCTTGCCGCTCTGCTGCTGTCCAGCGCGAGCGCCGCTTTCGCCCAGGCGACGCCGGCTGCCACGCAGGCCCAGGCGCAAACCCCGGCCGAGCGGCTGCGCCAGCTGTTCCGCGACAGCGACGAGGCCAATCTGCGCCGCAACCCGATCGCGGCGCTCTTCAGGGGCGACTATCGCTATGCCGACCAGCTCGGCGACTTCGGTTCCGACGCCTATTTCGCCGCCGAGCGGCGGGCGGCCGAGGAGGAGCTGGCGACGCTCAGGACGATCGACCGCAACGCCCTGAATCCCACCGACCGCATCTCCTATGACGTCTTCGAATATCAGCGGACCGACGACCTGCGCGATCTCCAGGAGGATCTGCTCTCGCTGACCCGGGTGCGGCCGCTCAACCATTTCACCGGCATCCACACTTTCTATCCCGTCCTCGCCTCGGGCCGCAGCGCGGCGCCGTTCCGCAACGTCCAGGACTATGACAACAACGTCGCCCGACATCGCCAGTTCGTCCAGATTTTCGACCGGATCATCACCCGTTTCCGCGAAGGCATGCAATCCGGCGTGGTCGAGACCCAGCTGACGATCCGCAACGTGATCGGCCAGCTCGATACCCAGCTCGCCGCGCCGCCCGAGCAATCGCCTTATGCCGGGCCGCTCGCCAATTTCCCCGAGGCGGTGCTGGAGGCGGAGCGGGCGCGCCTGAGGACCGAGCTGATCGCGATCATCCGTGACGGCATCTACCCGGCCTACCGCCGGCTGCGCGACTTCCTCCAGAACGAATATCTGCCGCGCGCGCGGGAAGGCGTCGGGCTGGTTCACATGCAGGGCGGCGACCGGCTCTACGCCAGGCTGGTGCAGCAGAACACGACGCTGCCGATGACCGCCGCCCAGGTGCACGAGATCGGCCTTCGCGAGGTCGCCCGCAACCGCGCGGAGATGGAGGCGATCCAGCGCCGCGTCGGCTTTCGCGGCACGCTGCGCGAGTTCCTCGAACATCTGCGCACCGATCCCCGCTTCGCCGCCGCCAGCCGCGACGAGATGCGCGAGGGCTATTATGCGATCGGCCGCCGCGTCGACCAAAGGATCGGCGAGATTTTCTCCACCATCCCGCGCGGCCGGCTCGAGATCCGCGAGGTCGAGGCTTTTCGCGAGCGCAACGCCTCGACCGGCTCCTACCAGCCCGGCAACCCGGACGGGTCGCGGCCCGGCGTCTTCTACTACAACGCCTATGACCTGCCTTCGCGGCGGACCCATGGCATGGAGGCGCTCTATCTCCATGAAGGCGCGCCGGGCCATCACTTCCAGATCGCGCTCGCCAACGAGAATGAGGCGCTGCCCAATTTCATGCGCTTCGGCGGCAACACCGCTTATGTCGAGGGCTGGGGGCTCTATGCCGAGACCTTGTGGGACGAGCTCGGCATGGAGACCGACCCCTATCAGCGCTTCGGCGGCGTCAATGCCGACCAATATCGGGCGATCCGGCTCGTCGTCGACACCGGCATTCATGCCCAGGGGTGGACCCGCGAACAGGCGATCCGCTATATGCTCGACAATAGCGGCGTCAGCGAGACGCAGGCGACGACCGAGGTCGAGCGCTACATCGCCAATCCTGGCCAGGCGCTCGCCTACAAGATCGGCCAGCTCAAGATCCTGGAGCTGCGCGCACGGGCGGAGCGGGCCTTGGGCCGCCGGTTCGACCTGCGCGAGTTCCACGCCCAGGTTCTGATGACCGGCGCACTGCCGCTCGCGGTGCTGGAGCGCAAGATCGACGACTGGATCGCCAGCCGGCGGCGGGGCTGAGGCGGCGAGCAGAAAAAGTCGGGGCCGGCGGATGTCTCCGCCGGCCCCTCCCTCGATACGCGACGCGAGGGATATTTCGAGAGGGACAGGAACCGGCTGATATGCCGCCGATTCGTATGTCTTATGGAGCAGGCGGTTTGAGCGGGCGCTGAATGGCCCCGTCAGCCACCGTTCATCCCGGCGACCGGGTTCGTGAACGCGCCGAAATGATGGGCGGGCGCGCCGATGCGCAGGCGAGGGACTCGCCTCGGGGAGGGTTTCGGGCGATGCTGCGTCACCCGATCGGGGAGGCAGACATGGCCGACTATGCGATGAAGCTCACCACGCGCTATGACGGGATGGTGGTCGCCACCTTTCCCGACCTGCCCGGCGTCAGCGCGCTCGGCGTCGATGACGAGGATGCGCGCAGCGAGGGGCTTCGTGCGCTCGCGGCGGCACTGGCGGAGAATGGGGGCGCGCCGCGCCCCGTGCCGGAGCCGGCCTGAGGCCTAACGGCCGTCGGCCAGCCAGGCGGTGAGGAAATAAGCGAGGATCGCGAGCGGCCCGAAGAGGAACAGGGTCGCGACGACGACGCCGAGACGAACCGCCAGCGCGTCCCAGCCAGCGGCGCGGGCGAGGCCGGCGCAGACGCCGAGCAATTTGGCGTTGGGCTTATCGAGGGCGTAGCGGGTCATGGCGTCGATCCTGAATGGACGGGTTGGCGGAGGTCCGGGCGAACCCGGCCCGGTCATTAGATGACCGGAACCGGGCCGACCGCTGCGCTGATGAAGAGGCTGCTGGCGATCAGGGCGCCAACCAGGGAAACCATCAGCTGCGAGAAATTGTAGGACAGCGTCATTTTTCATCTCCCTTTTGACCGCCGGACCATCCGACGATCATGCCAGGAGCATTGCAGCCGCCGTGCCAGGCGGAGAAAACAGCGGAAATCCGCCGTTTCTTGATTTTCCGGATGAACGGTAGCTTTCAGCACCTGCTACTAGGCGGCGAAAATCGCCAATATTTGGTGTCCGGAAATCTGCGCCTGTCCGTTTGCGGACAGTGGGCGGTCATGCGTCGACCTGCGTCTCGGGTGCGTCCGCGCGCGCGGCAATGAGATGGTTGCCGACGAGGCCGCCGAGCAGCGGCGCAAGCACGTTCGCGATCTCCATCCAGACGGGATAAGGCAGCACGAACATATTGAGCGCGGTCAGCGCGGTCAGAATGGCGATCGCGGTCCAGGCGATGCGGCCGCTGGGCACAATCAGCTTGGCGACGACGCCGGCGACCAGCCCGCCGACGAACCAGGCGAGAACGTAGAACAGCTTCAGCCCCATGGGCGCATGAGCGAAGGCGGCGGTCGCCTGCTCGATCGCCCCACCGGGCGTCGGCGGCGCGACGATTGGAAAGGCCAGGCTGCCGACGAAGGAAACCGCCATCATCGCGGCCATCCCGGCAAGGATTCCGGCGATGACCGCCAAGGTTGCGCGCATGATCGAGCCCTCCTGCCTCGCGTGGCTATATGGCCGGCCGCGAGACCGGTCTAGCCGTTGACGATCGTGCCGCCATTGGGGTGCAGCACCTGGCCGGACATGTAGCGGCTGTCCTCGCAGGCGAGGAACAGGAAGCTCGGCGCGACCTCGTTCGGCTGACCGGCGCGGCCCATCGGCGTGTCCTCGCCGAAATGCTCCATCTTCTCCGGCGTCGAGCCGCCGCAGGGGTTGAGCGGAGTCCAGATCGGCCCCGGCGCGACCGCGTTCACTCTGATCCCCTCGCCGACGAGATTTTCCGAGAGCGAGCGGGTGAAGGCGACTATCGCGCCCTTCGTGGCGCTGTAGTCGAGCAATTGCTTCGAGCCCTGATAGGCGGTGATCGAGGTGCAGTTGATGATCGCCGCGCCCTTCTTGAGGTGCGGCCGCGCCGACTGGGTCAGGAAGAACATCGAGAAGATGTTGGTCTGGAAGGTGCGCTTCAGCTGCGGCTCGGTGATCCCGGTGATGTCCTCGTCGGGGTGCTGCTCACCGGCATTGTTGACCAGGATGTCGATGCCCCCAAGCGTCTTCACGACTTCGGCGACAGCGCGCTCGCAGAAATCCTTGTCGCCGAGATCGCCGGCGATCGCGACCGCCCTGCGCCCCTCGACCTCGACGATCTCTTTCGTCTTCGCCGCGTCGTCATGCTCGCACAGGTAAAGGATGGCGATATCGGCGCCCTCGCGCGCGAACAAGGCGGCGACGGCGCGACCAATACCGCTGTCCGCGCCGGTGACCAGAGCGACCTTGCCCGCCAGCCGGCCCGAGCCCGGATAGAAAGGCTCCCATTCCGGCTTCGGCTCCAGCTTGCTCTCGTGACCCGGCAGATCGTCCTCGCGGATCATCTCGACGGTTTCGGTCTCGGTCATTGATGGTCTCCACAGGCGCTGATCGAAGCATAAAACCTGTTGGTCGAAGCACCGTTCCATAGCCGAGGGGCGGCGGGCAGGCCTGCTCTATCGGACTAATGCACCGGCTGGTCGCGAAACAGGGCGCCGCCTCCCGGCATGGGTTTGACGGAAACGCCATACCTGCCACAAACGTAGCGGGACGGCGGAGGCCGTCGGGAGGGAAAGCCGAATGAGGGTGAAGTTGACCGGGGCGGCCGCGCGTCGCGCGATCGCGATCATGCTGCTGGCCGGGGCCGCGCCGCTTGCCGCGCAGACGCCGGCATCGCCGCCCCCGGACCCGAACATTCCGACGCCGGAAGAGACCGCGCCGGCCGATCCCAACGCCCCGCCCCCGGCCGACACGCCGGTCGCGGCGCGGCAGGGCACGCGCAGCTACGCGCCGGCCGACTTTGCCCGTTTCTCGCCGCGCAGCGCGCTCGACATGCTGAACAACGTCCCCGGCTTCTCGATCGATGCCGGCGACACGGATCGGCGCGGGCTCGGCGAGGCGACCAGCAACGTCCTGATCAACGGCGAGCGCTTCACCGGCCGGTCGACCGACATCTTCACCGAGCTTCGGCGGATCAGCGCCGCCAACGTCACCCGGATCGACATCGCCGACGGCTCGACCTTCAACATTTCCGGCCTCTCGGGCCAGGTCGCGAACATCATCACCCGGTCACGCGGCATCGCCGGCAATTTCGTCTATCGCCCCCAGATCCGTGCCCGCCGCACCCCGGCCCGGCTGCTGAACGGCGAGGTCGCGATCAACGGCCCGCTCGGCACCGGCACCGAATTCTCGCTGAGCTTCCGCAACGACAGCTTCAGGAACGGCAATGCCGGGCCGGAGATCGTGATCACACCGGCCGGCGCGATCCTCGACCGGCGCGACGAGGTGCTGAGCGTCAATGGCGAGCAGCCGCGCCTCGCCGGCACGCTGCGCCGCACCTTCGGCAACGGCTCGGTCCTCAACGCCAACGCCGCCGTCGGCGGCTATATCTTCGACGCCGACGAGATCTCGCTCCGCTCCGGGCCGGGCCAGGTCGACCGCGACCGCCGCTTCCACGAACAGGAGCGCGAATATAATTACGAGTTCGGCGGCGATTACGAATTCCCGCTCGCCGGCGGCCGGCTCAAGCTGATCGGCGTCCGCCGCTTCGAGCACAGCCCCTATGAGCAGGAGCTGTTCATCAATTACGCCGACGGCCGTCCCCGCGAGGGCCAGCGCTTCGAGCAGACCGGCGACGAGACCGAGACGATCCTTCGCGGCGAATATCGCTGGCGGGGCGGCAGCAACGACTGGCAGATCAGCCTCGAGGGCGCGCTCAACCGGCTCGACGTCAACAACAATCTCTTCACCCTCGTTGGCACCCAGTTCGTGCCGGTTCCTGGCGCCTTCACCGAATCGATCGTCGAGGAGCGTCGGGCTGAGGCGATCCTGACCTTCGGCCGACCGTTGACGCCGACCCTGACGCTGCAAGCCGCGGCCGGTGCGGAATTTTCCGAGCTGACCCAGACCGGCGCCGGCGGCCTCAGCCGCCAGTTCTTCCGCCCCAAGGGCTTTCTCAACCTCGCCTGGCGGCCGAACCCCAATCTCGACGTCAGCGCCCGGATCGAGCGGGTCGTGGGCCAGCTCAATTTCTTCGACTTCGTCGCTTCGTCCAACGTCAGCGCCGGCACCTCGAACGCCGGCAACGCCAACCTGGTGCCGCCGCAGCGCTGGAACGGGCAGGTCCAGGTGCGGCGCAACCTGGGGCCATGGGGGACGATCACCGGCCGGCTCTATGGCAGCCTGATCACCGACATCGTCGACGTCATCCCGATCGGCGCCACCGGCCAGTCGCCCGGCAATCTCGACGGCACCGCGACGCTCTACGGCCTGCAGGTCACGAGCACGATCAACTTCGATCCGATCGGCTGGCGCGGCGCGAAGATCGACGCGAACCTGCAGTTCCAGCGCACGTCGCTCGATGATCCGCTGACTGGCCTCAGGCGGCCGTTCAATGAGACGATGACGCGCCAGATCGACCTCACGCTCCGCCACGACATCCCCAGCACGCCATGGGCCTGGGGCGTCACCGCCTTCCAGTACCGCCAGTCAGCCGGCTTCCGGCTCGACCAGCGCTTCCGCTTCCTCGACACGCCGGGCAGCCTCGGCGCGTTCGTCGAGCATAAGGACGTGTTCGGGCTGACGCTGCGCGCCAGCGTCGACAATCTGCTCGGCACCAATGAGAGCTTCAGCCGCACCTTCTACAATGGCCGCCGGCTCGCCGATGACAGCAACATCAACTTCACCGAGGATCGCGACCGTTTCTACGGCCCGGTCTTCACCCTGACGATCAGCGGGACAATCTGAGCCACCCACGCTTGGGGAATGGGCCGCCGCCGCCTATCTAGGCCGCGATGGCGGACGAGCGGACGATAAGGGGGGCGGAGCCGGGGCTGAGCGTGCTCCGGCGCTTCCTGCCCTATCTCTGGCCCGCCGACGCGCCGGGGCTGCGGCTGCGCGTCGTCTTGGCCTCTTTGCTCGTACTGGTCTCGATTCTCGTCACCACCCTCATCATGCCGCTCGCCTTCGGCGAGGCGGTGAACCGGATGACGGCGGGGATGGAGCCGCTCGCCCAGGTCGCGATCGGCCTCGTCTGCGCCTATGCCGCGGCGCGCTTCGCCGGTGTGCTGTTCGATAATCTCAGGAACGGCCTGTTCGAGCGGGTCGGGCAGGACGCGACGCGCCGGCTGGCCGATACGACCTTCCGCCACCTCCACGATCTGTCGCTGCGCTTCCATCTCGAGCGGCGCACCGGCGCGGTCACCAAGATCGTCGAGCGCGGCACCAAGAGCATCGACATGATGCTCTATTTCCTCCTCTTCAACATCGCCCCGACCCTGGTTCAGCTCGCCATCGTGCTCGGCCTGTTCTGGGTAAAGTTCGGCCTCGGCCTCGTCGCCGCGACCGCCTTCATGGTCTGGCTCTACATAAAGTGGACCAGAGCGATAACCGACTGGCGAACGAAGCTGCGCGTCGAGATGAACGATCTCGACACCGGCGCCGTGGCGCGGGCCGTCGACAGCCTGCTGAACTACGAGACGGTCAAATACTTCGGCGCCGAGGAGCGCGAGGCGAGGCGCTACGGCCGCGCCGTCCACGCTTATGCCGAGGCGGCGATCCGCAACGAGACAAGCCTCGCCTGGCTCAATGTCGGCCAGTCGCTGATCACCAATCTGATGATGGCGGGTGCGATGGGCTTCGTCGTCTGGAGCTGGAGCCTGGGGCGCTTCACAGTCGGCGATCTGGTCGTGGTGAACACCCTGCTCGCCCAGCTCTTCCGGCCGCTCGACATGCTCGGCATGGTCTACCGCACGATCCGCCAGGGGCTGATCGACATGGAGGCGATGTTCAACCTGGTCGACACGCCGGCCGAGATCGTCGATGCACCCGACGCGCCAGACCTCGTGGTCACCGCCGGCCATGTCCGCTTCGAGGATGTCCATTTCGCCTACGATCCCGAGCGGGTGATACTGAGCGGCATCGACCTCGACGTCGCGCCGGGGACGATGACAGCAGTGGTGGGGCCATCGGGAGCGGGCAAGTCCACGCTCTCACGCCTGCTGTTCCGCTTCTACGAGCCGACGGCCGGCCGGATCACGATCGACGGGCAGGATATTTCCGGCGTGAAGCAATCGTCGCTCCGCGCCGCTCTGGGCATCGTCCCGCAGGACACGGTGCTGTTCAATGACACGATCGGCTATAACATCGCCTATGGCCGCGAGGGCGCGATGGCGGAGGAGGTCGAGGCCGCCGCGCGCGGGGCGGCGATCGACGGCTTCATCCGCGAGCTGCCCAACGGCTATGACGCGATGGTCGGCGAGCGGGGCCTCAAGCTCTCCGGCGGCGAGAAGCAACGGGTCGCGATCGCCCGCACGCTCCTGAAAAATCCGCCGATCCTGATCCTCGACGAGGCGACCAGCGCGCTCGACAGCCGCACCGAGGCGGCGATCCAGCAGACTCTGAACCATGTAGCAGCGCGGCGGACCAGCATCGTCATCGCGCATCGCCTCTCGACCGTGGTCGACGCCGACCAGATCGTCGTGCTCGACCAGGGCCAAGTCGCCGAGCGCGGCACCCACGCCCAATTGTTGCGCAAGGGCTGCCTCTACGCCGAAATGTGGGCCCGCCAGCAGAGCGAGCGCGAAGCGGAGCAGGCCGAGGCGGCGGAATGACGCCGCTCGACATCCTCCACGACACGTTTGGCTTCTCCTCCTTTCGGGGCGTGCAGGAAGAGGTGATCGGCCGCGTCATGGCCGGGCGGCACACGCTCGCCGTCATGCCAACCGGGGCTGGCAAGTCGCTCTGCTACCAGGTCCCGGCTTTGGCGCTGAAAGGGACGGCGCTGGTCATTTCGCCGCTGATCGCGCTGATGCACGACCAGAACCGCGCGGCGGAGGGCTTCGGCATTCGCGCCGCCTCGCTCACCTCCGTCGACGCCAATCGCGGCGAGACGATCGAGCGGCTGAAGCGCGGCGGCCTCGACATTCTCTATGTCGCGCCGGAGCGGGCGACGACCGACGGCTTCCGCCAGCTTGTCTCGGGCATCAAGCTCTCGCTGATCGCGATCGACGAGGCGCATTGCGTCAGCGAATGGGGGCATGATTTCCGCCCGGACTACCGACTGCTGCGGCCGTTGCTCGACGGGCTGGCGGCTCCCCGCCTCGCGCTCACCGCCACCGCCGACAAGCGCACCCGCGAGGACATCCTCGTCCAGCTCGGCATCCCGGCGGACGGGCTGATCGTCGCCGGCTTCGATCGTCCCAATATCCGCTACCACGTGCGCCCGCGCGACGGCGTGGCGAGCCAGCTCAAAACGCTGCTCGCGGCGCAGCCCGGCCCGGGCATCGTCTACGCGCCGAGCCGCGACAAGACCGAGAAGCTCGCCGAGCAGCTCGGCGGCGAGACCCGCGCCGTGCTCCCCTATCATGCCGGGCTGGAGCCGCCGGTCCGCGCGCGCAACCAGGCTGCGTTCGTGCGCTCCGAGGACATGGTGATGGCGGCCACAATCGCCTTCGGCATGGGGATCGACAAGCCGGACGTGCGCTTCGTCGCCCATGCCGGCATCCCCAAGTCGATCGAGGCTTATTATCAGGAGACGGGCCGGGCCGGGCGCGACGGCGAGCCGGCCGAGGCCTGGCTGTTCTGGGGCGCGGAGGATTTCTCGCGCGCCCGCCGCCGGATCGAGACCGAGGTCGAGCCGGGACGCCGCGCCGGCGAGCGCGAGCGGCTGAATGCGCTCGCCGCCTTCGTCGAGACCGCCGCGTGCCGCCGCGCGATTCTGCTCCGCCATTTCGGCGACGACCCGCCGGAGCGCTGCGGCAATTGCGACAATTGCCTTGAGCCGCCGCAGTCGATCGACGCCACCGAGGCGGCGCGCAAGCTGCTCTCCGCCGCGTTCCGCACCGAAATGCGCTTCGGCGTCGGCCACCTGACCGATGTGCTGGCCGGGCGCGAGACCGACAAGGTGCTGGGCTTCGGCCACCACCGGCTCAGCGTGTTCGGAATCGCCGACGAAGCGGAGCTTGCGCTGCTCAAGCCCGTCGCCCGCGCTTTGCTCGCCCGCGACGCGCTGCGTGCCGACGATTTCGGCGGTCTCTCTTTCGGTCCGGCGGCGAAGCCGATCCTGAAGGGCGAAGAGAAACTGGAGATCGTCATCCCGCCGAAGCGGACCAAGGCTCGGCGCGGCAAGACGGCGGCAGAATATCCGCACGATCCGCTGTTCGAGGCGCTGCGGGCGCGGCGGCGCGAGCTGGCGAGCGAGGCGGGCGTGCCGCCCTATGTGATCTTCCACGACAGCACGCTGCGCGAAATGGCCGAGCTCAAGCCGAGCACGCTCGCCGCGCTCTCCCGCGTGTCCGGCGTCGGCGCCGCGAAGCTCGACAAATATGGCGCGGCCTTCGTCGAGGTGATCGCGGCATGGGAGGCATGATGTTCCGCCGGCTCGACACGCGCACCTTCGTCGCCGGCCAGATCGGCGCCGGGGACATCGCCGAGGCGAGGGCGCTCGGCGTCACGATGATCGTCAACAACCGCCCCGACGGCGAAGAACCGGGCCAGCCGACCTCGACGGAGATCGCAGGGGCGGCGCGGGCGGCGGGGCTCGATTACCGGCACATTCCGGTCGCGGGCGGCTTCTCACTGGACCAGGTCGAGGCGATGGCGGCCGCGATGGAAGAGGCGGAGGGTAAGGTGCTGGCCTTCTGCCGCAGCGGCACGCGTTCGACCTGTCTCTGGGCGCTGGCGCGCAAGACACGGGGCGGCGATGGGGCGGAGATCATGCAAGAGGCGGCGGAGGCCGGCTACGACCTCAGTCCGCTGCAGGACTTCCTGATGCGTTGAGGATTTCGCTCGCCCGGGACAGGTCCTCATCGTCGACCATGAGGCGAATCATGATGAGGCCGTCCGACCAGCCCCAGTTCATCTCCATATCGAATATGAAGCTCGGTATTCCTTCGGCTTCGAGGCGGGCGCGGGCCATGCCGGCTTCGATGCTGTTATAGTAGCGGCCGGCCTCGACCAAGGCCATTACCAGGGCACCACTTCGCCCGCCGCCTGCTCCATCGCAGTGGGCTTGCGGCCCAGCACCGCGTTGCGATGCGGGAAGCGGCCGAAATTCTCGATCACTTCATAATGCTTCCGGGCATATTTGAGCTGCTCGTCATTGCCGAGCGCGGTGAACAGCAGCAGCGACTGCCGCTGGTCCGCCAAATCCTCGCTGTGCTGGAAGGGCATATAGAGGAAGCCGCGCCGCTCGGTCGCCATGCCGTCGTCATAGCCGCGCGCCACCGCCTCCTTGGCAATCGCCAGGGCGAGATGATCGGTCGCGAACTGATCGGCATGGCCCCGGAACATGTTGCGCGGGAACTGGTCGAGCAGGATCGCCGCCGCGAGCGCGGTGTCGGCATCGCCGGTGAAGTCGGACGCCTCGCGCCGGGACTGTCGCGCCCATTCTATCGCAAAGCGCTCGCGAATCTCGTCGTCCAGCGCCGGGCTCGGCCGCCACCAATCGTCCCAGCCGCGCGAAAACCAGAAATCGAGAACGTGCCCGATCCAGGCCTCGCGACGGGAATCGCTCACGCGGCGGTGCCGCCGACGGTGAGCCCCTCGATCAGCAAAGTCGGCTGGCCGACCCCGGCCGGGATCGACTGGCCGCCCTTGCCGCAGATGCCGATGCCCGCGTCAAGCGCCATGTCGTCGCCGATCGCCTTGACCTGGGTAAGGACGGTCGGCCCGTCGCCGATCAGGGTGGCGCCCTTGATCGACGCGCCCAGCCGGCCGTTCTCAATTTTGTAGGCCTCGGTGCAGGAAAAGACGAACTTGCCCGAGGTGATGTCGACCTGCCCGCCGCCGAAGCTCTTGGCGTAGATTCCGTTTCTGGCCCGGGCGAGGATTTCGCGCGGGTCGTCCTTGCCGCCAAGCATGAAGGTATTGGTCATCCGCGGCATCGGCGCATGGGCAAAGCTCTCGCGCCGCCCGTTGCCGGTCGGCTCGACGCCCATCAGCCGGGCGTTCATCCGGTCCTGGATATAGCCCTTCAATATGCCGTCCTCGATCAGCACATTGCGCCGCGTCGGCGTGCCCTCGTCATCGATGGTGAGCGAACCGCGCCGGCGGTCGATCGCGCCGTCGTCGATCACGGTGACGCCCGGCGCCGCCACCCGCTCGCCGATCCGGCCGGAGAAAGCGCTGGTGCCCTTGCGGTTGAAATCGCCCTCCAGGCCGTGGCCCACCGCTTCGTGCAGCAGCACGCCGGGCCAGCCAGGCCCGAGCACCACCGTCATCTCGCCCGCCGGCGCCGCGACCGATTCGAGGTTCACCAAGGCCTGGGCCAGCGCGAGGTCGATCGCCCGGTTCCAGGTCTCGGGCTCGAACAATTCGTCGTAGAGGTAACGCCCGCCCAAGCCATGATAGCCGGTTTCGCGCCGCCCGTTCTGCTCGACCATGATCTGGACATTGAGCCGCACCAGCGGCCGCACGTCATGGGCGACAAAGCCGTCCGGCCGGACGATCTCGACCACGGTCCACACGCCGGCGAGGCTGACCGAGACCTGCGCCACGCGCGGATCGCGGGCGCGGGCGGCGGCGTCGATCTCCTGACAGAGCGCGACCTTGCGGGCGAAGGGGATAAGGCTCAGCGGATCGGCGTCTGTGTAGAGCTTTGAATTGGTCCGCTGCGGCGGCCCCTGCCGCGCACCTTTGGCCGGATCGAGCACCGCCATCGTCTCGGCGGCGCGGCGGATCGCGCCTTCGCTGATGTCGTTCGCCTGGGCGAAGGCGGTCGTCTCGCCGGTCACGCCGCGCAGGCCGAAGCCGGCCTGGGTGTTGAAATCGGCGGTCTTCAGCCGGCCGTCATCGAAGAGGAAGCTCTCGCTCGCGCTATATTGGAGGTAGAGTTCGCCATCGTCGCAGCGGCCCAGCGCCTCGGCCGTGAGGCGAAGCGCCGCATCGGGATCGAGCCCGTCCGGGCGATAGAGGAAGCGGCGGGGATCGGCTAAGAAGGTCATCGGAGCGATATAGGGCCTAATCCGGTTTCTGCACCTTCAACCTGCCTGTTCGTTGCAGCACGGCACGGCGACGGAAGTTGACAATGTTGAGTAAGTTGAGACTTGCCGAGAGGCGGTTTCGGGCATGAGCGGGCGGAGCGTGCCAATGCCGAAGCAGCGCGATGGCGCCCGCATCGGCCGATACGGCGCCAAAACCTCACAGGACGGGTTCGGCGGTAATGGCGGCGGCGGGGACGGCGGGAGGAGCGCCAGCGCTTTGTCCCAGGCTTGACGGAAGCTCGCGGCATCGGCGCGGCGATAAAGCAGATAGGCGCTCTGGCGCGATTTGCCGACGGACAGGCAGGCCGTGCCCACGTTCCGCGAGGCGCTGAGCGCGGCGACGAACCTTCGCTGCAAGTCCGGTGTCCAGCCGTCGCGCCGAGTGCGCAGGCGGACGGGCGCGAAATCGGGTTGCGGGCGTTTGGCCGGCCGGTCCATCCGGCAGCTTAGACCATAAGTGCAGGCATGTAGGAAAGCGCTTTGCGGCCACCGTCATTGCGAGCGAAAGCGAAGCGGCACAGAGACAGGCGCATGAAGAACGCCGTCATCCAGTTCCTCTACCGGTGCCGCCGGCTCGCGCTGCGCGTGCTGCGGCTGAAGACCCGCGGCGTGAAGGTGATGGTCTTCAATCCGGCCGGCGAATTGCTGCTGGTCCGCAACGCTTACGGCAAGAGCCATCTGGTCCTGCCCGGCGGCGGCATCGGCTTTCGCGAATCACCGGCGGATGCGGGCGCCCGTGAGGTGCGGGAGGAGACGGGTGTCGCAGTGGAGCGGCTGAGGCCGGTTTCGGTCCATCGGTCGCAAGCTGAAGGCAAGCGCGACACAATCCACCTGTTCACGGCGCGCGGCGAGAATGAACCGCATCCCGATGGCGTGGAGGTGACCGAAGCGCGCTTCTTCCCGCTCGATTCACTGCCCGACAATGTCTCGAAGGCGACGCTGCGGCGGATCGCCGAATATCGCGGCGAGCAGCCGGTCAGCGAAAGCTGGTGACGGTTCAGCCCCGGTCGGCCGGGCCGCCCTTCAGGACGAAGCGCTTGTCGCAATAGCCGCAATCGACGAAGCCCGTCTCGTCGATCTCGAGGAACACGCGCGGATGGCCCAAAGCGGGCGAGATCGTCGACGCGCCGTCACAGGCGACGCGGCGGGTTTCGACGATCTGGGTTTCGGGCTGGTAAGGGTCGGTTGCCATGGCGCCGCCTTAGCAATGGTCTGGGGGCTTCGCCAGACGTCCGAGCGGCGCTATGCGCAGAGGCATGACCGAAGCCGCGATCGCAATCCGGGACCTGCGGAAGACCTATCAAGGCGGCAAGCGCGCGCTGGACGGCGTTTCGATCGAGGTGCCGCGCGGCCAGATTTTCGGCCTGCTCGGCCCCAACGGCGCCGGCAAGTCGACGTTGATCAACATCCTCGCCGGCCTCGTCACCAAGAGTGGCGGCACCGCCTGCGTCTGGGGATTCGACATCGACGAGCATCCGCGCAATGCGAAACGCGCGATCGGTGTCGTGCCGCAGGAGATCATCTTCGATCCCTTCTTCACGCCCCGCGAGGCGCTCGAAATCCAGGCCGGCCTCTATGGCGTGCCCAAGGCCGATCGGCGGACGATGGAGCTGCTCCGCGCGATGCGCCTCGAGGACAAAGCGGAGGCCTATTCGCGCACCCTTTCAGGCGGCATGAAGCGCCGGCTGCTCGTCGCCAAGGCGATGGTCCATTCGCCGCCGATCCTCGTCCTCGACGAACCGACCGCCGGCGTCGATGTCGAACTCAGGCAGCAGCTCTGGGACTATGTCCGCGCGTTGAACGCGCAGGGCGTCACGGTCGTCCTCACCACGCACTATCTCGAAGAAGCCGAGCAGCTCTGCGACCGGATCGCGATCATCAACCATGGCAAGCTGATCGCCAATGAGCCGACCCGCGCCCTGGTCAACATGGCGCAGGAGAAAATCGTCGAGGTAACCGTCGATCGCGACCTCGCCGCCGCGCCCGCCGCGCCCTGCTTCGACAGGATCGAGTTCGACGGCGAACGGACGCTGACGATCACCTACCGCAAGGACCGGGTGAATGCGGGCCAGGTGCTCGACGCGCTCCAGGCGGAAGAGCTCGGCATCGTCGAGGTCTCGACCCGCGAGCCCGATTTGGAGACCGTTTTCCTGAACCTCACGCGGGCGACGGCGGATGCCTGAAGCGGTGATCTCCTCTTGCCTCCCCTCCCTGCCAGGGAGGGGATTGAGGGGTGGGTGCGCGCGTCGGCGCGCCAGAAAGACTTTGCTCCAGCACTACGAAGCGAACCGGCGGCATCGAGCCGCCGCTCCGCTCACCCACCCCTTGCCCCCTCCCTTGAAGGGAGGGGAGAATGGTGGGGTCGATGGCTAATCATCACGCATATGACGTGGTGATCATCGGCGCCGGCGCTGCCGGGCTGACGGCGGCGCTCAATCTCGCCGAGCGGTTCAAGGTCGCCGTGCTGCTGAAGGGCGAGGGCGCGACCGGTTGGGCGCAGGGCGGCATCGCCGCGGTGCTGGAGCCGGGCGACAGCTTCGAGGCGCATATCGAGGACACGATGGTCGCCGGCGCCGGCCTCAACGACCGCGAGACGGTCGAGTTCGTCGTCGAGAGCGCCCCGGCCGCGATCAACCGACTCGCCGAGCTCGGCGTCCCCTTCAACATCGACGATGACGGCGAGGGCTGGCACCTCACCCGCGAGGGCGGCCACAGCGCCCGGCGCATCGTCCACGTCAACGACGCCACCGGCTGGGCGATCCAGCAGGCGCTGGAAAAAGCGGCCGCGGCCAACCCGAACATCAATGTGCTCGCCGACCGCGTGGCGATCGACCTCGTCACCGGCCGGCATGGCCAGCGTTACTCGGGCGACGGCCATGTCTGGGGCGTCTATGCGCTCAACAAGGCGAGCGGGAAGGTCGAGACCTTCACCGCCCGCGCGACGATCCTCGCCACCGGCGGCGCGGGCCGCGTCTATCTTTTTTCGACCGCGCCGCGCGGCGCGACCGGCGACGGCATCGCGATGGCATGGCGGGCGGGCTGCCGTGTCTCCAACATGGAGTTCATGCAGTTCCACCCGACCTGCCTCTACAATCTGGAGGTCAAGAACTTCCTGATCACCGAGGCGGTGCGCGGCGAAGGCGGGCGGCTCATCCACCCCGAGACCGGCCACCGCTTCATGCCGGATTATGACGAACGCGCCGAGCTCGCCCCGCGCGACGTCGTCGCCCGCGCGATCGACAGCGAGATCAAGCGCGACGGCCTCGATTACGTCCATCTCGACATCAGCCACATGCCCGCAGAGTTCGTGAAGGGGCATTTCCCGAACATCTACGAGAAGCTGCTCGGCCTCGGCATCGACATGACGGCCGAGCCGATCCCGGTCGTCCCCGCCCAGCATTACACCTGCGGCGGCATCGTCGTGGACCGCGACGGGCGGACCGATTTGCCCGGTCTCTATGCGGCGGGCGAATGCACCCAGTCCGGCCTGCACGGCGCCAACCGCCTCGCCTCCAACTCCCTGCTCGAATGCCTCGTCTTCGGCGAGGCGGCGGCAAACCATATCGCCGCCGAATGGGAGGCGCTCCCGGCTCCGCCCTCGATCCGCCCCTGGGATGAAAGCCGCGTCACCGATTCCGACGAGGAGGTGGTGATCCAGCAGAACTGGACCGAGATCCGCCGCTTCATGTGGAACTATGTCGGCATCGTGCGGACGACCAAAAGGCTGGAGCGCGCCGCCCACCGGATCAATCTGCTCACCAACGAGGTCGAGGATTATTACGGCCACTTCCGCGTCACCGCCGACCTGGTCGAGCTCCGCAACCTCCTGCAAAGCGCCGACCTCATCGTCCGCTCCGCCCTCAAGCGGAAGGAGAGCAGGGGGCTGCACTACACGCTGGATTATCCGAAGACGCTGGCCAAGGCGGTCGATACGGTGCTGGCGCCATGAAGCACGCATTTAAGGGAGCTACTGGTGAGACGGTATTTTGGGCTCTTGTCAGCATTGGTTTCAGCATGGGCGGCGGCAACGGCCGCATCTGCGCAGACAGCTGAGTTGACTGTAACCGCGGTTCGGACCCTGCCGGTGCCGGAGCTTGCCCGGGCTTTGCTCGGCGAACGTCTAGGTTCGCGTGTGATCGAGGCTGTCAGGCACGACTATGAAGCCTCGCAGAGCGTTCCCAGATCTGTCGATTTCTTCACGCAACCATTCGCGCCTTGGCCTCGGTTAAATCGCATCTGCCAAACCGACGTAATCACAATCGAATACAATTGGGCTGATTTGGATGAAGCCCAACCTTCCACGCCGGTCACGATTTTTCATATCGAGGCGACCAGCCGCTATTTGGCTATCCCCGAACCGCCCGGAGACCCGAGCGATCCCGAGTATCAAAGGGCGCATGAGGCAGCATGCGCGGCTCTAACCAGCGCTAGGGGCGCATTTCGTGCTCCCGATGCCGGGGATGCACAATGGCTAGCGGCAATGGAAGCAGAATGGTCGCGGACTTCTTCCAGCTCGCGCTTCGATTTTGCTTGTGACGTTTCCGCCAACGTGTCGTGCGAAAGCACTCCGCAGGCCTTATCCCGTCTCAGGCTGAACCAGGCGGCCATCGTTCAGCGTATGGGGTGCCCTGAGATGCGGCGAAGAGGGCAGATAAATTTCTGCTACCGTCTCATCTTCCCCTACGCCGATGCCGTCATCGACGAACCGGAATGGGACATGACACTGGTTGGTGAGATGCAGGACGGCTCGGCGCCAGTGGAGATTCGGTCCCTCAGGTTGCTCCATATGGCGCGGCCGATCGTCCTTCATTGAGACGAGCTAACGCGTCAAAAACCGCCGCATCACCGCGGCAAACCGCGCGGGCTGGTCGCGCATCACCATGTGGCTGCTGCCGTCGACGCGGATCAGGCGGGCGCCGCGGCCATGGGCATAGGCGGCGGCGAACTGGCGGTCGATGATCGCGTTGGCGCGCGCGTCGGGCGAGGCATAGACCACGGTCAGCGGCGCGCGTAGCCGGCCGAGCTCGGGGCCGAGATCGGTAGCGCCCAATTCGCTCATCGCCCGGCCGACGACATGCGGGTCGCTGCCGGCGACGCGGCCCGGCGGGCTGAACGCGCCCATCAGATTGGCGAAGAGCTGCCGCCCGCCCGACGTGTCCATCATCGCGCCGAGGCTGCGCGCCAGCGCGCCCCAGCCCGACGCCGTGCCGCCATAGAGGCCAGCCGGCTGCGGCAGCATGTCGACCACCATCACCCGCCCGGCCAGCTCCGGCCGTCTGAGCGCCACAAGCATCGCCAGCGTGCCGCCCATCGAATGGCCGACCAAAGCCGGCTGCCTGAGCCCTCGCGTCTCGATATAGCGCGCGATCTGGTCGGCGAGCGGGCCGACGATCGGCCCGCGCCCGTTGTCCCGCGCCGGCTCGCCGCCGAAGCCCGCGATCTGAATGAGATGATAGCGATAGCCCGGCACCGCGGCGACCGCGTCCGCCCAGACGTCCCGGCCCGAGGTGAGGCCGGGAATCAGGATCACGTCCGGCCCGGACCCGCGCACCTGCACCGAGAAGCGCGTCGGCTGGAATCGCGCCGGCTGGGCCACGGCGGGCGCCGCGGCGAAGGCGCAGGCGAGGCCGGCGAGAAGGAAATGGCGGCGGTTCATCGTTCGCTTCAAATGCCCTCTTGCCCTTTTTCGTCATGGCCGGTGACGAACTTGGTTAGATCATCCCGGTTTGCCTAGCCCGGCAAGGTTGAACGGAGCCTTACCCATATTCTTTCCCTCAGCCGATTCCCTCCGCTAGAGGGACGCGATGCCTCACCTCTATCTCGTCGACGGCTCGTCCTATATCTTTCGAGCCTTCCACCAGCTACCGCCGCTGACCAACCGGTTCGGCCTCAATGTCGGCGCCGTCTACGGCTATACGACGATGCTCTGGAAGCTCGCCGGGGACCTCGGCAAAGCGGAGGGGCCGACCCATCTCGCGGTGATCCTCGACGCCTCGGAAAGCACCCACCGCAATTTGATGTACGACCAGTATAAGGCGAACCGGCCGCCGGCCCCGCCCGAGCTGGTGCCGCAATTCCCCTTGATCC
>NZ_JBQTIN010000133.1:0-9149 GCF_052388015.1 Sphingosinicella sp.
TCGGGCGATTGCGGCTCGGCCGGCTGCTGATCGATCCCGCGGTCACCGGGCGGCGGCATCTGCTCGGCCTCGACGGCAACCTCAGGATCGCCGAGGGCCGCGCCCAGGCGACCTTGCTCGCCGGCACGCTTCGCGCGCCGGGGCTTGCCGGCGGCGATCGGCTGGCCCTGATCCTCGACGCGGTGCCGGACTCGAACCGGCTCGACATGCAGCTCGCCGCTTTGGGCCCGGCCGACGGCTTCATCGCCGGGTTGATCGGGACCGACCGCGCGGTCGTCGCCCAAGTCGGCGGCGGGGGCGACTGGATGAGCTGGCAGGGCCGCGCCCGCGCCGCTTTGGGTGGCCAGGCGCTGGCGAACCTCTCGGTCGTGGCGCGCAACGGCACTTTCACGCTGCAAGGTCCGCTGCGCCCCGATCTGATCCTGCGCGGCCCGGTCGAGCGGCTGGCCGGCCCGTCGACGATGATGAGCCTGACCGCGACGCTCGACCAGCGCCGGGTCGACATCCGTTTGCGTGCCTCGAGCCGCGCCGCCGCGATCGCCGCCGAGGGACTCGTCGATCTGGGTCAGAACCGCTTCGAGAATCTCCGCCTCGCGGCGCGCCTCACTGAGCCCGGCGCCATCGCGCCCGATTTGTCGGGGCGCGATGTCCAGATCGCGATGATCCTCAACGGCGCCTTCGCGACACCCAGCGTCGCCTACGACCTGCGCGCCGCCCGGCTGACGATGGCCGGCACGACGATCGAGGGTCTGCGCGCGGTCGGCTCGGCGCGGGTCAATGCGGACGACATCATCGTTCCTGTCTCCGCCCAGGCGAGCCGCATCCTCGGCTTCGACACCCTTGCCGGCGGGACCATCGCCAATGTCGCGCTCGACGGCGAGCTCGGCATCACCGGGACGCGGCTGGTGTCCGACAATATGCGGCTCCGCGCCGACCGCGTCGACGCGACGCTCGCGCTCGCCTTCGATCTGTCGCGCGGCCGCTATCTCGCCGCGGTCAACGGCCGGGTGAACGACTATCGGGTCGAGAGCGTCGGCCTGTTCGACGTCCAGACCCGCTTCGACATGGTGCGCACCATCCAGGGCTTCGGGCTCACCGGCCGGGTCGCGGCGCGCAGCCGGCGGATCACGAACAGCTCTATCGCCGATCTGCTCGGTGGGCCGATGACGGCGACCGCCAATATCGCTGTCCTGCCGTCCGGTCTGGTGCGGGTGAACGACGTCAGACTCGCCTCGCCATTGCTGCGCGTCACTTCGGGCGGCGGCACCTATGCGGCGAACGGCGGGCTCGACCTCAGGCTTGCCGGCGTGAGCCAGGCCTATGGGCCGCTCGGCGTGCGGCTCACCGGCACGGCGAGCGCGCCGAATATCCGCCTCGCCGCCGCCAATCCCGGCTTCGGCATCGGCCTCGCCAATGTCGACGCCACGGTCCGCGCGACCGCCGGCGGCTGGGCGGTCCGCGCGACTGGTGAATCGGCTTACGGCCCGTTCAACGCCGACGTCGTCATCCTCGCCAATCGCGGCCCGATGACGATCGCGGTCAACCGGCTGACCCTCGCCGGGATCGACTTCGCCGGCCGGCTCGTCCGCACCGCCGCCGGCCCGTTCGCCGGCACGCTCAGGATGACCGGGCAGGGGCTGGACGGCACGGTCCAGCTCGCCGCCGCCGGCCGCTATCAGCGGATCGACGTCGCCGCGACCGCCAATGGCGCCGCGACGCCGGAGCGGAACCCGATCCTGCTCCAGCGCGGCCTCGTGAACGCGCGCATCATCCTCTACCCGGACGCGCCGGAGATCGTCGGCGACGCCCAGCTCGCCGGCCTCGCCGCCGGTGACCTCTTCCTCGATCGGGCGCGGGTCAGGGTCAATTATCAGGGCGGATCCGGCACCGCGCAGATGTTCGCGGAAGGGAGGCGCGGTGTTTCGTTCCGCATTGCGGGCAATGCCGCGCTGGCGCCGCGGCTGATCCGCGCGGCCTTGCAGGGCCAAGTCAACAACATCCCGTTCCGCTTCGCCGAACCAGCCCAGATCACGCGGGAGAACGGCAACTGGCGGCTGGCTCCGGTGACGGTGGCGATGCGCGAAGGCCGGGTCCGCCTCGCCGGTCTGTGGGGCGACGGCCTGATCATCCAGTCGCGGCTCGACGACCTGGACCTCTCAATCCTCAACGCCTTCTCGCCCGGGCTTGGCGCCGGCGGGCGGGCGACGGGCAGCCTCGATTTCGCGCAGGCCTCGGGGGAGAGCTTCCCGCGCGCCGAGGCGCGGCTCGCGATTCAAGGCTTCACCCGCACGGGGATCGCGACCCGCTCGGTCCCGGTCGACATGGCCTTCGCCGGCAATTTGCGGCCCGAAGGCGGCGCGGCGGCGGCGATCATCCGCCGGGGCGGCGCGATCATCGGCCGGGCGCAGGCGACCTTGCGGCCGCTGGGACCGCAGGCCGGAACCTGGCGCGATCGGCTGCTCTCCGCCCCGCTGGGCGGCGGCATCCGCTATAACGGGCCGGCCGAGGTGCCGATGTCCTTCGCCAACCTGCCCGGCCATCAGATCTCGGGCGGCATCGCGATCGGCGCCGACTTCAGCGGCGAGGTGAAAAGCCCGCGATTCGCCGGCCTCGTCCGCGCCACCAGCCTGTCCTACCAGAACGAGCAATATGGCACCCGGATCACCAGCCTCGCCCTGCTCGGCCGCTTCGACGGCTCGACGCTCCGCCTCGAGCAGTTCAACGGAAGGGCAGGCCAGGGCACAGTGACCGGCAGCGGCACCATCGGCCTCGCAGCCTCCCGCCGCTTCCCGATCGACCTGCGGATGCGCTTCGAAAACGCCCAGCTCGCCCGCTCCGACGATCTCGGCGCGACCGCGACCGGCACGCTTGCGATCGTCAACAACGCCGAGGGGGCGCGCATTTCCGGCGAGCTGGCGCTGGGCGAGGTGCGCTACGAGTTCGTCCGGCAAGCGGCGGCCGAGGTGCGCCAGCTCGCCGGCGTCCGCCGCCGCGGCGAGCCGCTCCGGCCGGCCGACCAGCTGGTGGTCGAGCAGGGCGTGCCGAGCATCTGGGGGCTGGACCTGCGTCTGCGCGCCGACCGCCGCGTCCACGTCGGCGGCATGGGGCTCGAATCCGAATGGTCGGCGGACCTGCGCGTCCAGGGCACCACCGCGACCCCGGCGATCGTCGGCGAGCTCGACCTGATCCGCGGCGACTTGAGCGTCGCCGGCCGCCGCTTCCGGGTCGAGCGCGGCCATATCTCCTTCTCCGGTCAGCGCCCGCCCAATCCGCGCATCGATCTCGAGGCGACCAGCATCGTCGACGATGTCGAGGTCGGCATCGACGTGTCGGGCAGCGCCCAGTTCCCGCAGATCGCCTTCACCTCCTCGCCCAGCCTGCCGCAGGAGGAGGTGGTCGCGCGCATCCTGTTCGGCAGCTCGGTGACCGAGATTTCGGCGATCCAGGCGGTGCAGCTCGCCGCTTCGCTGAACAGCCTGCGCGGCGGCGGCGGCGGCGGGCTCAATCCGCTCGGCGCGCTGCGCTCGGCGACCGGCTTCAGCCGCATCCGCATCCTCGACGCCGACAGCGCCACCGGCCGCGGCACCGCCGTCTCGGCCGGCATGTACCTCTCCAACGATATCTATGTGGAGATCATCACCGACGCGAAGGGCTTCACCGCGACCCAGGTCGAGATTTCATTGTCGCGGACGCTCAGCCTTTTGTCGCAGTTCGGCACCCAGTCCGGCACCAACGTCAACCTGCGCTACCACCGCAATTATTGAGGCGCGGGCGCCGGCACGATCAGCCGCAGCGCTTTCGGCCGGATCCGATATTCCAGCGGCGTCTCCATCGTGAAGGTCTCGCCGTCGGCGGAAATGGTGAGATGCGGCCGGTCGGAGGAGATCGTGGCACGGTCCGCATAGATGGTGACGAAATCGCGCTGCTGGTCGAGCCGGCCGATCAGCCCCCTCAGCCCGGCCCAGAAGAGGTGCGCCCGGCTCCGCGCCCGCACCGCGTGTAGCGAAAGCTCGCCCGCATCCAGCGTTTCGCGGTGACCGAGCGCGAACAGGCTGGCCCGATAACGATTGTTGCCGACGAAGAGCAAAGGCGTGCGGATCGGCGTCTCGACCCCCGGCGCGCTGATCCACAGCCGCCGCCTTCTGAACGAGCGCAGCGCGCGCAGGCTCGCCGACAGCATCGCCAGCCGTTTCGATCGCCCCTGCTCCTGCTCCGCCCCGCGAAAGCGGACCATGTCGGGATAGAGGCCGACGCCGCTATTGTTGACGAACACCCGGCCGTTGACCTCGGCGACGTCGATCGGCCGGGCATGGCCGACCGCGATTACCGCAGCGGCGGCGTCGAGATCGGCGGTTATGCCGGCGTCGCGGGCGAGATGGTTGAGCGTGCCGAGCGGCAGCAGGCCAAGCGGCCGCTGCGTGCCCGCGAGATGGCCGGCGGCGCAACTCACCGTGCCGTCGCCGCCCGCCGCGACCACCGCGTCGAGCCGCGGCGCCTGCACCGCATCGGCGAAGGCCTCCGCGATCCCGTCGGCTTCGACCAGGTGGATATCCGCCTCGACCCGCGCGGCCTCGAACGCGGCGCGGAGCCGGTCTTCGAGATCGTCGCTCCGGATGAACGCGCCGCCGCCCCGATTGGCGATCACCCGGACTTTCATGCGTTAGGCTCGGCGGGGCCGATCCGGAAGGCGCAGAACTTGTTGCCCTCGGGGTCGCGGAAATAAGCGCCGTAGAAGGCGCGATTTCCTTCCTCGCCGCGCACGCCGGGCGCGCCCTCATCGGTTCCACCGAGCTCCAACGCCTTGGCGTAGAAGGCGTCGACCTTGGCCCGGCTGTCCATCACGATCGCCGCCATATTGCCGTTGCCGGGCACCGCAGCCTGCTTGTTGTAGGGCGTCGTCACCGCGATCCCCGGCTTGCCCCAGTCCGTCCCCCACATCGTGAAGCCGCCCCAATCGTCCGGAAACTCCATCAGCCGCCTGGCGCCGATGCTGCCCAGCAGCGCGTCATAATAGTCCCGCGCTTTCGCCATGTCGTTCGATCCGACGGTGACGTAACCGATCATTCTCTTCCTCCCTCGCAACCCCCGGTCCGCTGGCCGACCGTGACCACGTCGAGCGCGATCACTGTTCCGTCCGGCAGCGGGCTGGTCATTTCCATGCGCAGAACGTAGCGGTCCGGTCCATAGCGGCCGTCGAGCGCGACGACGCTTGGCGGCAGGCCGCGCTCGCGGCAGACCATCGCACCGGTCAGCCGGCCGCCCTCAAGGGTCACGCCGCGCTGGACGCAGTCGCCCGGCCGCTGGGCTAGGAAGGTCGCGTCGGCGCGCGCGGCTTGCTCGGGCGTGATGCAGATCCTCCGCGTCGGACGCGGCCCGATCAGCCGGTCGCGCATCACGATCGGCAGCTCGGGCGCGCGCGCGCCCGTGACGGCGCTGCGGATCTCCCAAAGACCGGGAACCATGCGCGGCGGCTCGGCGGGTGGTTCGCTCGCCCGCTCGCCGCAGCCGGCGAGCAGAGCGAGCGCCGCGAAAAGGCCCCGGGGCAGCCTAGCCGACGCTGTTGCCGGCGGCCGCGCCGGCCGGGCAGTCGCCGCTGCGCCGCGCCGTCATTCGGCCTTCCAGCCGAATCGACTGCGGCCCCTGCGTCCCTGGGGGCGCGGTCATTGTCTGGTTGAGCGTCGCTTCCATCGTGGTGGCGGTGTAGCTGCCGGTCATCGTCACCTGCATATTGCCGCGGGTCGGATTGGTGCAGGTGCCGCGCACATTGATCGTGCCGTTGGCATATCCGTTCGGATCGAACTGGCAGCCGGCGCTCTGGGCGGCGCCTTCCGGCGCCCCGATGGTGCCGGCCGGATTGGCGGCCTGCTCCGGCGTCATGCAGTTGGAGCGGGTCTGCGGCTGGCCCATGATCGCCCGCATCGCTTCCGTCGCGCCCGGAGGCGCACCGGGCATGTCGATCGTCGTGAACTGGACCGTCATCTCCCACATGCCGGGTTGAAGCGTGACCCCGCCGCCGCCGAGAGGTCCGCCGGAGCAGGCGAAGAGCAAGGCCGTGCCCGGCGCCAGCAACGCAAACTTCTTCATGTCGATCTCCCTTCGCGGCGGGCCTCTGCCCGGTGGGCGGGTCTCTGTCCGAAAAGGGTCGGCCTGTCCATCGCCCAGGCGTTGCGCGGCTCCGCCTGTGCGACCATATCGGGAACATGGCGATCCAGATTCGCACCAGTCTCGACGAGCCGGAAACCGGCCAGAGCTTTGTCCCCCACCGCCCGCAGCGGCCGGAGAAAGTGGAGGGCGGCAAGGCGTTCAGGATCGTTTCCGATTACCAGCCGGCCGGCGACCAGCCGCAGGCGATCGCCGAGCTGGTCGAGCAGATTCGCGCGGGCGAGAAGACCCAGGTGCTGCTCGGCGTCACCGGCTCGGGCAAGACCTATACCGCCGCCCAGGTGATCGAGACGCTGCAGCGGCCGGCTTTGGTGCTGGCGCCCAACAAGATCCTCGCCGCCCAGCTCTATGGGGAGTTCAAGAGCTTCTTCCCCGACAATGCGGTCGAGTTCTTCGTCAGCTATTACGATTACTACCAGCCCGAGGCCTACGTCCCGCGCTCCGACACCTACATCGAGAAGGAAAGCTCGGTGAACGAGGCGATCGACCGGATGCGGCATTCGGCGACCCGGTCGCTGCTGGAGCGGGACGACGTGATCATCGTCGCCTCGGTTTCCTGCATCTACGGCATCGGCTCGGTCGAAACCTATTCGGCGATGATCTTCGATCTGAAGAAGGGCCAGAGCGTCGACCAGCGCGAGATCATCCGCAAGCTCGTCGCGCTCCAGTACAAGCGCAACGACCAGGCTTTCGCCCGCGGCAATTTCCGGGTCCGCGGCGACAGCCTGGAAATCTTCCCGTCCCATTATGAGGACAGCGCCTGGCGGATCGCCTTCTTCGGCGACGAGATCGAGGAGATCGTCGAGTTCGATCCGCTGACCGGCAAGAAGACGGCAAACCTCGATTATGTGCGGGTGTTCGCCAACAGCCACTATGTGACGCCCGGCCCGACCATGAAGCAGGCGATGGAGGCGATCCGCCATGAGCTCGGCGAGCGGCTGAAGGAATTGCAGGCGGAAGGGCGGCTCTTGGAGGCGCAGCGCCTGGAGCAGCGGACGAATTTCGACCTCGAGATGATCGCCGCCACCGGCTCGTGCGCGGGCATCGAGAATTACAGCCGCTTCCTCACCGGCCGCCTGCCTGGCGAGCCGCCGCCGACCCTGTTCGAATATCTCCCCGACAACGCCTTGCTGTTCGTCGACGAAAGCCACCAGACGGTGCCGCAGATCGGCGCGATGGCGCGCGGCGACCATCGGCGGAAGATCACGCTGGCCGAATATGGCTTCCGCCTGCCGAGCTGCATCGACAACAGGCCGCTGCGCTTCAACGAATGGGATGTGATGCGCCCGCAGACGATCGCGGTCTCGGCGACGCCGGGCCCGTGGGAGATGGAGCAGGCCTCGGGCGTGTTCACGGAGCAGGTGATCCGCCCCACCGGCCTCATCGACCCGCCGGTCGAGATCAAGCCGGTCGAGGATCAGGTCGACGATCTGATCGCCGAGGCGAAGGCGACCGCCGCCAAGGGCTATCGCACCCTCGTCACCACGCTCACCAAGCGGATGGCGGAGGATCTGACCGAGTTCCTGCACGAGGCGGGGCTGCGCGTCCGCTACATGCACAGCGACGTCGAGACGCTGGAGCGGATCGAGCTGATCCGCGACCTCAGGCTCGGCGTCTATGACGTGCTGGTCGGCATCAACCTGCTGCGCGAAGGGCTCGACATTCCCGAATGCGGGCTGGTCGCGATCCTCGACGCGGACAAGGAAGGCTTCCTGCGCTCCGAAACCTCTTTGATCCAGACGATCGGCCGCGCCGCCCGCAACGTCGAGGGCAAGGTCATCCTCTATGCCGACCGGATCACCGGCTCGATCGAGCGTGCGATGCGCGAGACCGACCGCCGCCGCGAGAAACAGGAGGAGTATAACGCCGCCCACGGCATCACCCCGACGACGATCAAGCGCGACATCGCCGACATCCTCGCCGACGTCTCGAACCGCGATTCCGTAATGATTGACACCGGCGACGAGGATAAGCCGCATCTCGTCGGCCACAACCTGCGCGCCTATATCGACGATCTCGAAAAGCGGATGCGCGCCGCGGCCGCCGACCTGGAGTTCGAGGAAGCCGGCCGCCTCCGCGACGAGATCCGACGGCTGGAAGCCGACGAACTCGGCCTCCCGGACGGCCAGAAGCGCGCGCCGGTCGTCGGCCATGCCAACGAGGGCAAGCCGGGGACCCGCAAGATGCGCTTCGGCAAGACCCAGCGGAAGTGGCAGGGCGGGCGACGACGAGCTTAGTCCGTTATGCATGAATGGGGACATTGCGCTCGATTCAGATCGGCGATTAGTAGGAGGATGCCAGTTCGAAAGAGGCAGCCATGGTCAAGCCGTCCAAACTCTACGCCCGTCTCGTCGCCAATCCCGAGGCGATGAAGTTTGGCGATTTCCAGCGCGTGCTGGGCGCGTTCGGCTTCGATCTTGACCGGATCAAGGGCAGCCATCACATCTACAAGCATCCGGCGGTGACGCGTCCCTTGAACGTTCAGCCCCGCGGCAAGATGGCCAAGCCCTACCAGATCGACCAGTTTCTTGATATCGTGGAGGAGTTCGGCCTTACGATGGACGAGTGATGGACAGGCATTACCATATCAATCTCTTCTGGTCCCCGCGCGACGAGTGCTGGGTGGCGGACGTGCCTGATCTCAAGTCCTGCGCGGCCCTCGGCGACACGCCGGAAGAGGCTGTCGCCGAAGCGCGGACCGCCATCGAAGGATGGATCGAAACCGCCGAGGCCCACAACATGGCGATTCCCAAAGCGCGTTATCGGCCCGCAATTTACGCTGCGGCTTGAGCCATGGCGCACGTCCGCCAGGGACAACTGACGCCCGCGCCGCAATGAAGCATCTGCGCGACTGGAAGCGGGCCTTCTGGAAGCGTGAGCGCAAGGCTGCAAAGCAACTGGTCGTCCGCGAGAGCGAGGGGGCTTGAGGAACCCTCGCGAGAGACCGCACGTTTCCTTCGCATGATCCGCAAACTCAAATCGGGCGA
>NZ_JBQTIN010000134.1:0-13052 GCF_052388015.1 Sphingosinicella sp.
TTCCTGCCGGTGCGCGACGACCGCTTCGACTATCGAGGGTCCGTCGACGGCAGCGATCCGGCGACGGACTGGCAGGGTCTGACCCCGCTCGATCGCCTGCCCACCGTCCACGATCCCCGCACGGGCTGGCTCTACAACGCCAACGATTCGCCCTGGCGAGCCGCTGGTCCCGACAGCCCGCGCGAGGCGGACTTCCCGCGCTACACCGACAATGCCGGCGCCAATCCGCGCGGCGACCATGCGATCGCCCTGCTGACCGGCGCGCACGACCTGACGCCGGAGGCGCTGCGCCGCATCGCCTACGATCCGCAAATGCCTTTCTTCGACGTCGAAGTGCCGGCGCTGGTGCGCGCCTGGAACGCCCTGCCGCAAAGCGATCCGCTCCGCGCTCGACTGCAAGACCCTGTGGCCTTGCTCCGCGATTGGGACCGGCGCTGGTCGGCCGAGTCCCGCCCGACAACGCTCGCCGTCTTCTGGGCGACCGAGATGTGGGCGCTCGCCGAGCGCCGCCGCGCCCGTCACGCCAATATGTGGGCGACGATCCACGGCCTTCCCGACCGCGACCGGATCGCGACCCTCGCCGCTGCCGTCGAGCGGCTGGAACGCGAATGGGGCGGCTGGCGGGTGGCCTGGGGCGAGGTCAACCGCTTCCAGCGCAACGACGGCGCGATCCGGCAGGATTTCGACGACCGGCGCCCCAGCGTTGCCGTCCCCTTCACCTGGGCGCGCTGGGGCAGCCTCGCCTCCTTCTCCGCCCGGCCCTACCCCGGCACCCGGCGCTGGTACGGCACCAGCGGCAACAGCTTCGTCGCGATCGTCGAGTTCGGCCCCCGCGTCCGCGCCTGGGCGGTGAGCGCCGGCGGCGAGAGCGGCGATCCCGCCTCCCGCCATTTCAACGACCAGGCCGCTCGTTATGCCGCGGGCGACCTGCGCCCCGTCTATTTCCACCCCGACGAGCTTGCCGGCCATATCGAGCGGACCTATCGGCCCGGCGATAGGGCCCCTCTCCCCTTGCGGGAGAGGGAGTGAGGGAGAGGGGTGCGGTCGGAGCGGCTCGATGCCGCGACGAGCGCTCGATCCGGCATCGAGCCGGATCGCACGCTTCCCCTCTCCCTGCCCTCTCCCGCAAGGGGAGAGGGTTCAATCAATTCGTGGTTGCCGCCCTCTTAACCATTAAGTCCGCGTCCCCGCGCCCGTTAATCTGCCTGGAAGGGCGCGTGCTCCCCTTCCGAAGGCCTGAATCGCGCGCGGGGAAAAGCATGTTCGCAGTCATCGGCATCGTCGTGCTTCTGGTGCTGGTGTTCGGCACCTACGTCGTTGCCGGCGGCAGCATCGGCGTCATCATGCACGCTCTGCCGATCGAGATGACCATCATCGGCGGCGCCGCGGTCGGCGCGACCCTGGTCGGCAACTCGATGGCCGAGATCAAGGCGCTGTTCGGCGGCATCTCCAAGGCGTTCAAGGGGCCGAAGTACAACCGCCAGGACTTCCTCGACACGATCTTCCTCGTCGCGAAGCTGATGAAGATGCTGCGCGTCGACGGGCCGGTCGCGGTCGAGCCGCATATCGAGGATCCGAAGTCCTCCACGATCTTCGCCGAATATCCGAAGCTGATGAAGGACGAGACGCTGATCCACCTGATTTGCGACACGCTCAGGCTCGTCGTCGTCTCGTCCGGCACCCTCGATCCGCACGCGGTCGAGGAGGTGATGGACAATGCGATCAAGACCAACCACCACCACAGCATCGCCCCGGCCAACAATCTGCAGACGCTCGCCGACGCCTTCCCCGCGCTCGGCATCGTCGCCGCCGTGCTCGGCGTCGTGAAGACCATGGCCTCGATCGATCAGCCGCCGGCGATCCTCGGCGGCATGGTCGCCTCGGCCCTGGTCGGCACCTTTTTGGGCGTGCTGCTCGCCTACGGCTTCTTCGGCCCGTTCGCGAACCGCGCCCGCCAGGTGATCGAGGCGGACGGCGCGATCTATGACGTGGTCAAGCAGATCATCATCGCCTCGCTCCACGGCCACCCGCTGCCGCTTGTGATCGAGGCGGCGCGCTCGGGCATCGCCCATGCGAACCAGCCGGCCTTCGCCGACGTGTTCGACGGCATGCGGGGCCGATAGGCGATGGCCTCGGCGGCCCGGCGCGGGCGCAACGAGCCGGCCGCCCAGCCGGCGCCGATCATCGTCAAGAAGGTCGTCGAGGCGGCGCATGGCGCCCATCATGGCGGCGCCTGGAAGATCGCCTATGCGGATTTCGTCACCGCGATGATGGCCTTCTTCCTGCTGCTCTGGATCCTCGGCGCGACCGACGAGGACCAGCGCCGGGGGCTGGCCGACTACTTCACGCCGACCCTGATCGAGTACAAGCAGAACAGCGCCGGCTCCGACGGCATCCTGGGCGGCGATTCGATCGTCGCGGCGGACAATTATCCGCACCGCGCCGGCCAGACCGGCAGCCGGGCGATCACCATCCCGCGCGACGCGACCGGCGGCGTGCGCGAGGGCGAGGCGCCGCGCTCGGTCGACCGCGAGCAGTTCGGCCGGCTTCGCGCCGAATTGATGCAGCGGATCGACAATGATCCGCAGCTGCGCGGATTGCGCGCCCATATCAGTTTCACCGAGAGCGAGGAGGGATTGCGCATCGACCTGATGGACGAGGCGGATTTCTCGATGTTCCGGGTCGGCACCGCCCAGTTGCTGCCCGAAGCGCGGCGGCTGGTTCAGGAGGTCGCACGGGCAATCGGCGGCGTGCCCAATCAGGTGGTCGTGCGCGGCCACACCGATTCGCTGCCTTATTCGGCCGGCCAGACGATGAACAACTGGATGCTGTCGACGGCGCGCGCCGAAAGCACCCGCGAGACGCTGCAGGCGTCGGGCGTTCCGGTCGACCGGATCGCGCGGATCGAGGGCGTCGCCGACCGCCAGCCCTTCGTCCCCAACGACCGCTACGACCCGCGCAATCGCCGCATCTCGGTCACCCTTGCCTGGCGCGACGGGACCGGCGAACGGCGCGGTCCGCCGCCCTCCGGCCCGCCGCCGGGCGGGTCGCCAGGCCTAAGAGGAAATTAACCATCCGCCCCTAGACGATACCGGGAAAACCACAGGCTCTAGGACAAGCATGAACGCGCAGACCCAGATCAGCGGCGAACCGCTTTATCGCCAGATCGGTGCGTTCCTGGCCGAGCACGGCCTGTGGCCGACGCCCGAGAACTACGCCCTTATCTACGCCCATGTCACGGCCGAGGACTCGCCCGTATCCGCGGCGATCCAGGCCGCGACCGGCGATGGCCTCAGACTCACGCAGCGCGATGTGGACAAGATCGCTGCGGCGCATGGCGGCAGCGCGCCGCAGGGTCCCGCCGACGCCGAGGCGCTCGCCTCCGCCCGCCGCCAGATGGACGATTTCGCCGCGATGGTGGAAAGCTCGCGCGCCGAGGCGCAAAGCTATGGCCGCGACCTCGAGGCGGGCGTCGCCCAGCTCGAGGAAGACGGCGCCGCCGGCGCGCTCGCCGCGATCACCAAGGCAATGATCGAGCGGACCAAGGCGGCCGAGCGCCAGCTCACAGCCGCCCGCGACGAAGCGCAGGTGCTGCGCGTCAAGCTTGCCGAGGCCGGCGAGGAGGCGCGGCGCGACACGCTGACCAAGCTGCCCAACCGCCGCGCGTTCGAGGAAAAACTGGAGGATTTGGCGCGCGAAGGCGTGCCGGTCAGCATCGCGATCTGCGACATCGACCGGTTCAAGCGGGTCAACGACACTTACGGCCATGGCGTCGGCGACCGCGTCCTGCGCCTCGTCGCCGACATCCTCGACCAGCATTGCGGCCAGCACATGGTGGCGCGCCTGGGCGGCGAGGAGTTCGTCGTCCTGTTCGAGCGGCTCGCGCCGGCCGAGGCGGCGCGTCATCTCGACGCCGCCCGCCTTTATCTCGCCGCCAAGCAGTTCAAGGTGCGCGAGACGGACGCGCCGCTGGGCAAGATCAGCTTCTCGGCCGGCATCGCGACCGGCGCCGACGCGCTCAGCCGCGCCGACGCCTTGCTCTACGAAGCCAAGAATGGCGGCCGCAACCAGGTCCGCTGCGAGGCCTAGGCCCCAAGCCGCGCGAACAGCAAAGCGATGTAGCTGGCGAACAGAACGGCCATCAGTCCCGCCAGGGCTTCATGCAGGCGCGGCCGGCGCACCAACATGGCGGTGACCGCCAAGGTGAGAAACACGGCGTGGAAGCCGAGGTTGGCCGGCTCCGGCAATCGCCCTTCCAGCATATATTCGCGGAACAGGCTCCACACGATCGCGCCTGAGCCGATCGCGAAGAAGGCCGGCGCCTCGCGATAATAATGCTCCTTGAGATCGATCGGCTCGTCGGGCGGGATGTCCGGCAGCACAATCGCCGTCATCATGTAGATGAGCGCGGTCATGATCAGGATCGTCGCGAAGATCGCGAAAGACCATTCGGTTCGCGCCGCGAGATGGAAGCTCGACCACCAGTGCTGCGCGACCATCGCCAGCAGCAGCACCGACCAGACCAAGGGCGGCGCATAGAAGGTCACGCGCCGCCGCGAGAGGATCAAAGCCCGATAGCCCTGCAGCACCTGCTGGATGCCGAGCCCGAGGATGATCGAGATCAGGACGGAGAGGTAGGAAAAGGCGTCCATCGGTGCGCTCGCAGCCAGCTCAGGGCAAGGTGTAGGTCGAGCAGTCGGGCAGCGGCCGGTCCGGCTCGTAATGGCCGCTCGTAGCGTCGAAGGCGAAGCTGCGCCGGTAGCTGCAGGCCGGATCGCGCTCCCAGACCAGATCGGCGCGGCGGAAGCGGCGCCCTTGATCTTCGTCGGTGCGCGCACCGCGCGGAAAGCTGCGCGCCGCCGTCGTGAAGGCGAGCCGCGGCCGGCCGGAACCGGCGTTCGGCGCGAGGCCGAGCGTGCCCGAAAATTCATATTCGTCGTGGCAGGTGCCGCGATTCCGGTATTCGTCTTCCGTGAAGCAGGCGCGGATCATCGCGGTGTAACCGGTCTGGACGGTCAACATTTCGGCCGGCTCCGCCGTGCTGGACGCCAGGCGGAACAGCAGCAGCTGCGTCGCGCCCGCGCCGCCGCCCGAGAAGCCGGCGGTGCGATGGCGCTCGACGCCGATCAGCAGCGCGCCGGAGGCTTCGCGGATCAGGTGCGGCCAGATCTGGTGCGTCTCGCGCTCCGGGTCCTCGCCGGCGGGCAGCGCCAGCCGCCGCGCGGGCGCGACGTTCGCGCCGGCCGGCACGCGATCGTGAATGTCGAGGAACCAGGCCCCGCCATCCGCCGCGCGCGAGGCGCGCAGGCAGAAATCGCGCGCGGCGTTGCAGTGGAGCGCGCTGCGCGTTTCCGCCCGCTCGGCCGAAACCCGGCCGAGGGCCGGCAACGGCGTCATCCGGTTTCCCGCATCGTCGACGGCGGGCGGCTGGGCGAGCGACGCGGTCGCGCCCAGCCACAGCACGATCAGCCCGGACCGAATGACCTGCACGTGATGCCCTCCCGGCGCGATGCTAGGAGGACGTCGCCGTCAAGGAAAGGGCGTTACAGCGCCGAAGGGCTCTCGCGCCGCGCCCGCTGCGCGGCGAGTGCATTGGCGTCGGCGTTCATCTTGCCGACCCGGGCCAGCGCCGCTGCGGGCGCGGCCGGCTCCGCTTCGACCTCGGCGCCCGGCATCGCGGCCATGCCGAGCGCGAGCGCGGCAAGGAAGGTCGTGACGCCCAGCGCCAAGGCGCCAAGGCGACCGCGCGGTCTCATCGCCGCTTCTCCCGGCGCGGCGCGGCGAGCGCGGCGCGCACCGCCGCCTCGGCCGGGCTCAGGACCAACCGGGCCTCGGCGGGATCGATGGACTTGCGGAGCAGAAACGCCATGCGGGCAAAGCGCGCGACCCGCGGCGATGGTTCCCGTCGCTTCGCCCGCGCCGACCCCGGCCCGTCGCGCGCCGCTTGCATCCCGCCCCGGCGACGGCCAGAAACGCCGCCGACCTGCCCCGGAGATTCGCATGCGTTTTCCAGTTCTTGCCCTGTGCCTCGCCGCCTGTGCCGCGCCCGCAACCGCTCAGCAGCCGCCGCGCCAGCCGGGGCTGGGCGAGCGGACCCAGTCGCCCGAGGCGCTGTTCCGCGAGATGAGCGCCGAGACGCCGGAGCAGGAAATGGCCCGGCTGGTCGCGGCGGCGAACGCCTATCCGCTCGGCACGATCGAGAATCCGGTTCGGGTCGGCGGGCCGGAGGGCGAGCGCGCCTATCTCGCCCGGCTGACCTGTCAGGACGGCACCCCGCTTCGCATCGGCACGCGGAGCGAGGCCGGCCAGGGGGCGTTCGGCGCGATCGCCAACGCTTATGCCGTCTCCTGCGGCGGCACGACGCGGCGGATCGTGTTCGACATGTATCATGCCGAACATGCCGAGAATCGCGCGCCCTCGGGTTTCGCGATCAGGCCCTGACGTCGGCTTGCCCGCCGCCGCCGCGCCGCTAAGAGGCACGGCATGCGAACGGCGCTCAGCTGGGTCGGACGGGCGCCGCTCTTCGCGGCGATCGCACTTTGCTTTGCGCCCGCAATCGTCCCGCCTTTTTTAGACCGCGTCTATTATCAGGGTCCGCCGTCGGACCATTTCGACGGCGCGCGCTTTTTCAATCCCGGCCCTGCCCCGCCCGCGCGGCGCGGCTCGATGCTCGACCGCTGGGCCGGATCGGAGCCGCAGGCGATCTGGCCCGACGAGGTGCCGGTCCGCCCGACCGTGCCGCCGCGCCGGATCGAGGGCGGCGGGATGGTCGTCACCTGGATCGGCCACGCCACCGTGCTCGTCCAGACCGAGGGGCTCAACATCCTCACCGATCCGATCTGGTCTGACCGCGCCTCGCCTTTCTCCTTCACCGGCCCGCGCCGCGTTCGCGCGCCGGGTGTCCGCTTCGAGGATCTGCCGAGGATCGACCTCGTCCTGGTCAGCCACAATCATTACGATCATCTCGATTTGCCCACGCTACGGCGCCTCTGGGAGCGGGACCGGCCGCTGATCGTCACCGGCCTCGGCAACGACATGATCATGGCCGCTGGCGGCGTCGAAGCGATCGCGCTGGACTGGGGTGGCCGCTTGCCGGTCCGGCCCAATGTCGAGGTGGTGGCGGCGCGCAACCACCACTGGAGCTCACGCTGGCTCACCGATCGCAACCGGTCGCTGTGGGCCGCATTCGAAGTGTCGCTGCCCGGCGGGAACGTCTTCTTCGCCGGCGACACCGGCTGGGGCGGCGGCTCCTGGGCTCGGGAGGCGGCAACGCATGGCCCCTACCGGCTCGCCATCCTGCCGATCGGCGCCTACGCGCCGCGCGAAGTGATGCGGAACAGTCATCTGAACCCGGGCGAGGCGCTCGCCGTGTTCGACATCCTCCGCCCGACGATGGCGCTCGGCATGCACTGGGGGACCTTCCAGCTGAGCTGGGAGGAGATCGATGCGCCGCCGCAGACGCTGGCCGAACTGCGCCGCGCGCGCGGCATGCCCCGCGACCGTTTCGCCGTGACCGAGGTGGGGCAGTCTTTCCGAGTACCGCCCCTCGGGCGCTAGAGCGTCGTCCTCAGGCTCCACAATTCGGGGAAGGCGCGCTTGGTCAGCGTCGAGGTGAGATATTTGACCCCCGGCGTGCCGCCCGTGCCCTGCTTGAAGCCGATCACCCGCTCGACGGTGACGACATGCTTGTGCCGCCAGACCGCGAAGCTGTCGTCGATATCGACCAGCTTCTCGGCGAGCTGGTAGAAGCGCCAGTGATCGTCGGTGTCCCTGTAGACCTCCGCCCAGGCCGCCTCGACCGCCGGATCGGGCCGGTAGGGCTGGCTCCAGTCGCGCTCCAGCGCGTTCGCCGGCAGCGCGAAGCCGCCGCGAGCGAGCGCCATGTTCGCCTCGTCCCACAGGCTCGGCCGGGCGAGCGCGTCCGTCAGCGCGGCATGGTCCATAGAGCCTTCGGCGTGCCGGGCGAGATGGGCCTTTTCCTTCAAGCCTAAAAGAAACTCGACCTCGCGGAACTGGGCGGACTGGAAGCCGCTCGACGTGCCGAGCACGCCGCGGAAGGTCAAATAGTCGGTCGGGGTCAGCGTCGAGAGCACGTCCCAGGACAGGGTCATCACCGCCTGGATGCGCGACACGCGCGACAAATTCTTGTGCACCTCGATGAGCTTGTCGGCGCGGATCAGGTCGCGCGCGAGCTTCAGCTCGTGGATCGTCTGCTTGAGCCACAATTCCTTGGTCTGATGGATGATGATGAACAGCAATTCGTCATGATGATCGGAGATCGGGTGCTGGGCGGAGAGCAGCGGCTCCAGCGCCAGATACTGGCCGTAGGTCATGTCCTCGGGCTTAACCACGATTCTGGTCTAGCCACGCGGACCCATTGGCGCAAACACGCGTTTCGCGGCTGTAACGAGCCTTGAACGGGCGGGAGGCGGGTCCATGAAACGCAGCTTTTCGGCGATCGTTCTGACCAGCCTGCTGGCTTCCTGCGGCGGCGGCGGCGGGGGCGCACCGCAGCCTGCCCCGCCGCCGGCCGGCAACGCGCCGCCCGCCTTCACCTCCGCCGCGACGGCCAACGTGGCGGAGAACAGCACCGGCACGATCTATCAGGCGACCGCGACCGATCCGGACGGCAATCCGCTGACCTTCGGCATCTCGGGCGGCGCCGACGGGCTGCGTTTCACGATCACCACCGCCGGCGCGCTCGCCTTCGCGACGCCGCCCGATTTCGAGGCGCCGGCCGACGCCGATTCCAACAATGTCTATCTGGTCACGCTCTCGGTCAGCGACGGCACGACCAGCACGACGCTGAACCTCGCCGTCACCGTCACCAATGCCGGGCCGGACGGCTTCCGCGTCGCCCGGGTCGGCACCGGCTTCGCCGCGCCGCTCTTTCTTGCTCCCGTGCCCGACAGCTCCGGCCGGGTGTTCGTCGTCCAGCAGGCCGGCCTGATCCGCATCCTCAACCCGGCGACGGGGGCGATCGCCGGAGCGCCCTTCCTCGACGTGAGCGCCGCGACGACGACGACCGGCGAGCGCGGCCTGCTCGGCTTCGCGGCGGCGCCCGATTTTCTGACCAGCGGCATTTTCTACGTCTTCCTCACCAACCTCGCCGGCAATATCGAGGTCCGCCGCTACCGCACCCTTGCCGGCAATCGCGACGTCGCCGATCCCGCCACCGCCGACCTGATCCTGACCATCCCCCATCCCGGCTTCTCCAACCATAATGGCGGCTGGATCGGCTTCGGGCCGGACGGCTTCCTCTATGTCGCGACCGGCGATGGCGGCGGCGGCGGCGACCCCAATGGCAACGGCCAGAACCGCAACACGCTTCTTGGCAAGCTGCTCAGGATCGACGTCGCTTCGGACGCCTTCCCGGCCGATCCGGCGCGCGACTATGCGATTCCCGCCGGCAATCCGTTCGCGGGCGGCGGCGGCGCGCCGGAAGTCTGGGCCTATGGCCTCAGGAATCCGTTCCGCAACAGCTTCGATTCCGCCACCGGCCAGCTCTGGATCGGCGACGTCGGCCAAGGCGCGCGCGAGGAGATCGATCTGATGCGCGCGACCGACGGCGGCGCCAATTTCGGCTGGAACGTGGTCGAGGGGACGGCGAACTTCACCGGCCCGCCGCAGGCCGGCTTCACCGCCCCGGTCGCGGAATATTCCCACGGCAGCGGCCCGCGCGAGGGCAATTCGGTGACCGGCGGCTATGTCTATCGCGGCCCGGTCGAGGGTCTGCGCGGCCAATATTTCTTCGCCGACTTCATCCGGCCCAACATCTGGTCGTTCCCGATCAGCCGGATCAGCCTCGGCTCGACCCTGGCGAGCAGCCAGTTCATCCTGCGCAACGCCGATTTCGTCCCCAATGCGGGAACGATCAACAATGTCGCCAGTTTCGGTGTCGACCAGGCCGGCAACCTCTACATCGTCGACTATGACGGCGAGATTTTCCGGATCGAGGTGCAATAGCCGATGCGCCGGCCCGAAGGATCGCGCGCGATGCCCCGTTAGGTTTGCAGGGAGAGGAGAACTTCATGCGCATGAATGGCCTCGCGGCGGTCGCCGCAATTTCGCTGATCACCGCCCCCGTCGCGGCCGCCACGCCATCCGTGGCGGCGCCTCCGCTCGCCCAGCGCGCCGGCGCCGAGACCGGGAGCGCGAACGAGCTCGTCGGCACGACGGCCTGGATCCTGGCCGCGATCGCGCTCGGCCTCATCGTCTGGGGCATCATCGAGCTGACCAGCGACGACGAAGATTTCCCGACCAGCCCGTAGCCGGCCGCCGCCTCGCCATCCCGAAAATCAGAGTCGCTCGGCGGTCGACACCATGTCCGTCGCCCGGAGCGCGGCGAGGATGCGCATCAGGTGCGGCAGATCGTGCACCTCGATGTCGAAGTGGAAGGTGTGGAACGAGCCGTCCCGCGCCGTCTGGTCCATGCTGACGATGTTCGCGCCATGGGAGCCGAGGATGCCGGCGACGACCGCCAGCGCGCCCGGCTGATTCTTGACGATCACCGCCAGCCGCGCCGTGCCGCCGTCCGATTCGTCGCCCCAGGCAAGATCGACCCAGTCGGCGTCGACGCCGTCGGCCAGGCTCTCGCAGCCGATCGTATGGACCTCGATCCCCTCGCCCTCGCGCCGTAGCCCGACGATCCGGTCGCCCGGGATCGGGTGGCAGCATTCGGCGAGCTGGAAGGCGACACCGGGGGTCAGGCCCTTGATCGAGATGGCCGTGCGTTGCGGCAGCGGCTTCGCGCCCTTGCCGGTCGACCCCGGCGACAACGCCTCCATCACCGCGCCGTCGTCGATCCGCTTCAGCGCGATCGCCTCCATCAGCGCCTCGTCATTGGGCAAATGGAGCCGCCGCAGCGCCTCCGCCACCGCCTCCCAGCCGGGCGGGCTGGGCAGGCGCTGGACGATCTCGTCGTAGATCTTCCGGCCGAGCGCGATCGTTTCCTCGCGCTCCTTCGATTTCACCCAGCGCCTGATCTTCGCCCGCGCCTTGCCGGTGACGACATAGGAGAGCCAGGCGGGCTGCGGGTGCTGCGCCTTTGACGCGAGGATCTCGACTTGGTCGCCATTGTCGAGCGGGGTGCGCAGCGGCATCACCCGGCCGTTGATCTTCGCGCCCACGGTCTGGTCGCCGAGATCGGTGTGGACCGCATAAGCGAAGTCGATCGGCGTCGCGCCCTTGGGCAGCTGGATCAGCTCGCCCTTGGGGGTGAAGGCGAAGATCCGGTCCTGGTACATCGCCATGCGGGTATGTTCCAGCAGCTCCTCGGCGCTCGCCGCATGGTCGAGGATCTCGACCAGGTCGTTGATCCAGGGATGGTCGCCGGTCGCGATCTCCGCCCCTTCCTTATAGGCCCAATGGGCGGCGAGCCCCTTCTCGGCCTGGGCATGCATCTCCATCGTGCGGATCTGGATCTCGATCCGCATCTGCTCGTCATGGATGATCGTCGTGTGGATCGATCGGTAGCCGTTGCGCTTCGGCGTCGAGATGAAGTCCTTGAAGCGCCCTGGAACGACGGGCCAGCGCTGGTGGATCAGGCCGAGCGTGCGGTAGCAATCCTCGACGCTGCCGACGATGCAGCGAAAGGCCATGACGTCGGAGAGCTGCTCGAAGCTGACGTGCCGCTCGGCCATCTTGCGCCAGATCGAATAAGGATGCTTCTCGCGCCCCATCACCTCCGCCGGGATGCCGTGCGCCTCGAGATGCGCCTTGATGCCCCGGCCGATGCGGCTGATCAGGTCGCCGCCGCCGCCCTTGTGCAGCGCCGCCAGCCTTTTGGTGATCGATTCATAGGCGTCGGGCTCGAGCTCCTTGAAGGCGAGCGTCTGCATCTCGGTCATGAATTCGTACATGCCGATCCGCTCGGCGAGCGGGGCGTAGATGTCCATCGTCTCCTTGGCGATCCGCCGGCGCTTCTCTTCGTCCTTGATGAAGTGGAGGGTGCGCATGTTGTGCAGCCGGTCCGCGAGCTTGACCAGCAGGACGCGGATGTCGTCCGACATGGCGAGCAGGAACTTGCGGAGATTCTCCGCCGCCCGCTGGCTCTCGCTCTCCGCCTCGATCTTGGAGAGTTTGGTGACCCCGTCCACCAGCCGGGCGACATTGTCGCCGAAATGCTTCTGGATCTCCTCCGGCGTCGCCAGCGTGTCCTCGATCGTGTCGTGGAGGATGGCGGTGACGATCGTCTCGTCGTCGAGGTGGAGGTCGGTGAGGATGCCGGCGACCTCGATCGGATGGCTGTAATAAGGATCGCCCGAGGCGCGGGTCTGGCTCCCATGCGCCTTCATCGAGAAGACATAGGCGCGGTTGATCAGCGCCTCATCGGCGTCCGGGTCGTAACCCTTGACCTTCTCGACCAGCTCATATTGCCGGAGCATGACCTGAAATGGGGTGGGGCGGCCGTCGCATGCAACCCAAAACGTGCCGCCTCATGAACTTTGTCGCGGGACGTGAGATTTTCACCGCCGGCAAAAGCGTCTAAGCCCCCGGAAAATGCTGGATATCGAACATCATCGCGCGCTGCTGCGGCAATGCTCGATCGCCGCCGCGCTGGAGGCGGTGGGCGAGCGCTGGTCCTTCCTCATCCTGCGCGGCGCGTTCAACGGTCTGCATCATTTCGAGGAGTTTCAGTCGACGCTCGGCATCGCCCGCAACATTCTTTCCAACCGGCTGGGCCGGCTGGTCGAGCGCGGCATCCTGGCGCGCGAGCCCGATCCGGTCGACCGGCGCAAGATCGCCTATCGGCTGACCGACAAGGGCCGCGACCTGCTCCCCGTGCTGATCTCGCTGCGTCAATGGGGCGAGAAATGGGTGTCGGAGAGCCCAAGCAACCCGGTGCTGGTCGACGCCCGCCACCGCCAGCCGATCCAGACGATGGCGGTGCGCGCCCAGGACGGCCGCGCCTTGTCGCTCGGCGAGATGGAATGGGTGGACCGGGCCGAGCTGCCGCGCAACTGACGCGGCGCCCGGCCCGATCGGGGTCGACGGCCTAGTAGCGGCGGTCGCGATAGCCGTAGCCGCGGCGATCGTCCCAGCGGTCGCGA
>NZ_JBQTIN010000135.1:0-10634 GCF_052388015.1 Sphingosinicella sp.
GCGCAGCGAAGCAATCCAGTCCGCGCAGGCTGGATTGCTTCGTCGCTTCGCGTCTCGCAATGACGGCGAATCTCAGCCAATGCTGATCGCCCACAGGCTCCGGAGACACCCATGTTCAACCACATCATGGTCGGCTCGAACGACATCGAAAAATCGAAGACTTTCTACGACGCGGTGCTCGGCACGCTCGGCTTTGACGGCGAGGCGTTCCCCAATGTCTCCGCCAGCGGCCACAACCGCCTCTTCTACCGCCACAATGGCGGCACCTTCTGCGTCAGCGAGCCGATCGACGATCAGCCCGCGACCCACGGCAATGGCGCCACGATCGGCTTCAAATGCGACTCGCCGGAGCAGGTGAAGGCGTTCCACGACGTCGGCGTGGCCCATGGCGGCACCTCGGTCGAGGACCCGCCCGGCCTGCGCGAAGGCAGCCTCGGCGCGATGCACCTCTCTTATGTCCGCGATCCGGACGGCAACAAGCTCTGCGCCATCCACCGCCCCGGCTGATCGCCGCTGGCCGCCTGATCGACTTAACCTGTCCTTAGAGGAACCGTGCCTAAACGCCGGCGGCGGCCAGCCGGGCGGCGCGGAGACCCCAGAAATATGTGGCAGGTCTACACCTGTATCGCCAACGAGCACGATCTGCGCATGGTCGCGGTCGCGGCGGCGGTCTGCTTCCTGGCCTGCTTCACGGCCTTCGCCACCTTCGATCAATCCCGCGCCGGCGGCGTTCGCCGGCCGATCTGGGGCGTAATCGCTGCGCTGGTGTCCGGCATCGGCATCTGGGCGACGCACTTCGTCGCCATGTTGGCTTATGATCCCCGCATTCCTGTCGGCTATGACCTCGGCACCACGATCCTCTCGGTCGTCATCGCGGTGGTGCTGACCGGGTGCGGGTGGGCGGCGGCCACCTTGCGCGGCGTTCGCGGCCCGCTGCTCGGTGGCGCGCTGATCGCGGCCGGTATCGGCGGCATGCATTATACCGGCATGGCCGGCGGGCGCATCGTGTGGGACGAAAGCCTGATCCTGATCTCACTCCTGCTTGGCCTCGCCCTCAGCGTCGCGGCGCTCGCCGAGCATCGGCGCAGACAGCAGGACATCCCCTGGCGGCCCGCGACCTTGCTTGCGCTCGCCATCTGCAGCCTGCATTTCATCGCCATGGGTGCGGTCGGCATCTATCCCGATCCCAATTTCGTCGTGCCGCCGCAGGCGGTGGATACGGGCATGCTCGCCGTCGCCGTCACCGGCGCGGCGATCCTGATCCTCGCGACAAGCTTCGTCGTGGCTCTTTTCGACCGCGGCGTTGCGCGCCGGGAGCTGGCGGAGGCGCAGCGGCTCAAGGGCATGGCGGAGGCGCTGGTCGAGGCGGCGGCGGCGCGCGAGCGACTGTCTGATGATCTCAAGCGCCAGGCGGACATCAGCGCCGCGGCGCTCGGCAATATGGCGCAGGGACTTTCGCTCTACGACAAGGACGATCGCCTGGTTGCCTTCAACCGTCGCTATGTCGAGCTCTACGACCTGCCCGAGGAGCTGCTGGTTCCAGGCACCTCGATTTCCGACATCCTCCGCCACATGGTGGAAAAGGGTAAATATCCGGGGCCGCTTGATTATTATCTGGGCCAGGTCGCGGGCGCCGGAAGCGCGGCCGGCCAGACGGAAATCACGATGGGCTGCGGCCGGATCATCGACGTTCAGCGCCGTCCGCTGCCGGATGGCGGCTGGGTTGCAACGCACGAGGACATCACCGAGCGCCAGCGCTCGAGCGATCATATCAGCTTCCTCGCCCGGCATGACGTCCTCACCGGCCTGCCCAACCGCGCCTCGTTCACCCAGGAAATCCGGAATTGGGCGACGAGGCTGGACGAAGGCCGCCGTTTCGCGCTGCACACCGTCGACCTCGACCGGTTCAAGGAGGTCAACGACACGCTGGGCCATGGCTTCGGCGACGAGATTCTGAAGCAGGCGGCGGATCGGCTTCGGGAGGTCGTCGGAGAACGCGGCTTCATCACCCGGCTCGGCGGCGACGAGTTCGCGATCATCCAGATAGACGCCGACCGGGAATCGGCGGCGGCGCTGGCCGACCATATCGTCCGCAGCCTCTCGGTCCCTTTCGCCTTCGACGGCCATACGACCGCGATCGGCGCGAGCGTTGGCGTCGCTTTGGCGCCGGACGACGACCGGGATGGTGACGCCCTGCTCAAGAAAAGCGACCTCGCCCTCCACCGCTCCAAGACCGAGAACAAGGGTTCATTCCGCTTCTTCGAGGCCGGCATGGATTCGCGCCTTCGCGAGCGCCGCGATCTGGAGCGGGACTTGCGCGTTGCCATCCAGAAGGGACGTTTCGAGCTCCACTATCAGCCGATCGTCAACTTCGCGACCGGCACGATCGTCGCCTTCGAGGCGCTCGTCCGCTGGCGGCACCCGACGCGCGGGCTCATCCAGCCGGCCGACTTTATCCCGATCGCCGAGGATACGCACCTGATCCTGCCGATCGGCGAATGGGTGCTGCGGCAGGCCTGCCGCGATGCCGTCACCTGGCCAAGTGCGATCCGGGTCGCGGTGAACCTCTCGGCGGCGCAGTTCAAACGCGGCGACCTGCTGGCAATGACCAAAAGCGCGCTCGGAGCCGCCGGTCTTGGCCCAGACAGGCTCGAGCTGGAAATCACCGAATCGGTGCTACTCCACGACGAGGCCTGGGTGCTTTCGATCCTGCATGACCTTCGCAAGCTGGGCGTCAGGATCGCGATGGACGATTTCGGCACCGGCTATTCGAGCCTGAGCTATCTGCGCAGCTTCCCGTTCACCAAGATCAAGATCGATCGCGGCTTCGTCGCGGATGTCGCGCGCACCGATGATGGCCGTGCGATCGTCCAGGCGACGATTCAGCTCTCCGAAAAGCTCGGAATGGTGACCACGGCCGAGGGTGTCGAAACCGCCGACCAGATGAGCATCCTGTCCGCGGAAGGCTGTACGGAAGCTCAGGGCTTTCACATCAGCCAAGCCGTGCCGGCAACAGAGGTTTCAAGGCTGTTGGCGGACTATAATTCCGGCGACGCATCGACCGAAACCGCCGGGCGGGGCTCACCTCCCACGCTCATTCGCGCTGCGGGGCGACGCCGCTAGCGCCGCCCTTTTCCCCTCGTAACGCGCACGGGATGGGTCCCGCGCCTCGCACGGGACCCTCCTTCGTATGTCTGCCTTGGCTACGGCCTAGCAGTAACGGACGCGGACATAGTCCCCGTAATAGGGATCGAAGACCAGCCGGCTGCGGCACCGGTTGCGGTAATAGCCGCGCCGGTAGCGGGGCCGGTAATAGCCGCGATCGTAATAGGGATCGTAGCCGGCTCCGTAATAGCCGCCGCCATAATAGCCGCGGTCGTAATAGCCGCGGTCGTAATAGCCGCCGCGGCTCGACAGGCTGGCGGCGAGCCCCAGCCCGATTATGCCGGTGCCGATCGCCAGCGCCGCCCGGTCGTTCCGGTCCCGGTCGCGATAGCGGTAGCGCTGCGCCTCGGCCGGCGCGGCGGTGACCGCAAGAGTGCCGGCGACGGCGAGGCCGGCGATACCCGTCTTCATCCACCTGGTCATGACAATACTCCGTCAAACCCATGACAGCAGAACGCGCCAGGGTTCCGCGCGTTCACCATTTCGTCGCATTTCCTGCCTGTCTCGCGGCTGAACATGGTTAAGCAGCCCGGATTCGCGGCTCGGTCCGGGGTCGCAACAATTCGGCCGGTGCCCATTCCGCCGCCCCTTGGCTTCGTCGCCGCAACATGTCATGCACATGGCTTCGCTTTCGAGGGGGAAAGAGCCGATGCGTGGTAGGGTGCTGGCGGCAATTGCCGCGCTTTCGATGATCGGTGCGAGCACGGCGGCAAGCGCGCAGGTGGCGCAGCACGCCGGAGCGCCGGCGCGCGCCGCCGAGCCCGTCGCGGAGGCGAGCGAGCTTGCCGGCGGCGGCACCACCGCCTGGATCATCGGCGCGGCCGTGATCGCCCTGCTCATCCTCGCTTTGGCGGGCTTGGCCGGCGACCAGTCCGACAGCCCCTAGCGGCTGTCAGCCGGGAAAGATCAGCAGCGCCCGCGTCTCGATGCTTTCGCGCTCCGGCGCGTCCGCCGGACTGGCCGGGTCGTCGAACGCCGCATGGGCGGTGAACCGGGCGACGTCGGCGCGGCTGTCATAGCCCTTGATCAGGATCGCCTCATCGGGCGCCAGAGCGGGGACATAGGCCCAGGCCTGGCCCGGATCATAATGTAGCGCATAGGTCTCGCCGACCCGGTCGCGGTAGACGAGGTCGACCGCGATCAGATCGTCGGGCCTGATCGTGCGCGCGTCGCACAGAGCGAGCGGGTGTTTCTCGACCGGCCGGCCGATCGGCCGCCACAGATTGACGATCGCATAATGGTGGCGAAGCCAGGCGTCGGCGTCGAGCCCGCGCCGCTCCAGCTCCGCGCGGGCGCGCTCGGGGCCCGAGCGCAGGGTGAAATCGTTGTGCGTGCGGTCGACCGGCGGCTTGACGCCCGCTTCGCCCAAGGCGGCCCGCGACAGGCTGCGGACATTATGGTCGAAATTGATGACGAGCGCGGCGCCGGTCGCGGCGGCAAGCACCGCCTCGACCGCCGGATAATAATCCGCCCGGATCGCCGCCTCGTCGTCGAAGTCCGCGAAGCCCGCCGGCGCCGGAACCAGCGCGAACCCCTCCACATCCAGCGACAGAAGCTCGCGCCCCGCCCGCGCGTTCCGGATGGCAACGCGGTGCGCGTCATACTGCCCGGTCCTGACCGGCACGCCCGGCGGCGGCTCGCATTGGTAGGAAACAGGCCGCTCCTTCATCGGCCGCAGGAAATTGAGGCTCGCCTCGATCGTGGCGGGCTCGATCCGGGTCCATGGCTTCATCGCGCATCTCCTCGCAAAGGCCACCGCTGATGCGCGCCCCGGCGGCGCCCCGGACAATCAAATCCGCAAGGACATTGATAAGTCCAGCTAAAGCCCCACCACCTGCGGCTCCGCCCGCGGCCTCAGCAATTCGGTCAGCGCCCAGATGCAGGCGTCGGCCCGGTCGGGCGATCGCCCGGCCAGCCCTTCCGCCTCATAGCCGCCGCCGATCGTCAGCCCCGCCAGCTCGTCCTCCAGCGCCGGAAACCGCCCCGCCAGCTTCACCCGGCCGTTCTCGAACGCCGCCGCCACCGGCTCCGCCCGCCTGACCTTGCCCCGGCTGGCATGGACCAGCTTCACCGGCAGGCCGAGGCTCGCCTGCCGGAGCACGCTCGCCACCATGTCGCCGCCCTGGTTCGCCTCCGCCACCACCCGGTCCGCGCCCCAGCGCTCCGCCGCCGCAGCCACGGCTTGCGCCCAGCCCTCCGGCGACAGCCCGGCGACGCTCGCATCCTCCAGCACATAAGCGCGCCCCTCCGCGCCCAGTCCGCACACCACGATCCCGCACGCATCGCCGCCCGCCGACACCGGCGGATCCACCCCGACCACGATCCGCCGGAAAGCCCCCTCTCCCGCTTGCGGGAGAGGGTTGGGGTGAGGGGCTGTCCTGGCCGCCTCCAGCACCTCTCTCGAAATCAGCGCCCCCTCCGCCTCGCCGAACAGCATCCCGTCCAGCTCCTGCCGCCCCAGCCGGGTGCCGCCATAAGTCTCCTCCAGCCACGCCCGCACGCCCGCCGCCAGATGTACATTCTGGGCCGTCCGCCCCTCGGTCGTCACCGTCCGCGCCGCCCCCTTGACCCGCCGCACCAGCGCATTGGATCGCGGCGTCGTGGTGACGATGCAGCGCGGCCATTCGCCTTGCCTCAGCCCCATCATCAGATTGTCCCAGGCATTCTCGCCCTTCCCCCGCGCCGAACCTTTCGCCTCCGGCCATTTCGCCAGCTCGTCCGCCCAGGCGAAATGATGCTCCGGCCCGCGCAGTTTCTCCGGCGCGGCGGCCGAATAGACGAACCCCGTCGCCCCGGAGGCGAAGCGCAGCTCGCCCCGCGTCGGCGCCCATGTCACCGGCTCCCCGGCGCGCGCGGTGGCGATCAGCCCGCTCGGCCCCTCGATCATCACCTTGACGACCTCGTCCCGCCCGCCGCCGACCAAAGCGATCGCGCAACCGGGATGCGCCCGCGCCCGCGCCGCCACCCAATGCGCCCCGGCCAGCGTCTTCCCGAACCCCCGCCCGGCCATCAGCAGCCAGCAGCGCCACGAACCGTCAGGCTCCCGCTGCCCGCCATGCGCCTGCCACAGGAAAAACTCCGCCGCGATCCGCCGCAGCACCGGCTCGGGCAGAGCGGCGAGAACGTCCGCCCAATCGTCGCCATGCTTCTTCACCTCCGCGGCCACCCGGCACAGCAGATCGTCGAAATCGGCGGGGTCGGGCGAGGGAACGGCCATGCGAAACTCCGGAAGAGCTCAAAAAAGGAGTCATCCCGGCGGAAGCCGGGACCCATGAACACGAACGCCCGAAAAGGAGGCGAAAGCGTTTGGACAAGCTCTCAACCGGCAGAGTTCCTGGATCCCGGCTTCCGCCGGGATGACTCAGGAGAGGGCAAGGCGGCCCTATTCCTCCCCGCCCGCCGCACCGCCGGCCGCCGGCAACACCCGCGCGGAATAGGCCCTGAGCCTCTTCTCCAGCGCCGCGCGCACCTCGGCATTGGTCGCCACCCTGGGCGTCCGCCCCGCCTTCCCCCGCCCCGCGCCCGAAGCCAAAGCCAGCCCCCGCGCATGCTCGCGCAGCAGCGTCAGCGACAGCTCGACGTCGATCTCCCCGTCCGGCCCGTCCCGATCCCCGTCGATCGGAATCGCCGCCGTCCCCGCCGCCTTGGCGAGCAGCTCCGCCTGCAGCCGCACGAACCCCTGCTCCAGCGCCCGCCCGAACCCCTCGCGAAAGCGTTCGTCCTTCATCAAATGCTTGTAGATGGTCTGCGCCGCGAACCCCGCCGCCCGCGCCGCCCAGCGCACATTGCAGCTCGCCGCGAAGAGCTCGAGAAACTCCCGCTGCGCCGCCTCGTCGAACATCCTTCGCCCGCCGTCCCCGGCCCGCTGCAGCCGCCGATGCTTCCCCGGCGCGACCCGCGCGCTTTCTTCGTCATTGCGAGCGCCACCGGCGCGCGGCAATCCATCCATCATCCCGCTCCTTGTCAGCCATAGCCTCGCGCGGAGGCTGATCCGGCAAAGAAAAAGGCCGCCGCGGCAATGCCGCGCGGCCCCTTGAAAACGCCCGAATCGCAATGCGCGAGCGTGGAATACCCTTACCGGATCAGCGTCACGCTGTCAAGTATTTTTACCTATATGGTTGTAACCATGTGCAGCGCGACTGGCCGAGATAATGGCGCAGCGCCGCTAGCCTGTCTTCGATGTCCGGCGTGCGCGGGCGCATCGCCTCGTACCGGGCGATCCGCTGGCGGGTGCCGCGGCAGCGCGCCGCCTGGACCTGCGCCCGGTTGCGGCCGGCGCCATGGCCCGCCTGGTCGGCGCCCGGCCCGCCGTCGCGGTCGGTCAGGCCGGTCTGCGGCGCCGGCGGCCGGTCGGACTGGAAGGTGTCGCCTTGCGGAATCGGCCGGGCGAAATCGCTGTCGCCGGGCTCGGGCGCCGACGCCCCGATCCGCCCCCGGCCCCGGCCCGGCCGGCCGGATCGGCGCGCGGGCCGGTGTCGCTGTCGCTATAGCCTTGCGCCCCGGCCCGGCCGGTGACGATCCCCAGCATCCCGCCGCAGATCGCCCCGCCGGCGACGATCCCCAGGAAGGAGCGGCGGCTCGTTTTGCGCGTGGGTTTCATGGTGTCTCCCCTCGCTGCGACAGAACAGGTGGGCGCGCGCCCAACAAGGCGCGCAGCTTTGGCCCCGGCCCCGGTGGGTTGTCGAGCGCCTGGACCAGAGCATCGTAATCCGCGCTGCTCAGCAGGAAGCGGGATTCTTCGGCAACTCTCTCGTCCCTATTCATAGAATCGCCTCGACCCCCTTCTTGTCGGCCAGGTTGAGCAGCTTGAGCGAGGGCCCGCTCGGCTTCTTCTCGCCCCGTTCCCACTGGCTCACCAGCGAAGGCGTCACGTTCAGCGTCAGCGCGAAGATCGCCTGGCTCATCCGCGCCTTGTCGCGGATGCGCCGAATGGCGATGGGCGGCAGCTCCTCCAGATCGGTGAGGCATGTCCTGTCGAACCGGCGCATGGTCGCCTTGTCGATCGCGCCGACCGCATACAGGTCCTCGGCGATCGAATGAACCGAGCGCAGAACATCGCTACGGTAAGGTTTTTTGGCCATCATTCTTCTCGATTTCTCTCCACTCGCGTGCCGCCGCAAGTTCGTTCAGCCGCTTGTCGTCGAGCCGCATGAGCGGCTTCGCAATCTCCCTGATCTCTTCAAGTTCGGCCGCGGCAATATTCGCTTGCGCGCTTTTGGCGAACATCAGCATGAAGATCGCCCGCTCGGCTTCTCGATAGGCGACGATGGTGCGATAGCCGCCTGAGCGCCCTTTCCCCGGCCTGGCCACGCGCTGCTTGATCAAGCCGCCGCCAAGGTCGGCATCGATCAACCCGCGTTCCGCCCGATCGATAGCTTCGAATAAAGCTTCGTCCGCAACGTCCGCCTTGCGGGCGTCCCGCGCGAAGACTTTCGTTAGATATACGCGCATCGGGGTGTCCCCTTTCCACGTTCATTACGTTGGCCATGGGGTTAAACCTCCCGTATGAGTTACCGGAAGCATCTATAGCACTCGGTGCTACATCATTCAAGGCGCTCCACCCATCCGTCATCCCGGACTTGATCCGGAATCCACCTTCTTCTTCGCCAGCGCTCGACGCCGCAAACTCATGACATCCGTCGCGGTCATGGCTTTCAGCGTCGCACCGTGGAACGGTGGTTCCGCTGGCAGAAGCACTTCCGGAACGACGGTTCCGGATAAGGCCCAAAAGCCAGCGAATTAGTGACGGCGGTAACGCTCGATTCAACCGTGGTGCATGACGGCGTAGAAAGCAGGCCGAGGAGCGGCAGGATGTTCGACGGTACGATGATGTTGATCTGTTTCGCGATGGTCGCCCGCGAGCTACCGGCAATCATCTGGTCAATCCGCTGTCCGGCAGACAGTCCGAATTACAAACTACCCCATTCTGCGCGCAGCTTGCTCAACCGCCGGCGCTGACTGCTAGCTTGTGCGCCTCTAGCGCATCGTTCATTTCCTGACCTAGCTCCGAAGGAGGCGGATCATCCGATTAGGGTCCAGGTAATCAATTCCCGGGAAGTGCGGTATGGAACGCCAAGTCTCAGCCACCTCCAACGCTTCCCAAATCCATAGTTCGGCGTTCAATATCATGGCGAGCACCGGATCGCGCTCCCCCCAACGCGGAATACGTGGACCGTATTTTTGAGCGCATTCATTAAGGGCATGCGCCATGTGCAAAACTGGAATCGAGGGCTCGAACGCCCGCCTCTTTATGTCCTTGGCTTTTTGATCGGGATCGGAAGGCTTGGCGGTCACGTTTAGAGCAAACTTCTCCGCCCAATGGCTCGCCGAGCCTTTGATGAATTTCCTCGCCGATGGCACCGCTTTTTCCCAAAGCTCCGCACGGGCCGGTGATGGTCCGCCTTCGGGATGCATGTGAAAAGCCTCATCAGCTCGCCCTTCGCGGAGAGCCTTCGCACCCAGCTGCCGCACATTGAAGAACGCCGTAAGTATCTGCGAGCCGAATAGGTCGTAGGCTGCTAAGCGGCGGTCAATTCGGCGCCTGCCACGATCGAGAGCTCCTCGGAACTCTCGCTTCTTTGGCGCAACGTAACTGGGATCACGTTTTGCATTGCGCACAAAAGGGAGACCCCTGGCTTTGCTGGTGGCCCAAAGGCTGAATTGCACGAGAGCATTTGCAAATTCGGATCCTGGACCACCTATGCGGCCGGCACCCTCCTCCGGATAGGCCATCACGGCGCAAAATACGTATGCGGCCTCAAAGGGATGGGATGGGAAGACAACCTCTTGCTCAAACGCAACAGCCATCATTCACTCCTGTCCGATTTCCAGCTCACTCTCAGCGAGGCAATCGCTCCAATCAGCGCCGCCACCGAACCGATAAATGCCGCTATTTCGCCTAGTATGCTCATCAATTACCTCGACGCGCATTGTGAACCTTGCCGCGTCGGTTGTGCAGGGGGCGGTATTCCGGCTTTTTTTCGTTCAGCTCTCCCCACCTGCCTACTGCCTCCTGCCTCCTGCCTCCTGCCTCCTGCCTCCTGACTCCTGACTACTGCCTCCTGCCTCCACCCCCCTCCTCCGCTATAGGCGCGCCCGTCCGACGGGCGGCGGCCCGGCGGTAGCCAGAGAAGAAAGCGCGTCGGGCGGGCCAAAGGCCTCGCCTCCACGCGCCCTTTCGTGTTTTCCGCCTACCCGTCCGTCACCCAACGGACGCCACATCGCCTTGCGTCGGCTTCGTATATCCGGTATATCCGCTCGGATGAGCGCCCCCATCCGTTCCCGCACTTTCAAATCCGGCAACAGCGAAGCTGTGCGGCTGCCCCGGGGCATGGGCTTCGGTGTCGGCCGCGATGTGGTCATGGAGCGGCGCGGCGATCAGCTCATCATTCGCCCGGTGGAGAACGCGGCCGATGCCCGGCGCCGGTTGCGCCGTCTGGTCGCCGATCTGAAGGCCATCGGCCGCGTCG
>NZ_JBQTIN010000136.1:0-17484 GCF_052388015.1 Sphingosinicella sp.
TTGATGCCGGTCGCCGCGAGGTCGGCCTCGTCGAGGCTGGTCAGCATCGTCACCGCGACCACCTTCGTGCCCTTGGGCGCGGCGGCCTTGGCGTCCTCGAGCATCGCCCGGCCGCCGCCCGCATGAACGGTGAGGATCGCCGGCTCCAGCGGGTGCAGCGCCTGAACCGCCTTGCCGACCGTGTTCGGGATGTCGTGCAGCTTGAGATCGAGGAAGATGGGAAGGCCGTGATGGGCCATCTCGCGCACGCCGGCGGGGCCGTTGGCGCTGAAGAACTCAAGGCCGAGCTTGAGCCCGCCGACATGGCGCCGCACCTTTTTCGCGAGGGCATCGGCGCGGGCGAGGTCGGGCGTGTCGAGCGCGACGTAAATCGGGCTGGTCATATGTTCGACCGGGGCGTCGTCTCCGGCGGGGCTGGCGCGTTGCGGATCGGCGGCGGGGTGTTGGCGACCGGCCCGCTTTGCGTCTCCAGCCGGCGGCGCAGCGCCCAGATGCGCGCGCCATAGATCGCCAGCGTCGGCAGGAAGCCGATCAGGAAGGCGCCGATCACCAGCACCGGCAATTTCACGTCCGCCTGCAACCCGCCCCACAGGTTCAGCGTGACGACCGTCCAGTTGGTCACCGCGAACAGGACCAGCAAGACCGCCAGAAGCACCCAGAACAGGGTTTTCAGGAACTGCATCGCGCCCTCTTTCCCGAAAACGCCAGCAAGGTCCAGCCGGGTCAGCCGATCTCGTGCATCAGCTGCTCGAACAGCTCGGGCACCGCCTTCAGCCGGTCGCGCTCCTCGGCGAGGATCGCGCGGAAGGCGTCGCGCTTCAGGTCCCGGATCCAGTCCGCGTCGAGGGTCACGCCGTCGGGCAAGGCCGAGACGGTGATGTCGATCAGCCGGTCGGCACCGTGCAGGCGGCCCCAGAGATAGTCGTTCTCGCGATAGGCGCGGCTGAAGAAGGCACCGAAGCTGTTGAACTGGATGCCCTTCAGCGTCGCGGCGGTGCCGCCCTTGCGGATCGCGACCGCGTCGTCGGGCGAGATGCGGTCGACCTTGATCGGGTCGAACTCGTCGATCCCCTCGCCCTGCAGCAGCGGCAAAGTGGCGACGTCGTAGAAGGGATAGCCGAGATAGGAGAGCAGCAAGGCGCGCCGATCCGTTTTGTCGAGCACGCCCAAAGCCGCGGAGAGGTGCTCGTCCGTCTCATGGTCGAGCGGGCGCAGGTCGAGCAATTTGGCGAGCGCGTCCAGGGCCGGCTGCGGATATTCCTCGACGCTCTCGAAGGCGCGGCGGGTGTTGGCGTCGACGGCGCGCGGCTCGCGCATATGATAACGCACCAGCATCTCGTTGAGCAAAGCGCGGACCCGGTCGCGCTCCTCGTCCGATCCCTCCATCGTCTCGGACATCCGGGTCAGGCGGCGGACGACGAAGCGCAGCCGCCGGGTCCGAAAGCCCATGTCGAAATCGCGCAGGAAGGCGATCGTCTCTTCGGCGAGTCCGTCGGACCGGACCGCTTCGGGCGCGTTCAGGCCGGCCTCGGTCACGGCGCGCCAGACCGCGCGGCGCACCCGGTCCCTGCGCGTTCTTTCGCCGCCGCCGGAGAGGCGGAAGATCATCGCCGCCGCTTCCTCGGCGACATTGGCGAGCTTCAGGTGCGCATAAGCGGCATAGGCATAGCCGGCGGCGCGGGCGGCGAGATCGTTCGCCTTGGAGCGCCAGGCGCCGAGCCGCTTCGGCGTCGGGCCGAGGAAGAAGAAGGCGGCGCCGAGCGCATCCTCGACCGCCCCCTCGACCTCCGCCCGCATTGCCCGGATGATCCGGCGCTGGCGGCGGATGCGGCTGGAGAGATGATCGATCGTCTCCAGATTGTCGCGGATCGGCTGCTCGCGCGGGATATCGGAAAGGGCGCCGATGACGGTGGCGACGAACCCCGGCGGCTCATTCGTAGCGCCGCCGCCAAGATTGACGCTGCGCCGGCCGGGCTTGGGGTCGATATAGACGAAGCGCCGGTCGACCTGCCGTCGCGCCGGGCGCCGGGCGAGCGCCTGGATGCAGGGGCGGAAGGGCGCGTTGGCGAGCACCGAGCCGTCGATCAGCACCGCGTCCTCATAATCGCCCACGGCGGCGCGGCCGGACAAAGCGCGGGCGAGGAAGGCGTCGCGGCCCGGCCATTTCTGGCCGCGATCGGCGAGCACCTTATCGAGCTCGCCGACGGTGAAGGGCGGGAAGGCGCCGGGAAAGCTCGCCGTCGCGCGCGCCGCGAAGACCAATTCGATCGGGTCGGCGAAGGGCAGGTCGTCATCGCCCTTGTCCTGGAAGGACAAAGTGACGCGATGCTCGCGCTCGCTGATCTCCGGCGGCGAATTGAGCTGGAGCCGCTGCGGATGGCCGCGGAAATCTGTGACGGTCACGAACAGGTCGAGCGGCTGATAGACCGGGAGCAAGGGCACGCCCGGCGGCGCTTTCGCCATCGTCTCGAACGCGTCGAGCAAGAGGTTGGTGAAGCGCGGCCCGCCGAAGGGCGGCGACATCCAGCGGGCGCGGACCAAATTGGCGAGCTTGGCGCGGATCTCGTCGCGCTGCTCCTCGTCCACCGTATTCTCGACCGCGCCGGAGCGCTTCGAGAGCATCCAGGCGAAGGGCACCGCGGCCGACTTGGCGAGGCGCGACACCAAACCGGATTCGGAATCGAGCAGTTCGTCGACATCGGCCGATTCGAGCCACAGGTCGGTCAGCGGATCGAGCGGCTGGCCGGTGACGATCGCGTGGCTGAGGAACACCGCGTTGATCCCGCCGGCGCTCGCTCCGGCGAGGATGTCGACCAGCACGCGGAGGTGAACCTGAGACTCGCCGGCGATCTTCTCGAGCAGCCGGTAATAGGCGCCGCCGACCATCGCCGGATCGGGCCGCTGCGAATGGTAGGCGCGGCTGGCGCGGGCGAGCCGCCAGACCTCCTTGGTGACGCCGTGCATGTAGACCGCGAGGCTGATCCCGCCATAGCAGACCAGCGCGATCCGGAGCTCCTTCTCCCGCATGGGGTGGAGCGTGGCATAGGGGCAGAGCGCTGTCGAGGAGGGGGGCATGCTATCTGCGTGTCCCCTCCCGGGGACCGCGCCTGACGCTGGGACACGCAATAGCATGTCCCCGCTTTGCAGCTTTTGGCGCGCTTCCCTTCATGGTCACTCGCCGATAAGGCGCTGGGCGCCGGGAGCTTCCGGCGCCGGGAACCTGCTCTGTCTCCTTCGTGCTGCGCCGTCTTCTCCTTGTCCTGCTGATCGCGCTGGCCGGCGTCGGGCTGGTCTGGGCCGGCTTGCTGTGGGTGAGCGAGCCGGTGCCGACCAACAATCTCCTCACCGGTTCGGGCGTCGAGCTGCGCGTCGGCGAGCGCGCGGCGGGACGGGCCTCGGCGGTCGACTATCGCCGGCTCGACGAACGGCTGACCCGGCTGATGGCCGATCCGGCGATGGTCGGGCTCGCCGTCGCCGTGGTCGAGGATGGGCGGGTCAGCTTCATCAAGGGCTATGGCCGCACCGTGGCCGGCGGCGAGGAGGCGGTAACGACGCGGACCGTGTTCCGCTGGGCTTCGCTCTCCAAGGGCGTCGCCGCCGACATGGTGGCCCTGCTCGCGCACGAGGGGCAGATCGATCTGGGTGCGCCGGTGTCCCGTTACGCGCCGTCGCTGCGGCTGCCGAACGGCAACGAATATCGGGCGACGGTGACCGACATCCTGTCGCACCGGACCGGCCTGTTCGGCCATGCGCAGGACGCGCGGCTGGAGGACGGGCAGGACCCGCGCTGGCTGCGCATGGGGCTGGCCACGCTGCACAATATCTGCGCGCCGGGGACCTGTCATGCCTACCAGAACGTCGCTTATGACGCGGCGAGCGAGATGGTCGAACGGGTGACCGGCCGGCCTTATGGCGACGAGGTGGTGGAGCGGTTGTTCCGTCCGCTCGGGATGCGAACCGCGACCTTCGGCCGCGTCGCTTTGATGGCAAGCCCAAGCTGGGCGCGGGCCCATGTCGGCGGCGACACGCCGCGCCCGTTCGAGACCACCGAGCCTTATTATCGGGTGCCCGCGGCGGGCGGGGTCAACGGCACGATCGAGGACCTCGCGACCTGGATGATCGCGCAGATGGGCGCGGCGCCGGACGTGTTGCCGGCGGACGTGCTGCAGGCGGTGCAGAGGCCGCTGGTGCTGACACCGGGCGAGACGCGCCGCCGCCGCGTTTATGCCGAACGCACGTCGGTGACGGCTTATGGCCTGGGCTGGCGCGTCTTCACCTATGCCGGCCATCGCGTGATCGGCCATCATGGCGGGGTGCGCGGCTACCGCTCGCTGATCCTGTTCGATCCCGAGCGGCGCAGCGGCGTGGTCGCTTTGTGGAACGCCTCCGTCGGGATCCCCAACGGGATCGAATATGAAGTGATGGACATGATCTACGGCCTGCCGTTCCGCGACTGGCTGCGGCTCGACGCGCCGGAAGGCGAGGCGCCGGTCGGTGAAGAGGGTAACGGCAACGAGGTCGCGGAAGGCAATTGAGCGCAAGGGAACGACAGAGCGCCGTTGCGCCTCGACCTTCGTCATGTTTTCTTAATTGACAAAATAATCTGTCAATTGAATAATGCCGCCATGGCGAAGCGAAACGCGACGGAGTTGGGCGAGGATGGTGGTCGGACAGCGGCCGCCGAACCACTGGCGATGGTGGGCGACGCGACGGCGGCGCGGGCGGCCCTGTCGCCCTTACGGCGGGAGCTGCTGGGACGGCTGCGCGAGCCCGGGTCGGCGGCGAGCCTGAGCGAGGCTCTCAAATTGCCGCGGCAGCGGATTGGTTATCATCTCAAGGTGCTGGAGCAAGCGGGGCTGATCGTCCCGGCTGGCGAGCGGCAGCGGCGTGGCTTTGTCGAGCATCTGTTCGAGGCGCGGAGCGACGCGCTGATCGTCGATCCTTTGATCCTCGGCGCGGTCGATCCAGAGGGCGTGGAGAAGCAAGATGCCTTCGCCGCAGAGCATCTGGTCGGGACCGCGGCGCGGATCGTTCGCGACGTGTCGCGGATGCGCGAGGCGGCGCGGGCGGAGGGGAGCAGGCTGCTGACCTTCACCGTCGAGGCGGACATCGCCCTCGCGGCGCCCCGAGACATCGAGCGGTTCACCGCCCGGCTCGCCGATGCACTGGCCGGTCTCGCGGCCGAGTTCGCGCCGAAACGGGGCAAGGGGCGGACCTATCGCGTCACGGTCGGCGGGCACCCGGCGACGGACACGAAAATCGGAAAGAACAGCCTTCCAGCCATGAATTGATGAGGGAGAGACGAGATGACCGACAGCGAAGCCAAGCCGACCGTCGATCGCGTGCTCGTGGAGATGACCATCGCCGCGTCGGCCGGGGCGGTGTGGGATGCGCTTAAGGATCCCGCCAAAATCTACAACTGGCATGGCTGGGACGATCCGAGCCTCAAGGAGGAGATCGACTATATCTACGTCGATGCGATCCGCGACGAAGCGGCGATGGTGATGGGCTTCGAGGGGTTCGGGGACCGCTTCGAGGTCGAGGCCAGAGGTGAGGGGAGCGTGCTGCGGGTCGTGCGGGCGATGCCGGCGGATGCGGAATGGAGCGATGTCTATGAGGACATGACCGAGGGCTGGATCAGCTTCGTCCAGCAGCTGCGCTTCGGGATCGAGCGCCATGATCTCGGCCCACGGCGGGCCCTCTATCTCGGCGGCAGCGCGAAGCCGGACGGGAGCGCGCCGATCGCGGCGCTCGGCCTGACCGGGCTGCGCGACCTGGCGGATGGCGAGGCGGTCAGCGTCGATCTTCCGACCGGCGAGCATGTCGACGGCCAGGTCTGGCACCGCACCAGCTGGCAGGTTGGCTTGACCATGCCGCAATGGGGCGACGGCTTGCTGATCGTCACCGACAAGTCGGTGACCGACAAGGCGCCGGACGGCCGGGGCATGGCGGTCCTGACCGTCTACGGCTTTTCGGATGAGGAGTTCGCTGCGCTGGAGAGACGCTGGCGGACGTGGTGGGACGAGCGTTACCCGACCGACCAGGCGCCGGGTTGCGAATAAAGCTCTAGCGTCCGAGGGCGCGGCGCGCGCCGCGTTCGATCGAAGCGCGGATGCGGTGGCGCAGGCGGGGATGGGGCGGCGGCAGCTCGGTGCGGCCCTCGCCGATCTTGAGGTCGGCCCAGACCGGGAGGTGATCCGAGGCACGGCGCGCGGTCGGGCTGTCATGGGCGCCGCTCGCCAGGATTTCGAGATCCGGGCTGACCATGATCTGGTCGAGCTGGGCGATCGGGCGGCGGGCGTGGAAGCTCCGGCCGCAGGGCGCGAACAGGTGATGGGCGGCGAAATCGCGCAGGCAGCCGCCGCGCGAGCTCCACTCGTTGAGGTCGCCCATCAGCACCGCCGGCCAATCGCCGTCGCGCTCGGCGAGATGGGCGAGGATCGCCTGCGCCTGCCGCCGCCGCCACAGGCCGGAGAGATCGAGATGCATGCCGACGATGCGCAGCCGCGCGCCGCCCAGCGCCACATCGGCGAGCACCGCGCCGCGCGGCTCCAGCGAGGGGAGGTGGAAGAGATGATGCTCCAGCACCTCGACATGCTTGCGGACCAGCATTGCGTTGCCGTGCCAGCCGAGGCTGCCGGCGCGGGCGTCGAGCGCGACCGGCTTGTAGTCGCTATGCTCGGCGATCAGGCGCAAGGGCAGGGCGCTCGCCCGGCTGCCGAAGCGCCGGTCCGCCTCCTGGAGCGCGATCACGTCGGCGTCGAGCTCGTTCAGCACCTCCAGCGTGCGCTCGGGCCGGCGGCGGCGGTCGGCGCCGATCGCCTTGCGCATGTTGTAGGAGGCGACGCGGATCACGTCCGGGGCCCTAACACAGAGTCATCCCGGCGAAAGCCGTGATCCATGAACTCAGACGTTTCGGTAAATTTCCAGCTTCGATGTTCATAGGTTCCGGCTTTCGCCGGAATGACTCCGATTGCACTCAGTGATTCTGCAGCTTGCCGAGTGCGTGGTCGAGGGCGCGGAGCGCCTTGTCGGCGGCGGCGGTCACTGCCGTGTCGATCCGCGTCGCCTCGGCATGGACCGCGACCGGGGCGTGGCCGTTGGCGCGCAGCTCCAGGCTCACCTTCTTGTCGCCATTGCCGCCCTTGGACCCGTTCGCGTCGGCGACATGAACCTCGACATGGGTGAGGCGCTTCTCGAAGCGCTTCAGCTTGTCGCGGACGCGCGCCTCCAACCGGGCATTGGCGCCCGCATCGGTGACGATCTGGTTGTCGGTGCTGACCCGGACGAACATGATCCCTCCGCTTCTGTTCAACCTCCATAATGCCGCTGGGCGACGCACGTTCCATTTGATCGATTTCGGCTGGATGTTCCCTTTCTGTTTCGCTATGCTGGTGCGCGATGGCCAAGCCCAAGACCCGCTATGTCTGCCAACTCTGCGGCTCGGTCAGCCCGCGCTGGGCGGGGCAGTGCGCGGAATGCGGCGAATGGAACTCCATGGTCGAGGACGCGGCCGGGGTGGTGACGCCTTTCTCGGCCAGGCATGACTTGCGCAGTGGCGGGCGGCGGGTCGAGCTGGTCGGGCTGGATGCCGAGGCGGTGCTGCCGCGGCGACTGGCGACCGGGATCGCGGAGTTCGACCGGGCGATCGGCGGCGGGCTCGTCGCCGGGTCCGCGACGCTGATCGGCGGCGATCCGGGGATCGGCAAGTCGACCTTGCTGTTGCAGGCGGCCGCGAAGGTCGCGGCGCAAGGTGCTCCGGTCGCTTATATTTCCGGCGAAGAGGCGGCGGATCAGGTGCGGTTGCGCGCGCGCCGGCTGGGCCTGGGCGCCGCGCCGCTCAGGCTCGCGGCGGCGACCTCGGTGCGGGATATCCTGACAACGCTGGGTGAAAGCGCGCCGCCGGCTTTGGTGGTGATCGATTCGATCCAGACCATGTATTCGGACCTGATCGAGGGCGCGCCGGGGACGGTGAGCCAGGTCCGCGCCGCCGCGCACGAATTGATCCGCTTCGCCAAGGAGAGCGGCGCGGCGATCGTGCTCGTCGGCCATGTCACCAAGGACGGCGCGATCGCGGGCCCCAGGGTGCTCGAACATATGGTCGATACGGTGCTGAGCTTCGAGGGTGAGCGCAGCCACCAATATCGCATTCTGCGCGCGACCAAGAACCGCTACGGCGGCACCGACGAGATCGGCGTGTTCGCGATGGGCGAGGAGGGGCTGGCGGAAGTCGCCAATCCGTCGGCGCTTTTCCTCACTGATCGCGGCGAAGCGGTGCCCGGCGCCGTGGTGTTCCCGGCGCTGGAGGGGACGCGGCCGGTGCTGGTCGAGATTCAGGCGCTGACGGTGCGACTGGCCAGCGGGGCGACGCCGCGGCGGGCGGCGGTGGGCTGGGATTCGGGGCGGCTGGCGATGCTGCTGGCGGTGCTGGAGGCGCGCTGCGGGCTCAATTTCTCCAGCGCCGAGGTCTATCTGAACGTCGCCGGCGGCTATCGGGTGACCGATCCGGCCGCCGATCTGGCGGTGGCGGCGGCTTTGGTCTCGGCGCTGTCCGAGCGGCCGGTGCCGGCGGAGGCGGTGGCGTTCGGCGAGGTCGCTCTGTCGGGCGAGTTGCGGCCGGTGGCGCATGGCGGACTCAGGCTCAAGGAAGCGGCCAAGCTCGGCTTCGAGCGGGCATTGGTGCCGGCGGCGTTGGCGGGCGAGAAGGCGGGGATGCAGCTCAACGGCTTCCGCACGCTGGGACAACTCGTTGACCATCTGCTGGGGCGTTAAGTTCCTCCCCTCGATTTCGAGGGGAGGGGGACCGCGTGAAACGCGGTGGAGGGGCCTCTTCGCGGGAAGGACGCCCCTCCACCATGCTTCGCATGGTCCCCCTCCCCTGCAAATGCAGGGGAGGAATTGATCCGGCTTTTCCCGGCCGCAAACCTCCTCTAACCGCACCCCCATGGCCTTCACCGCGCTCGACATCCTCGTTTTCGTCCTCGTCATCGCCGGGGCGGCGTTCGGGGTGATGCGCGGCTTCGTCGCCGAGGTGCTGTCGCTCTTCGCCTGGTTTCTCGCCATCGCAGCGCTGCGCTATCTATACGAGCCGGTGCAGCGGGCGCTGGTCGGGCCGGTCGGCACCGAATCCGGCGCGGCGATCCTCGCCTTCGTGCTGATCTTCGGCAGCGTGTTCATCGCCGGCAAGATCGCCTCGCGGCGGGTGGGCCGGCGGGTGCGCGATTCGGTCGTCGGGCCGATGGACCGGGTGCTCGGCGGCGGCTTCGGCGCGCTCAAGGGACTGATCGGCGCGACCCTGCTCTATCTCGGCGTCACCTTGGTCTACGACACGATCTGGGGCCGCGCCGCGCCGCGGCCGGCATGGATCGCCGAGGCACGGACCTATCCTTTGCTGGTGTCGAGCGGCGACACGATCATCGGCCTAGTCGAGACGCGGCGCGGCCCGCCCGCGGCGGCGCCCAACGGATCGCGAGCTAACCCGCAATGAGTAAAATACGCCTGTACGACACGCTTAGACGGCGGAAGCGCCCGTTTGTTCCTGGCGAACCGGGCGTAATAACAATGTATGTGTGCGGGCCGACCGTCTACAACCGGGCTCATATCGGGAATGCGCGTCCTGCAGTCGTCTTCGACGTGCTCGCGCGCTTGCTACGTTACACCTATCCAAGGAGAGAGCTTCGCTACGCACGTAACGTCACCGACGTTGACGATAAGATCATTGATGCAGCCCGTCGCGAAGATACAATTCCTTCGGTCATCACCAGGAGATTTGAGCGCTACTATGATCAGGACATGGCCTATCTCGGAGTCGAAAAGCCTCCGCTAACGCCCCGTGCAACAAAGAATATTCGTGCAATGAAAGAGATGATTGCGTCCCTTATCGCGAGCAATCACGCATATGTTGCAGACGGTCATGTTCTCTTCAGTGTGTCGTCAGACTCCAAATATGGCTGTCTCGGCCGTCAAAACCGTGACGAAATGATCGCCGGTGCTCGAGTTGAAGTTGCTTCTTACAAGAGAGACCCGGCGGACTTCGTGCTCTGGAAACCTTCTGCGCCGGACACGATCGGCTGGCCCTCACGGTGGGGCCGTGGTCGTCCCGGTTGGCATATTGAATGCTCGGCGATGATCGCTGCCCATTTAGGCAAGACCATCGACATTCACGGCGGGGGCAGGGACCTGATTGTCCCTCACCATGAGAATGAGATTGCCCAAAGCCGATGCGCCAACCACGCCCCGCTTGCTCGTTATTGGATTCACAATGGTTTCCTGTCGATGGGCACTGAGAAGATGTCGAAATCGCTGGGCAACGTCATAACGGTTCACGACTTGCTCATCGAAGGGCATCGCGGAAGTCATCTCCGCCATGCATTGCTGACGGCCCACTACCGGCAGCCTTTGATTTGGACCGAGAGTCTCATCGCGCAGTCTCAGCGAACGGTGGACCGGTGGCGAGGTAAGTGGGAGCGGCGGGCAGTTTCAAAGGCTCCCGAAGAAAGCGCCCGACCTCATCCCTCGGTTGTTGAGGCTTTGGCCGACGATCTGAACACGCCCGTTGCTTTGTCGGCCTTGGGACGGCTCGCGGCCGTGGAGAATTGGCCGAGCTTCGTTGCTTCCGCAAAGCTTTTGGGCATCAATTTCAAGGAACGGCCGGCGAATTTCGCAGTCAAGGAAAGAAGGCGTATCGACCGTTTGGTCGAGCGGCGAACCGACGCGAAGAAACAGCGCGACTGGACGGAAGCCGACCGCATCCGCGATGACCTGGCGGCCGAAGGCATCGTCCTGGAGGACGGCCCGGCCGGCACGAGTTGGCGGCGGGCCTGAGCGGCACTAAGTGGGGTTGGTGAGCGCCCCTCTCTACACCCGCGACATCCTCCGGCTTGCCGCTTCGATTCCGCATCTGAGGCGGCTCGACGGCGCGCAGGCCAGCGTCGAGAAGCGCGCGCCGGTCTGCGGGAGCCGGGTATTCGTCGAGATCGCGCTGGATGAAGCGGGCCGGGCGGCGGCGCTCGGGCAGGAGGTGAAGGCCTGCGCGCTGGGTCAGGCGTCGGCGGCGCTGATGGGCCGCCACGCGATCGGGCGCAGCGCGGACGAGTTTGCGGCGGGGCGCGATGCGCTCGCCGCGTTCCTCGCCGGCCGCAGCGACGATCCCGGCGACTGGCCCGGCATCGAGGCGCTGGCCGTGGCGCGAAACTATCCCGCCCGGCACGGGGCGATCCTGCTGCCGTTCGAGGCGGTGGCCGAAGCTGCCGCGCAGGCGGCCAGCCTCGCGGCGGCCGCGCCATGAACGAGGCGGCGCACGAGGCGGGTTCGCTGCTCGCGGTGGCCGCGCCGCTGCTCGGCTTCGCGCTCGTCTTCGTGCTGCTCTTCCGCCGGCTCGGGCTCGGCGCCACCCTGGGCTTTTTGGTCGCCGGCGCGCTGGTCGGGCCGCACGTGCTCCAGCTCGTCGACGATCCGGAGCGCGTCCTGGGCTTCGCCGAGTTCGGCATCGTCCTGCTGCTCTTCCTTGTCGGGCTGGAGCTCAACCCGGCGCGGCTGTGGCGGATGCGGCACGACATTTTCGTCTTCGGCCTGTCGCAGGTCGTGCTTTGCGGCCTGGCCGTCTCGGGGATGGTCTGGCTCGCGACCGGCTCGACCGGGGCGGCGGCGCTGGCGCTCGGCCTGCCGCTGGCTTTGTCCTCGACCGCCCAGGTGCTGCCGCTCCTCCAGTCCGCCGGACGCCTGCGCACGCCGTTCGGCGAACGGGCCTTCTCGATCCTGCTGTTCCAGGACCTGTCGATCGTGCCGCTGATCACGATCATCACGGCAATGAGCCGCAACCCGGCCGATGTGGCCCGGCCGCCGGGCTGGCTGCTCGCGCTCTACACGGTCGGCGCGATCGTCGGGCTGGTGCTGGCGGGACGGTTCATTCTGCGCCCCTTGTTCCGGCTGATCGGCAATTGGGGCGAGCGCGAAATGTTCGTCTTCGCCGCTCTGTTCACGATCATCGCCAGCGCCGCTTTGATGGAAGCGCTCGGCCTGTCGACCGCTTTGGGCGCGTTCATCGCCGGCGTGATGCTCGCCGACACGCCCTACCGGCACGAGCTGGAGGCCGACGTCGAGCCGTTCCGGTCGATCCTGCTCGGCCTGTTCTTCCTCGCGGTCGGGATGATGCTCGACTTGGGGGTGATCGCGCAGCGCCCGTTCTTCGTTGTCGGCATGGCGCTGGCGCTGATCGCGGTGAAGGCGGCGATCATCATGGCGCTGGCGCGTGCCTTCCACATGGCGTGGCGACCGGCGCTCGGGCTCGGCCTGCTCCTGAGCCAGGGGGGAGAGTTCGGCTTCGTCCTCTTCGCGCAGGCGCAGCGCGCGTTCCTGATCGCCCCCGAGGCCGCCAGCCTGTTCGGCGCGGTGGTGACCCTGTCGATGGCGACCACGCCCTTCCTGATGATGGCAACCCGCGGCCTCCGCGCCGAGCCGATCGAAGAGGACGAAGAGCGCGACGGGCCGGTGGCGGATGGCGCCAACGCGATCATCATTGGCTATGGCCGTTTCGGCCAGACGGTGGCGCAGATGCTGCTCGCCCAGGGCATTCAGGTGACCCTGGTCGACACCGATATCGAGATGATCGACGTCGCGGGGAGCTTCGGCGCCAAGGTCTATTATGGCGACGGGACACGGCTCGATCTGCTGCGCCAGGCGGGCGCCGCGGAGGCGGAGCTGATCCTGTTCTGCCAGGACGGCGACCAGATCGAAGCCGAGCTGATCGAGGCGGCCCATGCCGCCTTCCCGAAGGCGAGCATTTTCGTGCGCGCCTATGACCGCCGGGCGCTGCTGCGGCTCAAGGCCGCGCCGGTCGCCGGCGCGGTGCGCGAGCTGCTCGAATCGGCGGTGAAGATGGCGCGGCTCGCGATGGAGGCGACCGGCGTCGACGAGCAGGAGATCGACCGCACCGAGGCGCTCTACCGCGCCCGCGACCGCGAGCGGCTGAAGGCGCAAATCGAATCCGGCGATCTGCGCGCCCAGATCGATACGATCATCACCGAGCCGGAGCAGCTGACCGAAGCGGCGGCCAAGCCCTAGCCGTTTCATCCGCGAGGAAGCCGGCGAGCTTCTCTGTTGCGACGTCGTCGCACAGGAAGGCTCGGCCGATGCCGCCGGTGAGGACGAGGCGGATCCGGCCGCCAGTCGCCTTCTTGTCTTGCGCCATCCGGGCCAGCAGCGCCTCCGGGTCGAGCCCCGTCGGCTGGGCCGGCAGCGCGACTTCGGCGAAATGGGCCGCGACTCGCGAGACGTCTTCGGCCGGGCAGAGACCGAGCGCGTGCGAAAGCCGGAGCGCCATCGCCATGCCGATCGCCACCGCGAGGCCATGCGCCATGCCGCTCTCCGCCTCGATCGCATGGCCGAAGCTGTGGCCGAAATTGAGCAAAGCGCGACGGCCCGTCGCGTCGCGCTCGTCGCCCGTCACATAAGACAGCTTGGCGCGGACGCAGGTTTCGATCGCGCGCAGGCGCGCGGCTTCGTCGCCGGCGAGCAATGTGCGACCATGCCCCTCGCACCAGGCGAAGAAGGCGGCGTCGCCGATCAGGCCATATTTGACGATCTCGGCATAACCGGCACGCAGCTCGACTTCGGGAAGCGTGACGAGTGTTTTGAGATCGATCAATACCGCCTCGGCCGGATGGAACGCGCCGAGCAAATTCTTGCCATGGCGCGTGTTGACGCCTGTCTTGCCGCCGATCGCGGAGTCGGCCATTGCCAGCAGCGAGGTCGGGATCTGGACGAGCCGGCAGCCGCGCTTGATCAGCGCTGCGGCAAAGCCCGCCACATCGCCGACCATGCCCCCGCCCAGCGCGACGATCAGGTCGCTACGCTCGATGTGGCGATCGAGGAGGGCATCGGTCAGCCGCTCGAGCTCGGCCAGCGTCTTGTGGCCTTCGCCCGGCGTCAGGACATGCTGGGCCGCGAAATCCTCGCCAAGCCGATCGGGCCAGCCGGCGTGCGCGACATTCGCGTCGGTGACGAGGAACTTGCGTACGCCCGGCAGGGGCGCGCGGCCGAGCAGGCCGGTGCCGATGGTGATTGCGTAGCCGCCGGCGTCGATCCGGATCATCGGACGGGCTCGGCAAGTGCGGCGAGGATGGCTGCAACAACGCGTTCGGGGGCCTGCCCGGCATCGATGCGGATCGCGGCGAGGGCGTAGAGCGGGTCACGCGCGACCTTAAGCGCGGCGAGCCTGCCGCGGACGTCGCCGGCGAGGAGCGGCCGGTCGCGGCCGTCATCCAGCCGTGCCGCCAATGTGTCGAGGTCGGCATCGAGCCAGATCGTCGCGGCGGTCCCGAGCACCGACGCGCGCGTTTCCGCGTCGAGCCAGGCGCCGCCGCCCGCCGCGATCACCGCCGCTGGGCCGGCCAGCAGTTCGCCGAGCATGCGCCGTTCCTCGTCGCGAAACCGCGTCTCGCCGTGCTCACGGAAGATGTCGGCGATGCTCCGACCCAGTGCGGCTTCGATCAGCGCGTCACTGTCATGCGCGGCCAGGCCAAGGCGCGCCGCCAGCAAAGGCGCGATCGTCGACTTGCCCGCGCCCGGCAGGCCGACCAGCAGGATGGGTCGGGACGGTCTCGGCGCCGGGCGGTCCATGCGGCTTGGGGCTATACAGGCCGGGCCGGGCTGGGGCAAAGGACCGCCATGGCCCCGCCTCGTTACGATTTCGGCTCCTCTCGCCGCCGCCGCTCGCCGCTGCCGATCATTTTGCTGGTGGTGCTCGCGGGGCTGGTGGGGCTGTTCATCTATATGGGCCTGCGCGAAACCTCGGTGCCGCAGCAGCGGATCGAGCAGGACGTGACCAATGAAGTCCTCAAATAGGGCCTGGCTCCTGCTCGGCGCGGCGGCGCTGGCGGCCGCGATCCCGGCGCTGGCACAGAATCGCGACGCGCCCGAATCTCTGCTGCCGGAAGGGTTCGGCGATCCGGGCAATCTGCCGCCGCCCGAGACGAAGCAAACGCCGCAGCAGGGCAATGCGCAGCGGCCCGCCGCCGGGCAGCCGGCGGGGCGCGCCGACGAGCTGGTCAACGAGCTTACCGGTCCGACCGAGGAGGAGGTCGATCCGCTCGGCGGGCCGCGGCCGACCAATTATTTCTCGATTCCGGTCGGCACGTCGCGGCCGACCGACATGGTGGGGCTGATCGAACCGGGCAATTTCGGCATGGCGCCGAACGCGTTCGGCAATGACGGCGGCGCTTTCCGGGCCGGCCTGATGCGCGGGCTCGATGCGCCCTTGCCGTCGCGCTGGGCCTCGATCCTGCTCCGCCGCGCCCTGATGTCGCGGCTCGCCGCTCCCGCCGGCATCAATCCGGTCGACTGGGTCGCCGAGCGCGCCGACCTGCTGCTGCGCATGGGCGAGGCGGACGCGGCGCGGATGCTCGTCCAGTCGGTCGACGACGATGAATATACCTCGCGCATGATCGAGGTCGCCGCGCAGGCGGCGCTCGCCACCGCCGACCCCTCGGGCCTCTGCCCGGTCGCCGGCCCGGCGCGTGCCCGGTCGGGCAACGCATCCTGGCTGCTCGCCGAGGCGATGTGCGCCGGGCTGGAGAGCGAAGCCGCGCGCGCCGGCGCCTTGATCGACCAGGCGCGCAACCAGGGTGCGACCGGGATCGATCTCGCTTTGGCGGAAAAGGTGATCGGCGCCAGCGGCGAGACGCGGCGCTCGACGACCGTCGAATGGGAGCAGGTGCCGAATCTCGACGCCTGGCGCTTCGGCCTTGCCAGTGCGACCGGGACCGAGATCCCCGCGCCGCTGATGGCCCGCGCCGGCCCGGCCATCCGCGCCTGGTTCGCGCGCGCGCCGATGATGCCTCCCGAGGCCCGGGCCGATGCGGCGGAAACGGCCGCTGCGCTCGGCGTATTTTCGTCCCGCGCGCTGGTCGAGCTGCACAGCCTGATCTTCGACCGGACCGACGTGGCGGAGCGGGGCGACACGGTCGGGGCGCGCCTGCGCGAGGCCTGGATCGCCGAATTGCCCGGCGACCGGGTCGCGGCGATGCGGCGGCTCTGGGAGGAGACGCCGGTCGCGCCGGCCCGCTATGGCCGGCTGGTGCTCACCGCGGGCGCTGCGGCCGAGATCGACCCGGCCCCGGATTACACCGCCGAGCTCCCCAATCTGATCGCGTCGATGCTGTCGGCGGGGCTCGACCAGCGCGCGGCACTCTGGGCGGATACGGTGGAGCAGGCCGGCGACCAGCGCGCCTGGGCGATGCTCGCCGCCGGCACGCCACGGCCGGCGGCGATCGATAGCGACCGGGTGCAGGACTATGTTTCCACAGAGGGCGGGCGGCGCGGCGAGCTGCTCGTCGCGGCGCTCGGCGGGCTCGGGCGGATCGCCGAGGCGGATGCGACAAGTCTGGCCCGCGACGCCGGCATCGACCTGGCCGCGCGCGACGCCTGGAGCCAGGCGCTCGACGCGGCGGCGGCGGCGCGTCAGCCGGGCATGGTCGCGCTGCTCGTCGCGGTCGGCATGCAGACCAGCCACTGGGGCGGGGTGCCGCCGCGCAACCTCTACCGGTCGCTCCGGGCGCTGCGCGCGGTCGGGCTCGAATATGAAGCGCGGATGATCGCCGCGGAGGCGATCGCACGGACGTGACCGGCATCGAGCCGGGCGAGGATCGCCGGCTGATCGCAGCCTTTCTGGAAATGATGGCGGCGGAGGCCGGCGCGGCGCGCAACACCCTGCTTGCTTATGAGCGCGATCTGCGCGGCGCATCCGAAGCGCTCGGCGCGGCTCTGGGGAGCGCGAGCGGCGAGACGTTGAAGACGCTCGGCGAGCGATGGCGACCGCTGAAGCGCGCAACGGTGGCGCGCAAGGCGGCGGCGCTCAGGCGATTCTACGGCTTCCTCGCCGACGAGGGGTTGCGGAGCGACGATCCATCCGCCGCTTTGCCGCGACCGGGGAGCGAACGGCCGCTGCCCAAGATCCTCGACCACAAGGCGATCGACGCATTGTTTGCCGAAATCGGCCGGCGCGTCGCGGGCGGCAAGCCCGACGCGCTGCGGCTCGCAGCCCTTTTCGAGCTGCTCTACGGCTCCGGGTTGCGGGCGACGGAGCTGGTGTCGCTGCCGCGCCACGCGATCGCGCCGGATCGGCCGTTCTTGATCCTCAAGGGCAAGGGTGGGCGCGAGCGGCTGGCGCCGATCTCCGACCGCGCCCGCGCTGCCGTCGGCACGTGGGCCGCGCAGGTTCCCCGCGACTCTCTGTGGCTGTTCCCCTCGGGCAAAGCGCATTTGAGCCGCGTCCGCCTCTATCAGCTCGTCCGCGCGCTGGCGGCCGACGCCGGCATTCCGTCGCAACGGATCAGCCCGCACGTGCTGAGGCATGCTTTCGCCACCCATTTGCTCGAAGGCGGCGCGGACCTGCGCGTGGTCCAGACCCTGCTCGGCCACGCCGACATCGCGACCACTCAAATCTACACTCACGTCGATTCGCGCCGCCTGATCGAGCTTGTGAAC
>NZ_JBQTIN010000137.1:0-3028 GCF_052388015.1 Sphingosinicella sp.
TTCTCGTCATGGAAATGGTGCGCCATGTGACGGCGCTTCATCTCCGCCAGCGCCTTGTTCTTGGGCTTGTAGGCGAGATGCTGGATGCAGTGGACGAACTCGTAGACGCAGGTCGTGATCAGGCCGGTGGCGAAGGCCGCCGCCGCGCCGCCCACGCCGGCGCCCCAGATCGCGCCGATGCCGTAGCCGATCGGGATCACGCCGAGGGCGATCGTCGGCAGCGTGGTGTGGAGGGCGCCGAACAGCACTTCGAGATGGTTCGGGTCCTGGTGGTGATCGTAGTGGATCCGCTTCCAGGTCGAAGCCATCCACTTGTGCCGCCACATCCAGCGGCTGTGCAGCACGTAACGGTGCAGCAGATACCAGATCAGCGGATAAGCGGCGCTCGCGAACGCGACGGCGAGGAGGGTCGGCGCGAGCGGTGCGGGCGACCAGATGAAGACGCCGATCGAGAGGGCGGCGAGCGCCAGATAGGCGATGATCGCCGGGTAAGTGAAATAGGCCTTCACCAGCTCGGGCAGCGTCATCTTGTCGAGATGATGCTCGCGCTGCCAGAAGCTGGCGCGGAGCAGGCGCAGTTCGGGGGTCTGGGCGGTCTTCACGTTGCTTTGTCCGATGTCCTCATAGCGCGCGACGGCCGCTGGGGCGAGGGCGCGCGCTCCAATGTGAGGGTGGGACGTAGTTTCGCAATGCGGCGGGATTGGGGCGCGGCGATGGCCGGTGGTGGGTGCGCGGTGCATTGGTGAAGATCAGGGCCAAAGAACCCTCTCCCCGGCGGGGAGAGGGCAGGGAGAGGGGGTTCGGCCTCAGCGGATATCGCGGACTCAGAACCCCCTCACCCCAGCCCTCTCCCCCAAGGGGAGAGGGGGCTAACTCGCCTCGCGCTCTCTTATGATCCGGTTGGCGAGGTCCCAGTCGACCTGGCGGTCGACGTCGATCGGGCCTTCGGCGAAGGGCATCAGCACCGGCGCGGCGCGGACGCCGATCGCGCGGGAGAGCGCCTTCAGCACCGTGTTCAGCGTGAACAGCCGGGTCTTGTAGAGCAGGAACGCCCAGAGCCCGAAGGCGCCGATCAGCCTTTTGGGCTTCTTGCCGAATTGCCCGCCGGAGCGGAACACCTGCGCCGCCTCGATACCCTTGGGGGTCAGCAAGGCGTAGAGGTTGCAGGAGGAGAAGGCGCCGTCGCGGAAGCGGTGGAAGGCGCGGTTTCCTTCGGGGTATTTTTCGAGGACGTAGCTGGCGGGGGTGAGGCCGAGCGCACCGTCCTCGCTGAGCCCGACCGAATGATCGCAGAAATAGGCGACCATCTCGGCGGTGTGGAGCGCATTGTCGCCAGTGGTGATGACGAGCGGGAGCAGCTCGGGCGTGGCGATGGCGGCGACGCTGGAGGCGATATTGTCGCGGCTGCCGACGAACTCGACCTGCTCGGCGCCGGGGAGGCCGGATATGATCCCGCGCGCTTCGTCGATCGCCTCGGGCTCGATCGCGACGATGACGCGGTTGGCGCGGTCGGCCTCCAGCACCGCGCCGACGACGCGGCGCAGCATCGGCTGGCCGGCGATGTCGATGAAGCATTTGTGGCTGACGCCGCCGGCCCGCGCGAGCGGATCGAGATTGCCGCGGCTGGCGGCGAGGACGAGGATATTGGGGCGCACCTGACTCATGCCGGCATGTCGTAAAGCGCCGCCATCAGCGGCGCAATCGAGGGCAGGCGCGGCAGATCGGCCAGCGCCTCGCGCGCGGCGGCGAACCGCTCGGGCGGCAGCAAGGGCGCGGCGCAACCGTCGAACTTGGCCCAGACCTGATCGAGCGTGAACGGCGCGGCGAGGCTGCCGGCGGGCATCGCGATGCTCTCGCTGACGGTGCGGCCATCCGCCAGCGTGATGTGGACCTCGGTCGGGAACTCGCCTTCGGCCTTGTCGACCGGGTGGCGGTGGATGCGAGGGTAGAGGGCGCGGATTTCGGGGCGCATGGCGGCTTCGTCGGTGAAGTCGGCGAGGGTGCAATTGCCGGTCACCATCGCGCAGGCGATGCCATATTCCAGGCTGAACTTCGCCTGCAGCGCGTCCCTGGGATCGGTGTACATCAGATTGTTGAGATGCGAGATCGGCGCGTAGATATCGATCGCAACGATTTGATCCAGTGTGATTTTCTGCTTTTGCTTCAAGCTTAAAACACCGTCCATCGCGCGGTGGGCGCTGCCGCAGATCGGGAAGCGCTTCACCCGGAAACCGCTCGAGAGGATGAGGAGCGGCTCGCCGATGCTGGCGGTTTCGAAGCGCAGAGTCTGGCCGTGCTCGACATGGGTCAGCGTGTCGCGGAGCTGCTCGTAATCGGGGCCGACCATCAGCCGGTTCATACCGGTCGGGCCGTCGAGCGTGTCCCGGCCGGCGTCGATCCCGGCGCGGGCGAGGCTCGCCGCCATCACCCCGGCCTTGGCGGCGAGGCCGGCGTGGAGCGGCTTCGTCATCGTGCCGAACTGGCTCATGAAGCCGGCCGCCATGCTGGTCGAGATCGAGACGGCGTTGGCCGCGGTGGCGGCGTCGAGCTTCAGCAGTCGCGCGCAGGCGGCGGCCGTGCCGATCGCGCCGACGGTGGCGGTGGCGTGCCAGCCGCGGTTGCGGTGGGCCGGGTTCACGCCCTGGCCGACCCGGCCGAGAATCTGCAGGCCGGCGACATAAGCGTCGAGGCACTGGCGGCCGGACGCGCCCTCCGCTTCGGCCAAAGCGAGGATGCCGGGGGCGAGGACGGCGGTGGCGTGGGCCTTGGCCGGATCGAAATTGTCGTCGAAATCGAGCGCATGGGCGGCGGTGCCGTTGACCAAGGCGGCCCAGGGCGGGGCGAGACGCGCGACCTGGAGGATCGCGGTGGCCGGGCCGGCGCCCCAGTTGCGGACCGTCTCCAGCACCGCCAAAGTGGCCGGCTCGACCGCGCCGGCAATCGTGACCCCGAGCACATCGATAAACTGGCGATGCGCGGATTCGAGCGCTTCGTCCGGCCATGCGTCGGGCGTCCCGGCGAGCCAGGC
>NZ_JBQTIN010000138.1:0-23376 GCF_052388015.1 Sphingosinicella sp.
AGGTCGGTCTGTCCCAGAATTTCCACCGGTGAAAAGCCGTAATCGAGCATCCCGTCCCGCGCCATCTTGACGAACAGCTCGCGTACCCAGAGTCGGCCCCACATCCCCTTCTTGGCAATCGATCCCAGATAGAGGCGCAGCGGCGCGTAGAGCAGCAGCGCCCGCGCCGCCGGGCGCATGGCGAGCATGGCCGGGGCGAAGGCGTTGACCAGGTTGGACGGCTTGATCACCACCGCCTCGCCTGGCGCGAACGGCCGCGCGAGCAAGGTGAGCGACCCGTCCAGGACCTCGGCGATCCGCGCCGGAGCGCCGCCCCGCCCCCGCCAGCCATGCAGATCGTTGAGGATCTGGGGCTCCTTCAGCCCCATAGCGACACCCTCGATATCGAACGCGCGCGCGAGCAAGGTCGAGCAGCAATAAGCGGAATGAAAGATGAAATGGACCGGCGCCGCGGGCGGCGCCTCGGCCATCGCCTCGGACCGCGAGACCACCTCTGGAGTCGTCGCGCCGGACAGATATTCGTCGGTCAGGAAGGTTGCCGCCCGGTGCATCTCGCGCGGCGCGCGGACGAACTGGATCGCGTCCCCGACGGCGTCGTATCGGTGCGGCAGCCAGTCTGGATCGCCGGCGATACGCTGCGCCCGCGGGTTTGCGCTGATCATGCCGCCTTGTGCCCGCCCCGCCGCGCCGGTTCAACCGGGGACGCCGCGACGCTTTTTCTGGCGCGGGGGAGGTGATATGCAACTTCGACAAGGACCCACAATCGCTCGAGAGAATGAACGATATGCGAAACCTTCAGCTCACCTTCGTTATGCTGGCCGCGGTCGTCTCCGGACCGGCGATGGCTCAATCGGGCGGTCGCGGCCCGGGTGCCGGCAACCCGAATGATCCCAACCGGCTGATCTGTCGCCGGATGCCGGAGACCGGCTCGCTCGCGGCAACTCGCCGCCAGTGCTACACCCGCGCCGAATGGGACCGGATCGCCGAATCGCAGCAATCGGGCGCCCAGCGCGTGATCGACGGGCTGACCACCCGACCCGGCGGCAACTGACGCGGGACGTGATCGCGCAGTCGCTTGCGTCCAACGCCTCCTCGGGTCGCCATGAATTCTGACACAGCCCTCGCCGACACGGCAAGCGCGATGGCGCTCAATGCCGAGGGGATGGCGGCGCTCGGCCGCGGCGCCTTCGCCGAGGCCGCCGATCTCTTCGCGCAGGCCGCCGCCGCCGATCCGCAGGCGCCGTCGCTTTGGATCAACCTCGCCACGGCGCACCGAGGGGCCGGCGACGACGAGGGCGAGCGCGCCGCGCTCAATCGCGTGCTCGAAATGGATCAGCGCCACCTTACCGCCAATATCCGGATGGCCGAGCTGCACGAACGGCTCGGCGAGGCCGGCAAGGCGAGCTTTCGCTGGTCCGGCGTGCTTGCCCTCGCCCAGGCGCTGCCGGATCGGCCGCTGGCGCTGGAGCAACTGCTCGATCATGCGCGCGATTATGCCGCGACGCAGGGCAAGGCGTTCGGCGAGGCGATCGACAGCGGTCTGGAAGCCGCCCGCGGCGGCGTACCACCGTCCGAGCGCCGCCGCTTCGACGCCTGCGTCGACACGATGCTGGGCCGGCGGCGGATTTATCACAGCCAGCCCGAAGGGCTGCATTTCCCGTTCCTGCCGGCGGACGAATTCTTCGATCGCAGCCACTTTCCCTGGCTCGATCAGCTGGAAGTGATGACCGGCGCCATTCGTGACGAGTTCGAAGCGCTTCGGGCCGAGGGCCTGAGCGACTTCTCGCCATATGTCGAGATGGAGGCGGGCGCTCCGCTCAACAAATGGACGGCGCTCGATCATTCGCTCGACTGGAGCGCGCTCCATCTGTGGCGGCATGGCGAGCGAATCGACACGTCCTGCGCTCGCTGCCCCGAAACCGCGGCGGCGATCGCGGCGATGCCGCTCGCGCACGTACCGCGGCGCATGCCGACCGCCTTCTTCTCGGTCCTCAAGCCGCGCACGCACCTGCCCGCCCATGAGGGGGTCAGCAACGCGCGCGCGATCATCCATCTGCCGCTGATCGTCCCGCCCGGCTGTCGCTTCCGCGTCGGCGGCGAGACCCGCGAATGGCGGGCCGGCGAGGCCTGGGCGTTCGACGACACGATCGAGCACGAGGCCTGGAACGACAGCGACCAGCTGCGCGCGATCCTGATCTTCGACACCTGGAACCCGCACCTCAGCGCGGCGGAGCGCCGCCTGCTCACCGCCTTCTTCGCGGCGACCGACGCGAGCGGCCTCGATCCGGCGGCGAGCGCGATCGGCGACTGATGCCGCGCGCTAGGCCGGCGACAATGCCAGCGCGCCTTCGCCTTCCTCGACCTGGACCGTCTGGCCATCGCGAATGTCGCCCTTGAGGATCGCGTCGGCGAGCGGGTCCTGGAGATATTTCTGCACCGCGCGCTTGAGCGGCCGGGCGCCGTAGACCGGGTCGTAGCCGACCCGGCCGAGCCAGGCGCGGGCCGCGTCGCTCAATTCCAGCACGATCTTGCGGTCCCTGAGCAACGCCTGGACGCGGGCGACCTGGATGTCGACGATCGGCCCCATATGTTCCGCCGCCAGCCGGTGGAAGAGAATGATCTCGTCGAGCCGGTTCAGGAACTCGGGCCGGAAATGGCCGCGCACGATCTCCATCACCTGCGGCTCGACATCGGCGACCGACTGGCCGTCGGCGAGGCCGGTCAGGAACTGGCTACCAAGGTTCGAGGTCAGGATGATGATCGTGTTGGTGAAATCGGCGACGCGGCCCTGGCCGTCGGTCAGCCGGCCGTCGTCGAGCACCTGGAGCAGGATGTTGAAGACGTCGCCATGCGCTTTCTCGACCTCGTCGAACAGGACCACCTGATAGGGTCGCCGCCGCACCGCCTCGGTCAGCACGCCGCCTTCCTCATAGCCGACATAGCCGGGCGGCGCGCCGATCAGCCGGGCGACCGAGTGTTTTTCCATAAACTCGCTCATATCGATCCGGACCATCGCGTGCGGATCGTCGAACAGGAATTCGGCGAGCGCGCGGGTGAGCTCGGTCTTGCCGACGCCGGTCGGGCCCAAGAACAGGAACGAGCCCATCGGCCGGTTCGGGTCCTGCAGGCCGGCGCGGGCGCGGCGGATGGCGCGGCTCACCGCGGCGACAGCGTCCGCCTGGCCGATGACGCGCTTGCCGAGCTCGGTCTCCATCGCCAGCAGCTTGGCGCGCTCGCCCTCCAGCATCCGTTCCATCGGAATGCCGGTCCAGCGCGCGACCACCGATGCGATGTCCTCGGCGGTCACCTCCTCGCGCAGCATTGCGCTGCCACCGGCGCCGGCGGCCTCGGCAAGCTGCTTTTCAAGCGCCGGGATGCGGCCATATTGGAGCTCTCCGGCCTTGGCGAGATCGCCGGAGCGTTGCGCCTGCTCGAGCTCGAGACGGGCGGCGTCGAGCTGCTCCTTGATTTTCGCCTCGCCGGCGATCTTGTCCTTTTCGGCCTGCCAGCGCTGGGTAAGCGCGCCCGATTGCTCCTCCAGGCCCGCCAGCTCGCCCTCCAGCGCGGCGAGGCGGTCCCTCGACGCCTGGTCCTTTTCCTTCTTCAGCGCCTCGCGCTCGATCTTGAGCTGGATGATGCGCCGGTCGAGCGTCTCGATCTCCTCCGGCTTAGACTCCACTTCCATCCGGATGCGCGACGCCGCCTCGTCCATCAGGTCGATCGCCTTGTCCGGCAGGAAGCGGTCGGTGATGTAGCGGTTGGAGAGCGTGGCGGCGGCGACGAGGGCGCTGTCGGTGATCCTGACGCCATGGTGCAGCTCGTATTTCTCCTTGAGCCCGCGCAGGATCGAGATCGTGTCCTCGACACTCGGCTCGCCGATGAAGACCGGCTGGAAGCGCCGCTGCAGCGCCGGGTCCTTCTCCACGTGCTTGCGATACTCGTCGAGCGTCGTCGCGCCGATGCAGTGCAATTCGCCGCGGGCCAGAGCGGGCTTGAGCAGGTTCGAGGCGTCCATCGAGCCCTCGCCCTTGCCGGCCCCGATCAGCGTGTGCATCTCGTCGATGAAGAGGATGACCTCCCCGTCGGCGCCCTTCACCTCGTCGAGCACGCCCTTCAGCCGCTCCTCGAACTCGCCGCGATACTTCGCGCCGGCGATCAGGCTGCCCAGATCGAGCGACATCAGCCGACGATCCTTGAGGCTGTCGGGGACGTCGCCATTGGCGATCCTGAGCGCCAGCCCCTCGGCGATCGCAGTCTTGCCGACGCCGGGATCACCGATCAGCACCGGATTGTTCTTGGTCCGGCGGGCCAGTATCTGGACGGTGCGGCGGATTTCCTCGTCGCGGCCGATCACCGGATCGAGCTTGCCGTCGCGCGCCGCCTGGGTGAGGTCGCGGGCGAATTTCTTCAGGGCGTCGTAGCGGTCCTCGGCCCCGGCCGTGTCGGCGGTGCGGCCGCCGCGCAGTTCGTTGATCGCCCCATTCAGCGTGTCGGCCTTGAGGCCGGCATCGGACAGCGCCTTCTGCGCGTCGCTCTTGGCGATCAGCAAGGCGAGCAGCAGCCGCTCGACCGTGACATAGGAATCGCCCGCCTTCTGGGCGATCTGCTCGGCCTGGTCGAGGATGCGGATCGTCTCGCCGTCGAGCGCCGGCGCGGCGGTCGCGCCGGCGCCGGAGACGACCGGGATCTTCGCCAGCAATTCGTCGGTCTCGCGCCGCGCCGCCTCGGCGCTGCCGCCGGCCTTGGCGATCAGGCCCGCGGCCATGCCCTGCTCGTCCTCCAGCAGCGCCTTCAGCACATGCGCCGGCGCGATCCTTTGGTGGTTCATCCGCGCCGCCACGGTCTGCGCCGATTGCAGGAAGCCGCGCGCCCGATCGGTGAATTTCTCGAGGTTCATCTTGGTCGAAGCCCTGTTCGGTCTGCCTCGATGTAGTGCCCGCGTGGCGAGGCGCAATGGAGGGTGGAGCGGCGCTCTTTTCCTAAGGAGATAGCGTCAAGCGTATTGCATCGGCGGCACACTGGTTTAGGGTCCGCGGCCTGCATCATATGGGGACTCACATGCGCAAGCTTTTCGCCTTCGCCGCGCTCGCTTTGGGGATCGTCGCCGCGCCGCTGCCGGCCGCGGCCCAGACCGCCCGGCCGGCCGCGAGCAATGACGCGATTCAGCAATTGCTCGCCCGGGTGAACATCCCGCACGAGACCTTCACCCTGCCGAACGGGCTCCGGGTCATCGTCCACGAGGACCGCAAGGCGCCGGTCGTCGCGGTCAGCGTCTGGTACAATGTCGGCTCGAAGGACGAGCCGGCCGGGCGCACCGGCTTCGCCCATCTGTTCGAGCACATCATGTTCAACGGCTCGGAGAACGCGCCGGGCGAATATTTCGAGCATACGCGGGCGATCGGCGCGACCGACCTCAACGGCACCACCTGGTTCGACCGCACCAATTATTTCCAGACCGTGCCGCGGCCGGCGCTGGAGCGCGCGCTGTTCCTCGAAAGCGACCGCATGGGCCACCTGCTAGGCGCGCTGACCCAGGAGAATCTGACCAACCAGATCGGCGTCGTCCAGAACGAGAAGCGCCAGGGCGACAACGAGCCCTATGGCATGGTCGAATATGCCCAGCTCGAGGGCCTGTTCCCCGAAGGCCATCCCTATCGCCACTCGACGATCGGCTCGATGGCGGATCTCTCGGCCGCGACGCTCGATACGGCGCGGGCCTGGTTCCGCGAGAATTACGGGCCGAACAATGCGATCCTCGTCCTCGCCGGCGACATCAACGCGCGCGAGGCGCGGCCTTTGGTCGAGCGCTATTTCGGCCCGATCGCCCGCGGCCCGGTGAACCGGCCGGCCGAGGCGGCGGTGCCGACCCTGCCGGCCCGGGTCGACCGGCTGATGCACGATCGGGTGGCCAACACCCGGCTCCACCGCAACTGGGTGACGCCCGGCATCGGCGGCGCCGATACGGAGGCGCTCGAGGTCGCGGCGTCGGTCCTGGGCGGCCTCTCGAGCTCGCGGCTCGACAACCAGCTGGTGCGCGGCGAGCAGACGGCGGTCCGCGTCACCGCGGGCAACCAGGTCTTTCACCGGGTCAGCATGTTCGAGGTCAATGTCGACGTGCGACCCGGCCAGGACGCCGATGCGGTGTCGCGGCGGCTCGACGCGATCATCGCCGATTTTGTCCGCACCGGCCCGACCGAGGATGAGGTCCGCCGGGCGGTGATGCGCATCCTGTCGCAGCGGGTGCAGGGGCTGGAGCAGGTCGGCGGCTTCGGCGGCAAGGCGGTCGCGCTGGCCGAGGGCCTGCTCTACACCAACAACGCGAATTTCTATCGCGAGCGGCTGGCGCGGCTGGCGCGGCTGACCCCGGCGCAGGTGCGCGCGGCGATGCAGCGCTGGCTCAACCGGCCGGTGCTCGCGATCCGCGTCGACCCGGGCGAGCGCGAGCGCTACGAGGAAGCGCCCGGGACCCGCAGCCCCGGCGGCGCATCGCCGATCGTCGCGGCCAGCCAGCGGCCGCGTTACTATCGGCAGCCGGAAGAAGGTGAGCAGCCGCTTGCGCCGCTGCCGTTCCAGCGCCCGATGCCCGAGGTCGGCCCGGCGCCGGCGCTCGATTTCCCCGATGTCGAGCGGGCGCGGCTCTCGAACGGTGTCCAGGTCGTCTATGCGCGGCGCACCGCCGTCCCGGTGACCCGGATCGCGGTCGAGTTCGACGCCGGCATCGCCGCCGACCCCGCCGACCGGCTCGGCACCCAGGGGATGGTGCTGAACATGCTGGACGAAGGGACGACGAGTCTCAACTCCACCCAGATCGCCGAGGCGCAGGAGCGGCTGGGCGCGACGATCCAGACCAATGCCAACCTCGACCGGACCGCGGTGACGATGACGGCGATGACGCCGGCGCTCGGCGCGTCGCTCGATCTGCTCGCCGACATGATCCGCAACCCGGCCTTCGCGCCGGCCGAGATCGAGCGCATCCGCCAGCAGCGGCTCGCCCTGATCGCGGCGGAAATGACCCAGCCGCAGGCGATGGGCCTGCGCGCCTTGCCGGTCGTCATCTTCGGTCCGAACCATCCTTATGGGAAGCCGGGCACCGGCACCGGCGATCCGGCCGTGGTGCGCGCCCTGACCCGCGAGGACCTGATTCGGTTCCACCAAACCTGGCTCCGGCCGGACAATGCGACGATCTTCGCGGTCGGCGATCTGCCGCTCGCCCAGTTCGTCGCGCAGCTCGAAACCCGGTTCGGCAACTGGACGCCGCCCGCGGTGCCGCGCGGCACGAAGAACTTCAACGTGCCCATCCCCGCGGCCCGGCCGCGCATCGTGCTGATCAACCGGCCGCAATCGCCGCAGAGTGTGATCCTGGGGGCCCAGATTCTGGGCGTCGAGGGCACCCAGGACCTGCTCGATTTCACCGCCGCCAACGAGGTGCTGGGCAGCAACTTCCTCGCCCGGATCAACATGGAGCTGCGCGAGCGGCGCGGCTGGTCCTACGGCGCGCGGGGGGCTCCAACGCTCGTCGAGCATCAGGTGCCTTACATTATCACGGCGCCGGTGCAGACCAACCAGACCGGTCCGTCGATCACCGCGACGATGGAGATGGTCCGCGCCTTCCTCGGCGCGCAGGGCGTCCAGCCGAACGAGCTGACCCGGGTGATCGCCGGCAATACCGGCCAGCTTCCGGGGCAGTTCGAGACCTCGGCCGCAATCCTCACTGCGTTGCGCCAGAACGCGCTCTACCGCCGTCCCGACAATTATTGGGAGACGGTGGCCGGCCGCTACCGCGCGATGACCGCCCAGACGATGGACCAGGCGGCGCGGCGGCTGATCAATCCGGACAATTTCGTCTGGGTGGTGGTTGGCGACGCCGCCGTGATCCGGCCGCAGCTGGAGGCGCTCGGCCTGCCGATCGAGGAGATGACGCTGCAGGGCGCGCCGCAGGCGCCGGCTCGTCCGGCCCGATAAGCGGTTCCGATCAGGCGCGCTCGCGCGCCGCGCCGATCAGCCGCGTCACATGGCCCATCTTGCGACCGGGCCGGGCGTTCTTCTTGCCGTAGAGGTGGAGGAAGGCATCCGGCTCGCGCATCAGGTCGAGCCATTGGTCGACGTCGGCGCCGATCAGATTCTTCATCTCCACCCGCGGCGCGGTGCGGGCGGTGTCGCCGAGGGGCAGGCCGCAGATCGCGCGGACATGATTCTCGAACTGCGAGGTCACTGCCCCCTCGATCGTCCAGTGGCCGCTATTGTGGACGCGCGGCGCCAGCTCGTTGAACAGAGCCTGGTCGCTCACGCCAAAAAACTCGATCGCCAGCATGCCGACATGGTCGAGCGCGCCGGCGATGCGGCGGGCGAGCGTTTCGCCGGCGCGGATCGCCGCGTCGAGCGCCTCGCCGGCCGGCGCGATCGAACGGTCGAGGATGCCGTTCGCATGGATGTTGCGCGGCGCATCCCAGGTGACGATCTCGCCGTCGGCGCCGCGGCAGAGCAGGATCGAGAATTCGGCGTCGAATTCGACCATCGCCTCAAGGATCGCGGGCGCGCCCTTCAACGCCTTCCAGGCGGCAGCCGCGTCGCCGGCGCGCTCGATCCGCGCCTGCCCCTTGCCGTCATAGCCGAGGCGCCGCGTCTTCAGGATCGCCGGCGCGCCGATCTCGGCCAATGCCTGGTCGAGGTCGCCGCGGCTCGTCACCGCCAGGAAGGGCGTGGGCGCGCCACCCTGATCGCGGACGAATTGCTTCTCGATCAGGCGATCCTGCGCCACTTCGAGCGCGCGCAGCGGCGGATGAAGCGGGGCCGCCTCGGCGAGCGCGGCGAGCGCCCCGACCGGGATATTCTCGAACTCGTAGGTCGCGACATCGACCTCCGCGCCGAACCGGCGCAGCGCTTCGGCGTCGCCATAGTCGCCGCGGGTGAAACCGGCCGCCACTTCGGCCGCCGGCGGTGTAGCGTCGGGCGCGTAGACATGGCTTTTGTAGCCCAGCCGCGCCGCCGCTATGCTCAGCATCCGGCCAAGCTGGCCGCCACCGACGATGCCGATCGAGGCGCCGGGCGCGAGCCTCATTCCGGCGCGTCGCCGACCGACGCCGTCTGCGCCGCGCGCCAGGCCTCGAGCCGCCCGGCGAGCGCCGGATCGTGCGTAGCGAGGATCGCGGCGGCGAGCAGGCCGGCATTGGCGGCGCCGGCCTTGCCGATCGCCAGCGTCCCGACCGGCACGCCGGCCGGCATCTGCGCGATCGAGAGCAGGCTGTCGAGGCCGCCGAGCGTCTTGGATTCCACCGGTACGCCGAGCACCGGCAAACGGGTCATCGCCGCCGCCATGCCCGGCAGATGCGCCGCGCCGCCGGCGCCGGCGACGATCACCTCGAGGCCGCGACCGGCCGCTTTCGCCGCGTAGTCGTAGAGCCGCTTGGGTGTGCGGTGCGCGGAGACGACCCTGGTCTCATAGCGGATGCCGAGCGCGTCCAGCATCTCGGCGGTATGTCGCATCGTCGCCCAATCGGACCGGCTGCCCATGATGATGCCGACAAGAGGCGCTTCGTCCGCCATGCTGCTGCTCCGCCCCGCGAAGCGCCACCTCCTAGCCCGCCGCGCTTTCGCCCGCAATCGGCGTGGACGTAAGCGATGGGTTAACCTCGTCGCGCTAAGTGCCATCTTATGGGTATCCGCAAGACCGACGAGGTCGATCCCGCCGCCCGCGAGACCGTCGCGCGCCTCAAGGACGAAAATGCGCTGCTCCGCGCGGCGCTGGTTGAGGCGCGCGCGCAACTAGGCGAGGCGGAGGCCAATGCCGGCCGCGACCCGCTCACCACCCTGGTCGACGCGCGCCAGTTCCGGATCGAGCTGGAGCGGGTGCTGAGCCAGGCGGCGCGCCACGGCACGCCGGCCGCCTTGCTGTCGGTGGATATCGACGGTCTCAAGGCGATCAACGACGGCCATGGCCGGGTCGCGGGCGACGCGGCGCTGCGCCATGTCGCGCGGCTGCTGAAGAATCTGATCCGCTCCAGCGACACTGCGGCGCGGGCGGGCGACGGCGCCTTTTCGCTGCTGCTCGACCATCTCGACGCCGACAGCGCGCTCGACACCGCGGAGCGCATCGCCGGCTATGTCGCCGCCCACCCGCTCGATCTCGGCCATGCCGAAATCCGGATCGGAGTGACGATCAGCGCCGCCTCGATCATGCCTGGCGACACGGTCGAGGAGGTGCTCCGCCGGTCGGCGCGCAACCGCGAGCGCGTCAAGCAGTTCTGACGGCTCCCACCGGCCGTCACCCCAGCGAAGGCTGGGGTCCATTCTGACTCCGCATGGATGCCAGCTTTCACTGGCATGACGACTAGATCAGCGGTCCTTCAGATAATAACGATCGACCGCGTTCAGCGCGTCATCCAGCTCATAGACGATCGGCTCGCCGGTCGGGATTTCCAGGCCGGTGATCTCATCGTCCGGAATGGCGGACAGATGCTTGACCAGCGCGCGCAATGAATTGCCGTGCGCCGAGATCAACACCCGCTCGCCCTTGCGCAGCGCCGGCGCGATCCGCTCCTCCCAATAAGGCAAGACGCGCGCGATCGTGTCTTTCAGGCTCTCATGGTTCGGGATCGCGACGCCGGCATAGCGGCGGTCGTTGGCGAGATCGAATTCTCCGCCCGGCGCCATCGCCGGCGGCGAGATGTCAAAGGAGCGGCGCCAGACATGGACCTGCTCGGGCCCGTGCCGGGCGCGCATCTCGTCCTTGTCGAGCCCGGTGAGCCCGCCATAGTGACGCTCGTTCAATCGCCAGTGCTTCTCGACCGGCAGCCACAGCCGCCCCATCGCCTCCAGCGCGATGTGGAGCGTCTTGATCGCCCGGGTCTGGACCGAGGTGAAGCAGAGGTCGAAGTCATAGCCCTTCGCCGCGAGCAGCTCGCCGGCCAGCTTCGCCTCCTCCTCGCCCTTGGGGGTCAGGCCGACGTCCCACCAGCCGGTGAAGCGGTTCTCCAAATTCCAGGCCGACTGGCCGTGGCGGATCAGGACGAGCCTGGTCATTTGCCGCGATAGGCGCGCAGGTCCGGCAGGACGGCGTGCAGCGCGTCGAGACAGGCGCGGGCGAGCAGCCGGCAGCGCTCCGGCGACCAGCCGTGGAGAGGATCGGGCAGGTCCTCATTGTCCTTGAACGGCATTTCGAGCGTCATCGAGACGGCGGCGAACCGCTCGGCGAGCTGGGCGGTAGACATGGAGAGATTCGCCTTGCCCGGCGGCGGAACTTCATAGCCCTTGGCCGTCTGGAAGTCCGGCGTCACGCGGACCAGGGCCTTGCTGAACGCGTCGAACACCGCCTGCTGCTCGGCCCGGTGAGAGGGGATGCCCTCGAAGCCAGCGAGGAAATTGGCCGCGATCGCCTCGTCGCCGTGGATGTCCATCGCGAAATCGACGCCGGTCTTGTCCATCTCGGCGCGGACCAGGAAGACCTCCGGGCTCTTCTCGGGCGTCGGTGCGTGCCATTCGCGGTTGAGGTTCACGCCGGCGGCGTTGGTCCGGAGGTGACCGCGCCGCGACCCGTCCGGGTTCATGTTCGGGACGATGTGGAAGGTCGCCGCCTCGCGCAGCCGGCGGATCACCGGATCGGATTCGTCGAGCAGCCGCTCGATCGCGCCTTCCATCCACCATTCGGCCATCGTCTCGCCGGGATGCTGGCGGGCGTAGAGCCAGACCTGCAAGGGGCCGCCGCCCAGTTCCAGATAGTCGAGCTCCTGCCCGTCCAGCGTCTGGCCCAGCGAGCGATAGGCGATGCCGGGATAGGAAGCGAAGGCGGCGATCAGCTCGTGGTGCCGCTCCATCGTGTAGGGCGCGAAATAAGCGAACCAGACGCTGTCCGACGGCGGCGTGACGCTTATCGTCAGCACGCCGCCTTCATAGGAGGTGTCGACCCGCTCCCATTCCTCGCGGTCGAGCGACATGCAGGCGCGGTAATTCTCCCAGCCATGCGGATAAGCGGAGCCGGCGCAATTGAGGATGCGCAGCTCCAGCTTCTGCCCCTCGCCGCCAGTCAGGCGGAAGGAGAACCATTGGTAGAAATCGGAATTCTTGTCCTTGACGATCTCAAGGTCGATGCGCGCGCCGTCGATGGACACCACGCGGATATTGCCGCCGTCGAAGGCGCTGGAAATGGATAAGGTCATGGGGTCCTTGAAGCTTACAGGAGGAAATTAGCGGACCCTGATAGTGCGACCGGACTCGCCGGGAAAGTCCCGAAAAAGCGCCGCCGCGAGCCGATCGGCGGCGGCCTGCGGGCTGGCGAGCGGGCTGGTCTCGCGCGCCTCGGTGATCGCCCTGCCTTCCCAGGCCACCGAGCCGTCGGAGCGGCGCTGGATGCGGACTGAAAGCTCGCTCATCACGATCGGGCCGGAGCCGCCGACCGGGATCGTCGCGCCGACCCCGACGCCGACGCCGCTGCGATAGCCGCCGGTGCCGCCGCCGATGCCGATGCTGAGCCCCGATCCGCTGGAGGCGGCCCGACGGCCCTGACTCAGGCGGATGATGGCGACCTGCTCGGAGCGGGCGTTGCCGCGCGACACCGTCCAGCCCAGGCGGGTCAGCTCGCGCTCGACCGGCACCGCGAGCACGACCAGCTCCGGCGCGCCCATGTCGACCGCTTCGCCGCCTTCCACCCGGATCTCGCCGCGCGCGACCGGCTGGCCGAGATGGAAGCGGGTGACCGAGACGCCGGAGGCCGCGCCGCCGCCCATTTCCATCGCGCAGCCGGTCAGCGACGAGGCCGCGACGAGGGCGATCAGCAGGTTCGTGCTTTTTTTCATCATCCACCTCGTGCCGCGCGGGCGAAGGGTTATAGGGGCGCAACGAACTCTAGCGCCATTTCGCTGCATTGGAGAGATGGAATTGAGCGGAAATGATCGGCCGACGGTGCTGGTGACCGGCGGCGCGGGCTATATCGGCAGCCATGCGGTGCTGGCTTTGCTCGACGCGGGCTGGCCGGTGGTGGTGATCGACAATCTCAGCACCGGCTTTCGCTGGGCAGTCGACGCGCGGGCCACCCTCGTCGAGGGCGACATTGGCGATCAGGCGCTGGTCGGCCGGCTGATCGCCGAGCATGACATCGGTGCGATCATGCATTTCGCCGGCTCGATCATCGTCCCCGAGTCGGTCGAGCAGCCGCTCAAATATTATGAGAACAATACGGTGAAGAGCCGCGCGCTGATCGAGAGCGCGGTCGAGGGCGGCGTCCGGCACTTCATCTTCTCGTCCACCGCGGCGACTTACGGTGTTCCCGAAACCGTGCCGGTTCGGGAGGACATGCCGACGGTGCCGATCAACCCTTATGGCTGGTCGAAGCTGATGACCGAGCGGATGCTCGCCGATGCCGCCTTCGCTTATCCGGTCAACTATTGCGCGCTGCGCTATTTCAACGTCGCCGGCGCCGATCCGCAAGGGAGGACCGGTCAATCAACCAAAGGCGCGACCCACCTGATCAAGGTCGCGGTCGAGGCGGCGACGGGCAAGCGCGCCGGCGTCGATATATTCGGCACCGATTTCGCCACGCCGGACGGCACCGGCGTCCGCGATTACATCCATGTCGGCGACCTTGCCGCCGCCCATGTCGAGGCGCTGGCCTTGCTCGTCGCCCGGCCGGATGAGAGCCATGTGATGAACTGCGGCTATGGCCGCGGCTTCTCGGTGCTCGAAGTGCTCGACAGCGTCGACCGGGTGACCAACATGCGGATCGAGCGCCGGCTGGCGCCGCGCCGAGCCGGCGATCCGCCCGCGCTCGTCGCGGACAACAATCTCATCCTCGCTACCCTGCCGTGGCGGCCGGCGCGCGCCGATCTCGACACGATCGTCGCCGATGCGCTCGCCTGGGAGCGCAGGCTCGCCGAGCGCGGCTGAGTCGCCGGAGAATTTTCACCTATCGCCGGGCGCTGCGGCGCAACATTCGTATCGGGGTCCGGCATCGCGGTAGTGCCATCGTGCAAACTTGGCCATCGCCTCGCGTCGTCGTTGCGCGAAGTGGGCGAGCGCGTCATTTCCGCAGGGTCTTTTCCACGAAATTGGGGGTCGAGCCGATGCGGAAATTGGGACTCATGGCAGCCGGAGTCGCATTGACGACTTTGGCCGCCTGCGGTGGTGGGACGAAGGCCGGCAACAACGTCGCCACCTCGAACGACATCTATGTGGACGATTTGGGCAACGATCTGCTCGGCAATGACGTGTTGCTCAATGCTTCGTCGGGCAACGCCAGCACCAACGCCGCAACGACCAACACGGCCGGCAACCGGCTCTAGCGCTCTCTTTCGCCGCCGAAGTCTCCCTGGGTTGAAGCGGTACCCTCGCCCCCGGCTCCTCGCGCCGGGGGCGATTTTTTGGTGGGCTCGGGCGGGATGGGATAAGCGGTGGTGAACTTCACCCGCTCCATCGCGAAGCGGGAGGTGACGTTCTTGCAGGGGATGGCGGCGATCAGCCGGCGGTAGAAATCGTCATAGTCGGCCATCGATCCGACCGCGACGCGCAGCAGATAATCGACGTCGCCGGCCATCCGATAGACCTCCATCACTTCCGGCAGTTCGGCGACCATCTGGGCGAAACGCGCCAGCCATTCGGGGCTGTGATCGGTCGCCTCGATCTCGACGAAGACGGAGAGGCCGAGGCCGACTGCCTCCGGATCGACCAAGGCCACCCGCCGCGCAATCACGCCGCTTTGCTCCAGCCGCTGGATGCGACGCCAGCAGGGCGTCTGCGACAGGTTCACCCGTGCCGCGACCTCGGCGACGGGGAGCGAGGCGTCGTCCTGCAGGATGGCGAGAATCTTGCGGTCGGTGCGGTCCATAGGGCTTCCCGTAGAAGAATCTTCTCATTAGGTGACCTCCAGAGCCACCTCGCGCAAGCCGGTTTTACGCCGCGCTTCGACCGGCCACGCGCTTGACTTGGCGGGGCCTACCCTCTAGGGCGGCGCCTCCTTTTCCGACAGAATCAGCTTTTGAGACGGGCCTCCCGCCATGAAGATCCGCAATTCGCTCAAGTCCCTGAAGTCGCGCCATCGCGACTGCCGCGTGATCCGCCGCAGGGGCCGCACCTACGTCATCAACAAGACCAACCGCCGCTTCAAGGCGCGCCAGGGCTAAGCCCGCGTGACCGCGACCGCCGTCGTCTTCGACGTCGGCAACGTCCTCTACGGCTGGGATCCCGAGGCGTTTCTGGTTCGCCAGATCGCCGATGACGATGCGCGCCTGAGGTTCATCGAGGACACAGATCTCTACGCCTGGCACGAGACGCTCGACGGCGGGCGGCCTTATGCCGAGGCGGCGGCGGAGCTGAACGAGAAATTCCCGCAATATGCGGCTTTGATCGCGGCGTGGAGCGAGCGCTTCGGCGAGACGATCAGCGGGCCGGTGCCGGGCACGCACGAGATCGTGGCGGAGCTGGACGGGCGCGGCGTGCCGCTCTTCGCGATCACCAATTTCTCGGCCGATTTCTGGCCGCCCTTCCATGCGCGGGAGAAGGCGTTCTTCGACCGCTTCCGCGACATCGTCGTGTCGGGCGAGGTGAAGCTGCTGAAGCCCGACGCGGCGATCTACTATCTCGCGCTCGACCGGTTCGGCCTGCGGCCCGATCAGGCGCTGCTGATCGACGACCGGGCGATCAATGTCGAGGGCGCCGAGGCGGTGGGGATGAAGGCGCATCTGTTCACCACCGCCGAGGATCTGCGCGCGCGGCTGGTCGCGGAAGGGCTGCTCTAGGACCGGTTGAGCTCGTCGCCGACGAGGCGGGCAACGTGGACGACGTTGGTCGAGCCGGGGATGCCGAAGGGGACGCCCGCGGTCACGATCACCCGATCGCCGGCCGCCGCGACGCGGTGCCGCAAGGTCATCCGCTTCGCCTTGCCGAGCATCTCCTCGAAGCTGTGCACGTCGCGGGTGCGCACCGCATGCGCGCCCCAGAGCAGGCCGAGCGCGCGGGCGGTGCGCAGGCTTGGGGTCAGAACGAGCAAAGGCACGGCCGGCCGCTCGCGCGCCACCCGGCGGGCGGTCGATCCCGAGCTGGTGAAGCAGACGATCGCCGCGCCCCCGACGGTGCGAACCATGTCGGCCGAGGCCTTGGCGATCGCATCGTTGGTGGTCGCGTCCGGCAGCGTCTCGGTGAAGTGGACGCGGGCATGATAGGTCGGGTCGCTTTCCGCCTCGATCGCGATCCGGTCCATCATCTCGACCGCCTCGCGCGGATACTGGCCGGCGGCGCTCTCGGCCGAGAGCATGATCGCGTCGGCGCCGTCATAGACCGCGGTCGCGACGTCGGAGACCTCGGCCCGGGTCGGCGAAGGGCTGGCGATCATCGATTCGAGCATCTGCGTGGCGACGACGACCGGCTTGCCGAGGCGACGGGCGGCCTCGACGATACGCTTCTGCAGCGGCGGCACGGCCTGGGGCGGCAGCTCGACGCCAAGGTCGCCGCGCGCGACCATCACGGCGTCGGCGAGCTCCAATATGTCGGCGAGCCGGTCGATCGCCGCCGGCTTCTCGATCTTGGCGAGCACGCCCGCCTTGCCGCCGATCAGCCGCTTCGCCTCGGCGACATCCTCCGGCCGCTGGACGAAGGACAAGGCGATCCACTCGACCCCCTGGTCGAGCGCGAAGGCGAGGTCCGCCCGGTCCTTGTCGGTCAGGGCGGCGAGCGGCAGCACCGCGTCGGGGACGTTGAGGCCCTTGTTGTCCGAGATCGTGCCACCATTCGCGGCTTCGGCAGTGATCCGCTTCGGCTCCACGTCCAAAACCCGGAAGACCAGTTTCCCGTCGTCGACCAGGAGACGCGTGCCGGGCGTTACCGCGGCGAAAATCTCCGGGTGCGGCATGGTGACGCGGGTGGCATCGCCCAGCTTCTCGTCGCGGTCGAAGACGAAAAGCTGGCCGGCCTCGATCACGGCCTTGCCATGCTTGAAGCGGCCCACCCGGAGCTTCGGCCCTTGAAGATCGGCGACGATCGTCGACGGGCGGCCGAGCACGGCTTCGAGCGCGCGCACCGTCTCGATCCGCCGGGCATGATCGGCATGGGCGCCGTGGCTCATGTTGATCCGGAAGGCGTCCGCGCCCGCCTCGGCCAAGGCCCGGATCATCTCCGGCGAATCGCTGGCGGGCCCCAATGTCGCGAGGATGCGGACCTTGCGGTCGCGCGGCGCGGCGAAAACGGCGGGCAGGGAGGCTTTGGCCATGGCGAGCGCCATAACCGCTGACCGCCCGGTTGCAACCGGCTTGAGGGAACCCTAGAGCCACCGCCTCAACCCATTTGTGGAGCATGTGGTGGCGGAAGGAAGCGTCGCGGCCGACGAATTGCGGCTGCTGGTCGAGCGGATCGAACGGCTCGAGGAAGAGAAGAAGGGCATCGCCGACGATGTCCGCGATGTTTACGCAGAGGCGAAGGCGCGCGGCTACGACACCAAGACGATGCGCGCGATCGTCCGCCTGAGGAAGATGGAGACCCATCAGCGCCAGGAAATGGACGCGCTGCTGGAGACCTATCGCGCCGCATTGGGGCTGGCGTAACAGCTCGTCATTGCGAGCGGAGCGAAGCAATCCAGCCTCGTGATCCGCCGCCCTAACTGGATTGCTTCGTCGCTGCGCTCCTCGCAATGACGAAATCGGGAATAAGCCATGGCCGGCCACAGCAAGTTCAAGAACATCATGTATCGCAAGGGCGCGCAGGACAAGAAGCGCTCGGCGATGTTCTCCAAATTGAGCCGCGAGATCACGGTCGCGGCGAAGATGGGCCTGCCCGATCCCGACGCGAACCCGCGCCTTCGGGCGGCGGTGCTGGCGGCGCGCGCGCAATCCATGCCCAAGGACAATATCCAGCGCTCGATCGACAAGGCGATCGGCGGCGACGCGGAGACCTATGAGGAAGTCCGCTACGAGGGCTTCGGGCCGGGCGGGGTGGCGATCATCGCCGAGGCGCTGACCGACAACCGCAACCGCACCGCGACCAACGTCCGCACCGCTTTCTCCAAGAATGGCGGTAATCTCGGCGCCGGCGGCTCGGTCAGTCACGGCTTCGACCGGATGGGGCTGATCTCCTATCCGGCCAGCGCCGGCGATGCCGACACGGTGTTCGAGGCGGCGCTGGAGGCGGGGGCGGAGGATGTCGAGAGCGCCGAGGAGGGGCACGACATCTGGACCGCGGTCGACGGGCTGCACGAGGTGGCGAAGGCACTGGAAGCCGCGCTTGGCGAGCCGGAGGGCGTGAAGCTCGCCTGGCGGCCGCAGAACAGCATCGAGGTCGGCGAGGAGGATGCGGGGACGCTGCTGAAGCTGATCGACGCGCTCGAGGAGGATGACGACGTCCAGAGCGTGTGGGGCAATTACGAGGTGCCCGACGCGGTGATGGAGAAGCTCGGCTAAACGCCGCCGCGCGCGAAATGCTCCAGCAGCGGATAGAGTGCCGCCTGCTCCGCCGCGATCCGCGCCCTCATCGATCGGCGCACCAGGAGGGACGCGGCGCAATAGCCCGCCCAGTCGGCCGAAACATTGGCGGTCGGCCAGGCGTGGATATGGGCGGCGGTCTCGCGGAGCCGGGACGCCTCGTCGCGCCGCAGCCGCTCGATCGCCTCGGCCTCGACCGGGGGCGCGACGGGCAGCAGCTCCGCGCAGGCGGCAGAGGTCAGCTGCCGGCGCTTGCGGCTGGCGAGGCTTAGCCGCCAGCGCGCGCCGGGATAGCGGCCGGCGTCGGGCTCGGGATGCGACGTCAGCGCCTCCAGGCCCCCGAGCGCCCCCAGCAGATCCTGGTGCGCCAGCCGGAGGTCCGCCAGCAGCGCCGCGGCGCGCTCCGGCGGCAGGCAGGCGGGGGCGTCGGCCGCCGCGGCGAATGAATGTGCTGTGTTTCCCATGGCTTCTTCCGTGCCGAAGACTCATCGAAGCCTGCGCCACCGAGGTTGAAAATTGGTTATCCGGAGCGCGCATGTTTCACCGGCGTATCGACCGGCTTTGCCAGGCGGCGAGGGGCGAAGCCCGCCCGTAGCGTCGACCAATCAAGCATCGGAACCGAAACCCTTCGGCGCCGCTCAGGATAAACTTCAACACACTTTTCTTCCTGACAATTCTGTGGCTTATTCGCCGTTGGGGGAGAAGGGGCATGCGGGGCATAAAGCTGGCGGTCGTCATCATCCTGGCGGGGACGAGCGGTGTGGCCGCGGCCCAGGCCGATGCGCCGAACGAGGACATGCGTAATATCGTCGAAGGCTGCATCCCACCGGCCCAGCGGGCCGGGCCGATGGACGCTCTCTCCCCGGCCGCGCGGAGCGCGATGCTGAGCTGCCTCGCGCGGGAATCGGCGCGGCTGTTGAGCGGCCAGCTGCCGCTCCGCATCGACGAGATCACGATCCTGCGCTCGGTCGCCGCCGACGGGCCGCAGCTCACCTACCTCAACGATGTCGAGGTCGACGCCGCCGGGCTGACCGAAGCCGAGAGCGAAGCGTTGATCGAAACGACGCGCGCCACTGTCTGCAGCCAGCCGGTGATGCGCGCCGCGATCTCGGCCGGCTCCTCCTATCGCTACATCTGGTTCGACCGGACCGGCGCCGAGTTCAACCGGATGACGATCGAGCGCTGCGCCGGCGACGCCGACGAGGACGCGGATAGGGCGGCGCTGGATGAGGGGCCGGAGGAGACGCCGCCGGTCACGATCGCGCGGCATTTCACGGTTGCAAGTTCGGAGGGATAGGGTCCGGCACGGCACCGTGACGAGGTCGATCGCGCCCCCGGCGCGATCTGCGGGATGCGGGGCATCCCGACCCTTGCCACTGCTGTGCGGTGGCCTGCGGCCGAACTTCGTTTCGGTCGGGTTCGCTTTGCGACCCGCCGGCCGGCCTGGCCCGACTCCGTGAATAGCCTCCGCGCTGTTCACGGGCGCGCCGGGCCGGAAGTTTCGGAAGTTTCAGCTTCCATGGGAGAAAAAAGTTTGGCGTCATCGCCGCCGTCGAAGCCGAAATAACGGTCCCGGCGCTGGCGGTTGTGATCAAGGCGCTCGAGGCGCTCCTCCTCCTCGTCGCCGTCGATCACCGCCTGCTCGGCCGGGCTCAAGGCGCGCTTGTAGCCATATTCGCCGGGCTCGCCTTCCTCCTCGCCGTCGAAGCCGGCGGGCGGCGGGAAGCCGGTCCAACGGCCATCCTCGTCCTCCCACACCTCGTCGCCTCTGAACTCGTTCGGCTCCGGCGCCGGCGGCGGGCCCTGCTCGACCTCCTCCATCAGCCCCTCCCAGTTCGCCGCGGCGCGGAGCGCGGGCCCCGGATCGATCAGATGATCGACCTTGCCGAGCAGCCAGATGAGCAGGCGATTGTCGTAGACCCGCTCCTCGCCCTTCAACTCGCCATGATAGAAATGCTGCTTGATCGTGCCCTCGATCGCCCGCTCGAAGGCGATCGAGCGGAGCCGCCGGGCGCCGTGGCGGATCGCGGCGTCGCAGGCGAGATCGAAGCTCCGGGCGTCGGCGCGGCGGCGGACCCGGGCGATCGCCTGCTCCGACACGCCGACCCGCGCCGCCGCCTCGCGCGCCAGCCCGGTATCGGCCAGCGCCTCGACATATTCGCGCTGCTTCGCCGGGGTCAGGCCGTCGGCGCGGTAGCGCAGCGGGACGGGATCGAAGGGGAGCCCTTCGACGTCGCTCAGGACAGGTGCGTCGCTGTTGTTGGGAAGCGAGGCGGGCTCATCGGCCGCAACCTCGGCGGGCGCGTCGAACGACGCGAATCGGTTCTCTGCCATTTGGCATTATGAACCATGTTGGTGGCAATGTAGGAAAGCCCTTTCAACTTTTGAGGGAAGGGCGCCTCGTCCTAATTCGGAGCGCGAGTTCCTGGACCTGCATACCAAGATCGTCGGAATCGAGGCTGCCTAGCTCCACTGCTTTCGATCGTACCAGGAACTCTTGAGTTTCGGCCTCTCGTTGCGAGAGCATTACGACGTCAGCGTTTGGAATAGCTTTGAGTATCTCGTTCTTGCATTCGATCGCGAATTGGCAGGATGGCTTATCCGTCGTTTGATGCAGCAGTAGCAAATCGAGATCGCTCGGCCGGTTTCCATCGGCAAAGAAAGAGCCGAACCCGTAGACTTTCAGGCTCGGGCTCACAGCAATCCGCGCTTCCGCAGGCGCTCCTGATCCCAGTCGCTGAGATAGGTCCAAAAATCTCGGCGATTGAGCGCAGCCATGAAGTCGCGAATGTCGAATAGTCCCACGCGGTCTCGCCGACATTCCGCCTTCGCGTCCACCGTGTAGCCGCACCAATTTGACGAAATGATGATCGCGTCCAACCTGCCGAGGTTGGACGTAGTCTCAAGATACTCAGCGGCACCAAACGAATAGCATTCACAAACGAACACTTCGAGCACCGAGCCGTCCGTCTTGGTAAGCCGGTATCGGCCGTCCCCTAAGTTCTCTAGATTGCGCACTCGGTTGTGCGATCTCATGCGCTGTTCAAAAAAATCGAAGTGGCCATAATAGCTTGGCCAGGGGAAATACTCGCTATGTGCCGGCATTCAGCGCCTCTTCGACCAACGTTGCGAACGAGGAAGGGAACCGGGCCACGCCATCATAGGAAATCTCGTCGTCCACCCACCGTTCATAGCTTCGAGAATGAAGCTGAAAAGCGGCAACAGCCTCCTGACCTTCGGGCGCGAACACTAGGGGGTGGCGCCGCAGAATCTCACTGATGCGCCGGTTGTTCGGCACGATGGTGCTCAGGCGTTCTGACCGCCAAACTGCGTAGGCGGCATCATTGTGTGGGTTCTCACGGGCGAATTCGGACAGCGGGCCGTACGTGAGCCACGTCTGCCGGTTTTCCGCGAGCAGCGGTGCAATTTGGCTTGCGATTGCGCGCTTGTTCACCTCAGGCTCGTCGTTCAGCCTGACACGGACGAATGCTTCATGCTCAGCTTTGGCTTCGTGGAGCCACTTAACTGGATATCTCGCCTCATTCTCACGCCGGTCAATCAAACGGTGATGGGTCGGGCACAAAAGCACCAAGTTCTCGTAGTCATCACGCTGTTGCTGCGTTTGGTTCGGATCATAGCGATTAGCACCTGGTCGATCACCGCAAATGTGGGCCATCTCGCCCAAGATGTAGGGCGCGAATTCGCCGGCCTCGCTCATCGTCAGTCGTTCACGGCAGCCAGGGAACGCGCACAATCCTGCTGCAGCTGACCATAGAAGCTTGATCGATCTTTGCGTGATCGGCATCGATATCGCTGCCGATCAGTCCACCAACTCCACCGCCACCGCCGTCGCCTCTCCGCCGCCGATGCAGAGGCTCGCGACGCCCTTTTTGCCGCCATGCGTCTCCAGCGCGCTCAGCAACGTCGCCATCACCCGGGCGCCCGACGCGCCGATCGGGTGACCGAGCGCCGTCGCGCCGCCGTGGACGTTGATCTTGTCGTGGGGGAGATTGCGCATCGCGATCATTCCTACAGGCCCGCCGCCTTGCGCAGCGCCTCGTTCAGCCGGGTCTGCCAGCCCGGCCCCGAGGCGCGGTAATGGTCGAGCACCGCTTGATCGAGGCGCAGCGAGACGAGGCGCTTGGCCGAGCCGCGCGGGCGGCCGCGGCGGATGACCTTGTCGCCGATGCGAAGCTCGGCCCGCTCAAACCACTCGTCGTCGAGCTCGGGGGCATCGTCGGGGTCAACCCAGCTGCTCTCGGTATCTTTTCCGTTCACGTTCGTTCGCCTTCCGCATTGAGATGATGTGGCGGCGCTCGCCACGCGGAGTCCAGACCACGATCACCATCCGCTCGCCGAGATAGCCCACCGTGGTGAAGCGCTCCTCGCCATAATCGAAGCGGTCATCGGGATTCTCCACCAGCGGTCCGGCGAACACCTGCTCCGCGTCGGCGAAATCGAGGCCGCGCTCGGCGAGAGTGCGGTTTCGCTTGGCGGGATCGAAGCTGATCGCCATGAATTTATGTAGCTACAAGAATGGGCGGCGTCAAGCGGGTGCTTCGCTCAGTCGACCAGCTCCACCGCCACCGCCGTCGCTTCGCCGCCGCCGATGCAGAGGCTAGCGACGCCCTTCTTGCCGCCATGGGTTTCGAGGGCGCTGAGGAGCGTCGCCATCACCCGCGCGCCCGACGCGCCGATCGGGTGGCCCAGCGCCGTGGCTCCCCCATGCACGTTGATCTTCTCATGCGGGATGCCGAGGTCGCGCATCGCGATCATCGCGACGCAGGCGAAGGCCTCGTTGACTTCGTAGAGATCGACCTCGGCCGCGTCCCAGCCGGCCTGCTCCAGCGCCTTTTGCATCGCGGCGACCGGGGCGGTGGTGAATTTGGCCGGCTCGTGCGCATGCGCGGCGTGGGCGACGATGCGGGCGACGGGCTTGAGGCCGAGGCGGTCCGCGACGCTCTGGCGGGTAATGACCATCGCG
>NZ_JBQTIN010000139.1:0-7981 GCF_052388015.1 Sphingosinicella sp.
GCGATTGGGCAGGCCGGTGAGCACGTCCATATTGGCGAGGTTGGTCAGCCGCTCCTGCTGGCGGCGCACCTCGCTGATGTCCTGGCCGACGCCGCGAAAGCCCTGGAACTGGCCGGCGACGTCCGAAATCGGGTCTCCCGACAGGCTGATCCAGCGGCTGCCGCGCCGAGTCTTGAGCTCCATCTCCAGGTTCGCGAAGGGCTGGCGGGCGAGCAGGGTGCGACCGAGCGCCGAGGAGCCGCCCAAGGAGGCGGGGAGCGAATGCCCGATCAGCTGGTTGGTCGAGCGGCCGAGCAGGGCCGTCATCCGGGGCGAGATATAGACCACCCGGTTCTCGGCATCGACCTGCCACAGCCAGCCGACGCCGCGATGCTCATATTCGTTCAGGAGCAGGCGGATCGATTCGGCCTGCGTCCGGGCGCGGGCGATCGCTTCCATCTGGCCGAAGATCCAGCGGGTGAGGCGGGTCACGCTGAACGCGCCGGCGCCGGCGATCAGCATGTAGGTGAGCCCGATGCGGGGATCGAGCGTCGCGCCGCCGAGATAGAAGGCGACGCAGAAGGCACAGGTCAAAGTCGCGATCCAGGCGATCGCGGCGGACGGAATGGCGACGAAGGCGATCGCTGCGGCGGTCATGCCCGCCATCACGCCGCCCATGACGAGCTGGGTCGAGGCGTCCTGGGTCGCGAAGGCGTAGCTCGGCAGCACCGCCCAGAGCGACGCGAGGCCGACCGCCTCCGCGACGGCGGTCCAGGCGGCGGGCGGGCGGGCGTTGCGGCTCGTGCCCCAAGAGGCGGCGACCATCGCCCGGCGGGCCGAAACCCAGTTGGTGAAGGCCACCAGTGCCACCCAGCCGACGACCCATTCGAGCCGGACCGAGCGGTACATCGCCCAGCCGGCGATCAGCGCGCCGACAAAGGCGGTGACGCCGAGAAAGGGCGCGAACAGGGCCCGGGCGCGGACCTGGCCGTTATGGAGGTGCGCCTCGCGCAGCCGCTCGCTCGCCGCGTCGAAGCCGAGCGCGTGCAGCTCCTGCTCGGGCGTGGCGGGCGCCCCGGCGGATTCGTTGTCATGGGGAATCGGGCTCTGAAACATCAACGTCCGCGCGGCTGGAAACAGGCATTTCCCTTAGCCGCAAGGGCTTGATGGAGTGTTAAGTTCGGGCCTTCTTGAGCCGCTTTGGCGCTGGTGGAACAGCCGGTTCCGGAGTCGGTCCCGACGCCATATTTTCGAGCAAGGTCGCAAATCGCCGCTGGCGGGCGGCGATGACGTGCAGCGCGCGGCCCAGCGAGGGCGCGATCTCGGCCAGAACCGCCCGCGCGTCGCGGTCCTGGATGCTGCCGTCCGGCCGCGGCCCGACCAGCAGCCAGGCGATCGCCTCCGGCTCGCCGGCGGGGCGGGCGATCAGCGCCACGCGGACCGGGAACAAAGGGTCATCGCGCGCCACGACGACCGCGTCCGGCTGCTGCGGCAAGGCGGCCGCGGCCAGCCATGATCCGACCTCCCCGGCGCCGACGCCGAACAGCGCGCCCGCCGCCCATCCCGCCTCGCCGCGCACCGCGATCGCGGTCGCCCGCGCCTTCATCGTCAGGCCGACGGCGCGGCAGGCGTGGCCGAGCAGCAGGCCGGCATCGTCATTCTCGCTGAGATCGCTCGCCGCCGCTGGCAGCTCGCGGCTGAGCGCGATCAGGTCGCGGCGCGACCAGAGCTCGACCCGCCGCTCGATCCAGCTGCCGACCGGCGCGATCAGCATCGCGGTCAGCGCGCCGGCCGAGGGCACGACCACCATGTCGTTGCCGAGCACCGGCCCGAGCGCGACCTTCAGGACCTCGATCGTCGCGGTGAAGAAGAAGGCGAGCAAGGGCGCCGCGATCGCCCAGACCGCCGAGCGGGTGATCGCCGCGTCGGCATCGTAAAGCCGGTAGCGCAGCAAGGCGACGATCAGCCCGCCCCACAGGCAGATCGTGTAGCCAAGGTCGAACAGGTCCGACGCCATGTCGTTGACGATGACGTACCAGAGGTCGTCGCGGGCATATTGGAGCTGGCTGCAGGCAAGCAGGCCGAGCGCGCACACCGCCGAGCCGGCGAAACCGAGCATCGCCCAGCGCAATTGCTGACGCTGGTCGGTGGCCGCAGTGCGCCGCAGCCGCGGGATCGTCGCCAGGGCGCTGGCCGCGAGCAGGACCAGCACACCTTGCCCATAGAGGTACGGATCCCAGAAATAGGCCAGCGCCCAGAGCAAGTTAAGGCCGAGCAGCACGATGCTGGTGCGGGTCGCGAAGCGGCCGTCGGGGAAGGCGAGCAGCGCCATGGGCAGCAGCAGCGCCGTGACGCTCAGGATCGCGACGCTCGCCGCGACCGGGAGCTCGCCATAGCCGCCGACCGCGGTCGCGAGCGGGATGAGCGCGAGCAAGGCGGCGACCGGGTTGCTGCGGTCACCCCGGAACAAGAGGATCGAGGCGAGGATGCCGAGCAGATTGCCGAGGACGAGGATGGCGAACGTCCAGCCGGCCATGAACGACGCGCTGAAGCCGGCGCTGCGTAGCGCCTCCTCGACATGCGCGGGCCCGAGCGTGACGGGAACGTCGCGCAGCTGCCCGCCCGGTTCGGCGAGCCGCAACACCATCACGTCCCCGTCCGCCCCGTCGACGACGGCGTCGAGCCCCTCATCGACCGTCGCCGAATCGTTGATCGCGACGATACGGTCGCCACCGTCCACGCCGGCCCGCCGCGCCTGGAGCGAGCTGACGTCGAAGACGACCAGCCCCGGCGTGCCGTCGCGGGTATAGTTGATCCCCGCCCGGAGCAGCGGAATGCGCTCCGGCCCGTCCCACGCGCTGGCGAGCGCGATCAGCACCGTCGTCGCCAGCGCGGCGGCGAGCAGCAGCCACCACAGCACGGCATAGACGCGCAGCGCCCAGCCGCCGAGCGGCGGCACGCGCCAGCCCTGGAAACCGGATTCGACCACCTTTCATCCCCCGGCGGCCAGCTTTCCGCAGCCCGGGGTCAAAAGCAATGTCAGCCGCGCATCAGCGCGTCGACCGAACTGGCGGTGACCGGGTGCCAGCTCGGCCGCACGCGCTGGTAGAGGCGCCGCGCGATCGGCCGGCCCCAGTCGCCCTGCGCCATCAGCGCCTGGAACAAGGGCACGACGAACTTTCGCCGGCCCATGGTCGCGAGGAAGCGCTCGGTCGGCGCCACCGCCGGCTGGTAGCGGTTGGCGAGCGCGAGCCGGAGCCAGGCGAACAGCACCTCTGAATTTCCGCTTTGCGAGAGGCCCAGCGCGTCGTCGAGCGCCGCCAGCCGCGCTCCGTCCTGCCGGCGCGGCAGCGCGTCGATGAAGCGCAGCCGCTCGGCCGTCGTCCAGTCGACATAAGCGGCAGGCGGCACGCCGCCGCCTTCATACGCCACCAGCGCCGCGTCGACGCCGGCAAAGGCGCGCGGATCGGGCCGTGCGGCGTTGGCCGGCACGCCGGCGCCGTAGATCCAGTCCTGAAGGCCGAGCCGTTCCTCCAGCGCCGCGTCGCCTCGGATGAGGTGCTGGCGCAGGTCGGCGAGGAAGCGGGCCGAGGTCATCGGCTGGAAGGCGTGGCGGTCGAAATAGGCGCGCAGATAAGCGTCCCAGCGCTCGCGGCCGATGATCGTCTCCAGCGTCCGCAGGAACAGTGCGCCCTTGTCGTAGGCGATGGTCACCCCGAAGCTGTCGGGGTCCTGCCCCTCGACGGGCACGTGCAGCCTTGTCCCGTTCGTGGTGGCGCCGATCTCGGCCATGTCGCGCTGCATCGAATCCCAGGACAAAGCCGCCTCCTGCGCCGCCCGCTCGCGGCCGTAGAGCGCCTCCATGATCCTGTTCTCGAAATAGGAGGTAACGCCCTCGTTCAGCCAGGAATCGCCCCAGGCGGCGTTGGTGACGAGATTGCCGGACCATGAGTGGGCCAGCTCGTGCGCGACCAGCCCGACCAGGCTGCGGTCGCCGGCTATGAAGGTCGGGGTCAGGAAGGTGAGGGTCGGGTTCTCCATCCCGCCATAAGGGAAGCTCGGCGGCAGGACGAGCAAATCGTAGCGGCCCCAGCGATAGGGGCCGTAGAGCCGCTCCGCCGCCTCTACCATCCGCTCGGTGTCGACCAATTCGGCGGCCGCCCGGTCGAGCATCGCCGGCTCGGTCCAGACGCCGGTGCGCGGCCCCAGCGACCGGAAGGCGATGTCGCCGGCCGCGATGGCGATCGCATAGCTCGGCACCGGATGGTCCATCCGGAAGCGGAATGCGCGCCGCCCTTCCTCGGCCGCCTCGCCCTCGGGCATCAGCCGATCGCCGGACATGACCACAGTCAGCGCCGCCGGCGCGGTGATCCGCGCTTCCCAGGTCTGGCGGATGCCGGGGCTGTCCTGGGTCGGGATCCAGGTCCGGTTGAGGATCGCCTGGCCCTGGCTGAACAGATAGGGGTGCCGCCCGCCGGCGGTCTGGGCCGGGGTCAGCCATTGCAGCGCCGCCGCGTCCGGCGCGGAGCGATAGGCGATGCGGATCTGCCGCGCCGCGCCCATCCGCACGGCGACCGGACGGCCCCGGATTGCGTCGCCCTCGCCGATCGTGAACGGCAAGGCTTGCCCGGTGGCGTCGGTGACGGCGCTGATCTCCAGCCCCTTGGAATCGAGGATGATCTCCTCCGCGCCGTCCGCCGCCTGGATGTCCAAAGCCGCCGTGCCCCCGATCCGGTGCGCCTCGAAATCGAGCGCCAGGTCGAGCGCGACATGGGTCACCCGCGCCACCTCGGGCCGGGCGAAGCTGTGCCAGTCGCGAGCCTCCGCCCCGGTCAGGATCGGCGCCACCTGCCGCGGCCCGGCATCGGCCTCCGCGCGCGCATTGTTGCCGCCGGGCGAGATCGAGCAGGCGGAAAGGACCAGAGCGGCGAGGGCGAGGAGGCTGCGCATAGGAACTTCCGAACGGATGAGTATGGCGGTACCCGAGCAAACGCGCGGTGGAGCAGACCTATCCCAACCGTCGGCTCCTCCGTTTCAGCCGCCCACAAAATCGAGTCGTTCGGATAGGAGCTGTCGCCGTTTAGGGCCACTTCTCAGGAGCTCCGCTTGGTAGCGGAAGCAGGAGGTCGTCTAGTCCGAAGGGCGTTCCCTTTACGGCTTTGTGTCCTACCGTATCGGACACTCTGCTAGTGACGAAATCCTGGAACGTTCCCGTTTTTCCTGTTTTTGAATTACGCGATAACAACGCTGATCGTAACGCGCCCGCTATGCTAGCTGTAACGCGTCCGCCACTAAGTGTGTGCTCGATGCAGCCGAGGCTGACAGAACTTTGCGCCGCCAGCTCTTCTTTGCTTAGCTTGGCTCCATCCATTAACTCTTGGAGACGAGGCACTGCGAAAAGAGCGGCCACAATGTCACTGTTGCTCAATGGGCCATGCTTGGCCTGCAAGTCCTCTGGCAACCCCAGATAGGCTTCCAGAAGCTGCTCCGCCTTTCCATGCGTGACGGCTTTCAGCAGCATGACATTACCGATTATGTGCAGCGAAAACTCCTTATCAAGCCTCTGCGCCTGCCCCGCTCGGTGCAGCTCGCTATTGGTGAAGCCGTGCGTCTGGGAGGCCGAAGCGCGCACGAGTTTGGGAATGTAACAGTTGGCGGAGCGCCTTAGACTCCGCCAGTGCTGCTCCGGAATGGCAACGTCCGCCATTGGCGCTCTCTTTCGACAAACGCCTTGGCAAACCCCCCGGCGGATGCGGGCCCATTTAACGTTCTTGGCGCCTTCTAGTCAAGCAAAGAGCAGCCAAGAAGTCTTCTCCGAGGGCTGTAGGTCGTCACTTAGTAATGCGCTGCTCCGTATTTGTATGAATGTTCCTGTAGGCTACTGAAGCAAACATGGAAAGTGTCGGAAGCGCGGGGCCCAAAAAGAAGGGCGGCCGGGTGGACCGCCCTTCCCGCAGCTCTGTGTTGCCACAGCGCCTTTCGCAGGTCGCCAATGGCATAATTCGGCATGGCATTCAAGAGGGATCAGAAGGCTTCAATCTCAACACGCCTCCGAATGAGAGGCGCACCAAGAATATGAAAATGCGCTACTGCTGCTGACTGCGTCACCTATAGCCCTTAGTTTTATACACGTTACTCATGTATTCAGCAAGTGATATAGGATAAATTTGATCATCATAATCCTACGTGTATAATATGTAGAAGCTCACAGTAGCTGTCAATAGCTTTCTTCGGCGACATAGGGCGTAATCTATGCTTACGTTAATGTTGACATTCTGAAACGCTGCGCATATCTAGCTCTGGTCAGGGCCACGGCGCCTTTCGCTCAGACCCGAGGGCCCGACCACCGCTTCCGTTTGGAGGCCGAGATGGGAATGGGGCCATGGACTATCGCCAGCTCGCGAAAGCGACAGCGTTGGGTCTGCCGATCCTCTTGTCGGAGGGGACGCGCTCCAACGGGGGTGGGCTTTTGCCCGCCGAGGATGCTGCCCTCGCCTCCACCGCGAACGGTACGACGCCTCGGCTCTCGAGGACAAGACAGGTATCCGCAGTCTTCAGCGGCTTGGCCGAGGGCTGGTCCACTAAGGCCGACCTGATCGAATCTCGGGGAGGAGTGAGTGATCGGGCGACGAAGGCTCTGCTTGAGATGCTCAAGCCGGGCCTTCGACTTCTCGATCTTGGCGCTGGCGACGGCAAGGTCGCGAACGTGGTCCTAGGCGTCCAGCCTGATACGGACTTGACCTTGGTCGATCACGCGCCAGGAATGGTCCGCGCTCTTCGGCAGCGCTTTGGTCCGTGTCCAAATGTACGCGTCCTAGAAGCTGACCTAAGCACGATAGACCGCGAGCTGGCGGCGGAGCGGTTTGATCTCGTAGCTTTTTTCCAAGTACTGCATCACCTTTCCCGCCCAAAAGCCGCGCTAAGAGCCGCCGCGGCTTTGCTGTCCGACAACGGCAGAATCGTAACGTTGACTGTGGGCAGTGGCCATCATGAAGCGATCTTTCCCACGACGAGATGGGACGGCCTCGGGCGCCGTCGCACATCGGCCTGGGCTGCCCTTACGGAGGAGGCGGGTCTCGATATCGACGCGCTTTACCGAGACGAAAGCTGGTTCGCCTTCCGGGACGGGGACGCTTACGCGCAGTTTGTGCACCGGATCGGGTCGCTCGAAAAGCTCGGCAGCTATGAATCGCTTCGTGGGTCCGAATTGGACGCAGCCCTTGGCGAGACAGCGACAAGGGCTGCGACCGCACGCTGCGTCATCACAATAGTCGCGCGGCGTAGGTCGTCATCATTATAGAATGGAGGTTCGCATGTTTTCCCACGCTTGGAACTCTGCGCTCGAAGCGAGCTTCGATCGTTGGGCAAATGCCTACGACGCAGAAGTGCAGCCAAAACTTGCACGTCGCGGCTATGGTTATCGCCAGCTGGCAGAAATTGTCTTGGGCCATGTACAGCTTGACATGATCAGCTGCAGAAAAGCTCAAGTGTTCGAGTTGGGTGTGGGAACCGGTCTTCTGGGAACACATCTTCGTGCCCTCCTCCCGGAACATGTGAGGCTTGCCGGCCTCGACATCTCAGCGGAGATGCTCAAGCGCGCGGGTTTGACCAGAGCTTATGATCAAACATATCATTCAACAGCTGAGCACCTGCCCGTGACTTCGAACAGTTGCGACGCGGTCGTGAGCGCCTTCATGATCCACAGCATCCTTCGCCGCGAATTGGTGCTTTCCGAGATTTTTCGGGTGCTCAAACCGGGTGGCAAGCTAGCGCTTGTCGACCTCTATCGGACAACCCCTCGCTGGCCTGTTTTGTCGGTCTTAGTCGACAACATTTTGTCGACCCGCCTCGAACGTGGAGCTCCGTCGAGATATATTAGGGTCCGGACCCATAAACGGGATTCCCAAGGCGGCGAAGGGGTGATTCAACGCGTTCGGTGAGGAGGCGTTGGAGATGGCGGATTTCTTCTGGTTTTCGGATGCGCAGTGGGCGCGGATCGCGC
>NZ_JBQTIN010000140.1:0-26994 GCF_052388015.1 Sphingosinicella sp.
TCAGCACCTCGATCAGCATCACCATGTTGGCGATATAGGTGGCGGTCGAGATGCCGATCACCGGCCGGTCGGTGCGGTAGGGCGAGGTGTCGCTCGAATCGCCGACATGGGTGGTGCGGAAATCGCCTGGCGGCGGGGTGCGCGGTCCGGGGCCGATATAGGGGTTGCTGGTCGCCCGCAGCGGCGTCGGCCACCAGCCTTCGGCATTGAGGGTGCGGACCGCCGCGGCCGGATTGGCGGCGGCCTGGGCGTTGAGGTCCGAGCCGGCGTCGAGGCTGGTGACGTAGAAACGCGGCAGCGGCGCAAGGCCGGGCGAAGCGAGCGGCGAGCGGCGGCGCGCTTCCTCCGGCGGGATTTCGATCGCCCGGTCATAAGCGCGGCGCAGCGCGGCGATGTCGATCGCGCGCCAGGCGCCGTAATGGCCGAGCGTCGCGACCGGGCTGTAATCCCAATAATATTCGCCGTTGACGACGTTCGAGCCGCGGCGGTGAACGTAGCGGGCGCGGTTGGTGCCGAGCTCGATGAAGGTCGGGAAATCGCGGCCGCCACGGGCCGGATCGGGCGGCAGGCGCAGCGATTCCAGCCAGTCGATCGCCTCGGGGATGCGGGCGAGATAGCGGCGATCGCCGGTCAGCCGGTAGAATTGCAGCATCATCCGGAGGTTGGCGGCGGTGGTGTGGGTGGCGAGCGAGAGCGGCTCGTAGGTCCGCGCGCCGGCGGGGCGGAGATCGAGCGTGTGCTGAAGGCTCCAGCCGGGCTGGGGCATCGGCTGCTGGGTGGCGAGGAAGACCTCGCCGGCGCGCAGGATCGCCGGGCGCACCCGCGTCTCGCCGAGCGACTGATAGACGGCGAGCAGGAAGCGGATATTCTCCTGCGCGACGTCGTCGTTGAACGTGATGTAACGCGCATAGGCGGGATAATCGCGCATGTGCGGCCAGCGTTGCGGCCAGCCGCCGTTCGGATATTGGCTGTTGAGGACGAAATCGATCGCCCGATCGAGCGGCGCGCGATAGCGCCGGTCGCGCCGTTCCAGATATATGCGCAGCAGCAGTTGCATCGCCTCGGCGGTGCCGGCGTCGTCGAAGGTGGCATTGTCGGCGTAATGGATGAACTCTTCCATCCGCCAGGCATTGCGGCCGATCGTCCGGTACCATTCACGGATCGAGGCGGGGCCGGCAAAGTCGATGAAATAATGCCAGCCGCCGGAGCGGTGCTGGCCGCGAACCAAAGCGTCGGTGGCGGCCTGGGCAGCCCGGTAATAATAATCGTCGCCGGTGGCGTGATAGGCGTCGAGGAAGATGTGGCCCATCGTCGCTGTGCCGGGCGGCTGGACCCAGATCATGCTCCGCCGTGCTTCGATCTCGCCCCAGCGGCGCGACATGTCCGGGAGATAGGCCCAGACATAGCCGCCATTGGTCGCGACCCGCTCCACCATGAACGCGGTCGCGCGGCGCATCGTGCCGGTGATCTCGTCGCGACTCTGCGCGCCGGCGGCGGGGTTCAGAAGAAGCATCAGGGCCAGCGCGAACAGGCGGTCGAATCTCATCTCGTCACCTCCATCGCCCGGACGGCGAGCCAGTCTTCCAGATTTGTCATGCCGTCGCCATCGCGATCCGCGTTACCGTCGGGACGGGCGGGATCGAGGGCGTGCGCACGTTCCCAGGCGTCCGGCATGCCATCGCCGTCGCGGTCGGGCGCGGGGCGGCCAGCGGCGAGCTCCGGCCAGCCGCCGACTTCCTGCTGGCTGTCGACATGGCGTCCGGAGCGGGTGCGGACGCTGGCGGCGACGCGCGCGTCGGCGCTGTCGCGGGGCCAGGCGCCGGCGTGGGCGAGAACGCGCTCATAGGCCGAAGGCGCGGGATCGGACGCGACGGGGGCGATATCGGGCGGGGAGGGGAGGCGGTAGCCTTCCGGAATGGTGCCGGTCACCAGCGACCAGGGATCGGCCGGGATGACGCCGTTCATGCTGTTGCCGGCGAACCAGGCGCGGGCCAAGCGGTTGCGCTCGCGAAAGGCGAGCTGGCCGCCGCTGTCCGGGCCGGAAATATAGGCATTGTCGATGAAGGCGTAGCTAATCCGAGCCGCCTCGTCCTCGTCATAGCCGGCGAAGCCGCGGCCCCAATTGTAGAATAGGTTGGAGCGGAACTCCATCAGCGGGCCTTGAGAATCGACCTCGGGCCCGTTGTAATTGCCGGGGCGCGGCATGCGGGCGACATGGTGCGCCCAGAGATTGTGGTGGAAACTGACGCGCGCGCCATGGCCGCCGCGGATCAGGCTACCGTAGCCATGCTCGCCCTCGCTGTGGTGGGAGCGGCGGAGCGACTCGGCGATGATCGACCATTGCACGGTGAGATCGTAGTAACCGTCGCCGTTCGGGTAGCGCGACGAGGCCGACAGGGTCTCGTCGATCGACCAGCTCGCCGAGACATGATCGAGGATGATCCGTCGGCCGCGCTCGATCCAGATCGAATCACCCTCGCCAGGCGCGCGGCCACCGCGGCGGACGCGCAGGTGACGGATCACGACGTCGTCGGCGCGGACGATGAGGGTGGCGTCGGCGAGCGCGATGCCGCCGCCCGGCGCACTCTGGCCGGCGATGGTGATGCGCGGCTCGCGGATCACCAGGTCAGAGGCGAGACGGATCGTCCCGTCGACGTCGAAGATGATCGTGCGGGGCCCATGCGCCTCGACCGCGGCGCGCAGGCTGCCGGGGCCGCTGTCGGCGAGATTGGTCACGCGAAGCACCGCGCCGCCACGCCCACCGGCCGCGAGGCGCCCCGCGCCCTCGGCGCCGGGAAAGGCGAGTGTCTCCGCGCTCGCCGGCGTCGCCAATGACAGGCCGAAAAAAAGGAGGAGCGCCGCCCCCCGGCGCTCCTCCTTCATGGGCATCCTGCTAGAAGCGGACGCGCGCACCGATGTAGAATTGCCGCCCGGTGTGGTGGACGACCGATGGGCTGTTGCGGTTGCGATCGACGAACTGATCGTTGAACTCGTCGGTGAGGTTGATCGCCTCCGCGGTCAGCGTGAGATGATCGTTGATCCGGAACGAGGCCGAGGCATCGACATTCAGCGTCGAATTCTTGCCCTCGACATCGTTGATCACATTCTGCGCCGGGACGCGCTGGAGATAGTCGCTGCGATAGGAGACCGAGCCGCGCACGCTGAACCGGCCGTCATCGTAATAGAGCGTCGCGTTCCAGCTGCGCGGTGAGAGGTTCACGAGGTCGTCGGTGATCAACAACCCGCTGGTCGCCGAAGTGACGTATGCGATTTCCGATTCGACGTAGGTGAAGTTGAGGATCGCGCCCAGATTGCGTAGCGGTCCCGGCAGGAAGCGAAACGGCGCCTGGAAGTTGATCTCGAAACCCTTGAGCGGACCGCCGGACGTGTTGATCGGCGCGGTCACCAGGAACAATTCGTTGCCGGTGAAGTTGGCCGGCAGCAGAGCCAACGGCAGGCCGGTCGCGTTGAACGGGAGCTCGGTCCTCAGCGTCTGGATGAAGGTGCCGATATCCTTGTAGAACAAGCCGACCGACAGGACCGATTCAGGCGCGAAATACCATTCCAGGCTCGCATCCAGCGTCCAGGCGCGGAACGGATCGAGCTGCGGATTGCCGCTGGTGATCGTCAGCTGGCCGGTGGTGTTGATCGTCCCGCCCGGCGAGAGATTGCCGAGCTGCGGCCGGGACATCACCCGCGCGCCGGCAAGCCGGACAACGAAATTGTTGGTGACGTCATAGGCCAGGTTGAACGACGGCAGCCAGTCATCGTAGCTGCGGTTGACGATCGTCAGCGTGCCGCCGCCGAGCGCCTGATAGCCCGCAGCCTCGATGCTGGTTTGAACGTAGCGCAGGCCGATATTGCCGCGCAGCGGCCGACCGAACAAGTCGGTGCGGAAGTCCAGTTGGACGTAGCCGCCATAGCTTTCCTCGGTCACCGCGCGATTGTTACCGCGCGCATTGCCGTTGGTGATGCTGGACAAGGTGAAGTCGCCCGGACCCCCGGCGTTGCCGGATTGCAGGCAGTTGCAATAGATGTTGTAGAGGTTCGCGATCGCGGTGAGATTGGGAACCAACCAGCTGGTCGGGCTGCCACCGAGATTGAGTCCGCGGCCGAAGCCGGTGAGGACGGTCGTGATCGAGCTCAGCGGGGTCCCGGGCTGTAGGGCCAGAATCGTGTCGTTCTGGTTGACGCGGCGGAACTCGAACGTCTCGAAATCATAGTCGCGGAAGAAGCCGCCTGCTTTCAGCGTCAGCCGGTCGCGAACGATGTCCCACGCCAGATCGCCGCGGAAGGTGGTGAAATCATTGTCCGTGCCCTGCGGACGAATGCGGATTTCGGAAGCCGTGATGTTGCTCGGCGTGACGCCGGGCGGCGTACCGATGATGCTGAAGCCGCCGGTCGTGCTGGTGACGTCGAACGGATAGGTGATCGTCGGCTGGCCGCGGCTGTTGCGGAAGTCGATCGAATAGCCGTTGACGTTGGCGATATCCAGGGTGGTCGTGGTCTGGAACGGATTGCGGAACCGCGAGGTCGAATGGCCGGCCAGCCAGGAGAAGCGCAAATTGTCGGCGACCTGCTGGTCCCACTGGAACTGATATTGCCAGAAGTTGGTCTCGAGCTCGTCGAAGCGTTGCTCGGAGCGGATGTCGACGCCGTTGAAGGTGCCGAACAGCAGATTGCCGTTCGCGTCATATTCGACGTTGACGACGCTGGTCTGCGGCTTGCCGCCCTGCGCCGCCGTACGGCTGAACGAGATAGCCTCGAGGAAATCCTCCTGTCGCGTGGCGCGGAGATTGGCGTAGAGCACGTCGGCGGTCATCCGCGCGCCTTCCCAAGGTTCGGCCTGGACCGCGAGCGTGATGCCGAGCCGCTGCTGATCGTGGGTCAGCCGGCCGTAGCGCGGCAGGCGCGGATGGACGTTGCCGGCGACAGAAGCCTCGGCATATTCGGTATTGTTGGTCGCCGTGTTGGCCGGACGGGCCGGAGCGTTGAAGCCGGGAATGTTGGAATTGGCGCCGCAATTGGTCGCGGTCGTCGCCGGGTTGAGCGGGACGAAGCCAACCGGCGAGCAAAACCCGCCGACGCTGTTGCCGGCGTCCCAACGGACCGAGCTGAAGCCCTCCTCGAACAGCGAGCGCTCGCTGTAGGAGACCGAGGCGAGGATGCCGAAACGGCCGTCGGCGAAGGTGTTCGAGATCAGGAAGGCGCCGCGCGGATCCCAGGTCCGGGAGAGGTCGTTGTAACCCGCTTGAGCGCTCGCCGAGACGACGAAGCCCGAATAGTCGAACGGGCGCGCCGTTTGCAGGTCGACGGTCGCGCCCAGCGAGCCCTCATCCACCTCGGCCGAGCTGCTCTTGCGCACCGTCAGCCGGTTGAACAGCTCCGAGGCGAAGACGTTGAAGTCGAAGGTGCGGCTGCGGTTGTTGCCGCCCGAGCTGTCGGTGCCGCCGGTCGTCGTCAGCGCCTCGAGCTGGTTGAGACGGACGCGGGTGAAATCGCCGCCCAGGCCGCGGACGGTGATCGAGCGGCCTTCGCCGGCATCGCGGTCGATCGACACGCCCGAGATTCGCTGCAGCGACTCGGCCAAGTTCTGGTCCGGGAAGTCGGCGATATCCTCGGCGACGATGACATCGACGATACCGTTGTCGGCGCGGCGGGCGCCGAGCGCGGCGGTCAGCGACTGGCGAAAGCCGGTGACAACGATCGTGTCGTCGTCCTGCGCCGCTGTCGGCTGTATGCCGGCCTGCGCGTGCGCCATCCGGGGCGCCGTGGTGAGCGCCAGCGTCGAGGCCGCGGCGGCTATCCGGATAAGGAAGCGCTTGCGCGAGGCGAGATCCGGCGTCGACATCATGTTCGGTCCCTTCCCAACCGGCGCACGGGTGAGCGCGCCTCTTCATGACACCGGTGTCTAAACCGGGCCGGAAAATACGGCTGCGCGGCTCGTGCGGCAGGGCTGTGGGATGTCGACCGGACCGTGAACGGTCCTTCCTCCCCTTTTCCCTGACGCCGCGTTTTCGCAGTCGTCCTTCCCGGCTGTCCCGTTGAAGTAACCGGTGTCATAGGACTTTGATCGGCTTGTGCTGGCCTGTCAAGACCGATCGCCGCGGGCCCGTTTCGATCAGGGACGGGCGTGGCATCGCCGCCACAATCATCGCCTCATGTGCCCGGCTGAAGGTAGGGAATCCGGGCGAAGAGCTCGCGTTCCGCGCGGCGGGGATCGTCCTCCAGACGTGGCGGCAGATCGAACAGCATCGTCCGGCGCTGCGGCAGCGCGTAGGCCGGCCAACCGGGATCGCCGGTTTGCGCGAAGCACAGGAAGGCGGTCATCATCGCCTCGCTCACGGCACGCGCCGCCGGATCGGCGAAGGTGCCGAAGACCAGGGGAATGTCGGCCGCGTGCGGGGCCGGGCGCGGAAAATCGAGCTGATAGACGAAGGCCGGAGCGCCGGCGCGGGCGCGTTCCTCGGCCTCGATCAGCTGGGCGCGCCAGCTGCGGCCGGCGGTCGTCGCGGCGAAGAAGACCTGCTCGGCGCTGTAATCCGGGAACAGGCGGCGATATTCGGCGACGACCCATTCGGGATGGACGTCGATCCTGAGCTCCGGCCCGATCCGGTCGGCGACATTGCTCCAGTCGAGGCCGGCGATCAGACGATGATCGGGCGCGTAGAAGGCGCGCGTTTCGTCATGCGTGTTGCCGAGAACCAGCGGAATGGCGTTCGACTGCGGATTGGCGTCCGGCCAGAAGGGGTGGCGGGTCAGCCATGTCATGTCGAGCACCGGGCCGAAATAGACCGAACCGCCGAGGATCGGGTCGGTCGCGGCCAGGCCCTCGACGAGCCGCTCGGCGGGCAGGGCGAGCAAGGTGTCGATCGAGGCACTGCCGAGTCGATCGAGGTACGCGCGGGCGCGGCGGGTGGCGTTGAGGGGGCCGGAGACGGTCACTTGCTGGCCGCTCATCGTCGCCGCGCGGTGGAAGAGGCCGGCGGCGGCGGGCGTGCCCATCAAGGTCGCGATCTTGGCGCCGCCGCCCGACTGGCCGAAGACCGTGACCCGGGCGGGATCGCCGCCGAAGGCCGCGATATTGTCGCGCACCCATTGCAAGGCGAGGATGAGATCGAGCTGACCGGCATTGCCGCTGTCGGGAAAGCGCGGATCGAGCCGGGCGAGATAGAGATAGCCGAAGGCGTTGAGCCGGTGCTGGACGGTGACGATGACGGCGCCGTGCGCGGCGAGATGACGTCCGTCGAGCAAAGGGCTGCTGGCCGTGCCCGACGAATAGGCGCCGCCATGGAAATAGACCATGACCGGCAGCCGCGCGCGGCGGTCGGCGGCGGGCGTCCAGATGTTGAGGAACAGGCAATCCTCGCTCTTCGTCAGATCGTTGAGTCCGGATTGAGGCGAGGAGGGTCCGAAAGCGAACGCATCGATCGTTCCGCGCGTCGGCGGGGGCGGCGCGGCGGCCTGGAAGCGGGCGGCGTGGCCGTAGCGGACGCCGAGAAAGCGAGCGACACCGTCTTCGATCGTGCCGCGCACTCGACCGGCGCCGGTTTCGACGACTGGCGTGCGGGTCGCCCAAGCCGGTGCGGCGGCGAAGCCGGCCGCCGCCCCGATGAAGGCGCGGCGGCTCAGTCCGATCACCGACGCACGTCCATCTCGCCTGCCAGGAATGCGTCAATATCGCGCTGGCCGAACAGGCTCGCATCGCCGGGCAGGCTGTGCTTCAGACAGGCGAGGGCCAGGCCGGATCGTGCAGCGCCTTCCCGATCGAGGCCGGTGCGCAAGGCGTGCAGCACGCCGGCCGCGAAGGCGTCGCCGGCGCCGATCCGGTCGACGATGCCGGCGATGGCGACCTCCTGAGTTTGCGCAGCGCCGTCGCGTTCGTCGACGCGCGCGGCGAGGCGATGGGTGTCGGCGTCGACGACGTGGCGCGCCGTCGAGGCGATCATGCTGAGGTTCGGGAAGGCGGCGAAGGCGGCCTCGGCCGCCTCGCGCCGCCGCGCCTCGCCGTCACCTGTGAAAGTGCGGCCGATCAACAACGAGATGTCGCGATGATTGCCAAAGAAGATGTCGGCTTCGGCGACGATCTCCGTAAGGACTTCGCGCGGATCGCCGCCCCGTTTGGCCCAGAGCTGCGCGCGATAATTGCCGTCGAACGATACGGTCGCGCCGCGGGACCTGGCCGTCCGCATCGCCGCGAGCGTGGCAGCGGCGGGTCCGTCGCCGAGCGCGGGAGTGATGCCGGAGACGTGCAGTAGCCCGGCGCCGTCGAGCAGCGCCTCCCAGTGGTAATCATCAGGGCCGGTGTGGACAAAGGCGCTGCCCTCGCGATCGTAGAGGATGTCGGCGGGACGCGGACCGGCGCCGGGGGACAGGAAGTAGAGGCCCATCCGCCCTTCGCCTGCGGCCACAGCCGGAGTGTCCACGCCGTGGCGGCGCAAATGGCCGGTCGCGGCCTCGCCGAGCGGGTTGGCGGGGACGCGGCTCACCATCGCCACGTCATGACCGAGCCGCGCCAGGCCAACCGCGACATTCGCCTCGGCGCCGCCGACATGCACGTCGAGCCGTCCGCTCTGCAGCAGCAGCTCGCGCCCCGGAGCGGCGAGGCGGAGCAGCAGCTCGCCGAAGCAGACGATCCGGCCGCCTGTCACCGCGCGAGCCAGCCGCCGTCGACGGCGAGGATATGGCCGTTGACATAATCGGACGCCGCCGAGGCGAGGAACACCGCCGCGCCGCCGATATCGCCCGGCGCGCCCCAGCGGCTGGCGGGAATGCGTTCGAGGATCTGGCGGTTGCGGGTCTCGTCCGCCTGCAGCGCGGCGGTGTTGTTGGTGGCGATATAGCCGGGCGCGATCGCGTTCACGTTGACGCCCTTGGCGGCCCATTCATTGGCCAGCGCCCTGGTAAGGCCGGCGACGGCGCTTTTCGAGGCGGTGTAGGCCGGTACACGGATGCCGCCCTGGAAGCTCAGCATCGAGGCGATGTTGACGATCTTGCCCCGGCCGTCGGCGATCATCCGGCGCCCCGCCGCCTGACAGAGGAAGAACAGGCTCTTCAGATTGGTGTCGATCACCGCGTCCCAATCGGCCTCGCTATAAGCGACCGCGTCGGCGCGGCGGATGGTGCCGGCATTGTTGACCAGGATGTCGAGCGTGCCGAACGCGGCAACCGCCGCGTCGACGACCTCGCCGACCGGCTCGGCGCTCGACAGATCGGCAGCGATGATCGCGACGCGGCGGCCGAGTTCGCGTACACCGTCCGCCGTTTCCGCCGCGGCGGTGCGGCCGGCTAAAGCGAGGTCGGCGCCCGCCGCAGCCAGCGCGAGCGCGATCGCCTGGCCGATGCCGGTATTGGCGCCGGTGACGAGCGCGACCTTGCCGGAGAGATCGAAGGGATTGGTGGTCATTGCAGCTGGCAGATGTCGAGGACGTTCATGTCGGTATAGTCCTGATTCTCGCCCGCCATCGCCCAGATGAAGGCATAGGCCCTGGTGCCAGAGCCCATGTGGATCGACCAGACCGGAGAGATCACCGCTTCCTCATTCTTGACCACCAGGTGCCGGGTCGCCTCGCCTTCGCCCATGAAGTGGAAGACGCGATCCTTGTCGAGATCGTCGAGCTCGAAATAGAAATAGATCTCGCTGCGCCGCTCATGGATGTGCGGCGGCATCGTGTTCCAGACGCTGCCCGGCTTCAGCACGGTCAGGCCCATGACAAGCTGGGCGCTGTCGCAGATTCCGGGGATGACGAGCTGGTAGATCGTCCGCTCGTTGGATTCTTCGAGGCTTCCGCGCTCCAGCGCATTGGCGTCGGCGATCGAGAGCTTGCGGGTGGCGAAGGCTTGGTGCGCCGGGCAGGAGGCGAGGTAGAAGCGCGCGCCCGCGCCCGAGAAGGCAACGTCCTTCGCGCCCATCCCGACGTAGAGGCAGTCCTTGTTGCCGAGCGCGAAAGCTTCGCCATCGACTGTCACCGTGCCGTCCACCTTGCCGACATTCACGATCGCCAGCTCGCGGCGTTCGAGAAACGGATGGCCGGCCGCCGAGGCCGGTTCGGCCTGCTCGGGCAGCTTGACCGGCGCGCCGGCCACGGCGACGCCGCCGATCACGAAGCGGTCGGCATGAGTGTAGTTGAGCACGCACTCGCCGTCGCGAAGCAGGTCCTGGATCAGGTAGCGGTCGCGCAGCTCCTCGTTGGAGACGCACTCCATCATGTCCGGGTGGGTGGCGTAATAAGTCCGGTCGAACATGCGTGTCTCCTAAGCCGCCTGGGCGGCGAATTGCGGGTCGTCGATCTTGTAGGCGCGGCGCACCAGTCCGCTGGTCAGCTCCTGCGCCAGCTCGGCCGCCTCCCAGTCGGCGAGGCGGTGCTCGGCGACCAGGCGGGCGAGGACGGCGCTGTCGACCCGCCGGGCGACGTCGTGCCGGGCGGGAATCGAGAGGAAAGCGCGGGTGTCGTCGTTGGAGCCGACCGTGTTGGCGAAGCCGGCGGTCTCGGTCGTCATCTCGCGGAAGCGGCGCATGCCCTCGGGCGAGTCGTGGAACCACCAGGCGGGTCCGAGCCTGAGGCAGGGATAATGGCCGGCGAGTGGCGCCAGCTCGCGCGCATAGGCGCTTTCGTCGAGGGTGAAGAGGATGATATTGAGGTCGCGCTCGTTGCCGAAGCGGTCGAGCAGCGGCTTCAGCGCGTGGACATAATCGGTGCGGGTGGGCACGTCGGCGCCCTTGTCGCGGCCGTGGCTGGCGAACAGGCCGGCATTGTGGTTGCGAAAGGCGCCGGGATGGATCTGCATCACCATCCCGTCCTCGACGCTCATCCGCGCCATTTCGGTCAGCATCTGGGCGCGGAACAGCTCGGCCTCGGCGGGAGTCCAGTCGCCGCCGGCGATGCGGGCGAACAGGGCCTCGGCCTCGCGCGGCGAGAGATCGGCGGTGGCGGCGGTCGGGTGGCCGTGATCGGTCGCGGTGGCGCCGGCGGCGCGGAAGTCGGCGCGGCGCTTGCGATGCGCGGCGAGATAGCCGGACCAGCTATGGACGTCCTCGCCGGTCAGCTCGGCGAAGCGCGCCATGGCGGGCGCGAAGGCTTCATGCTCGGCGTCGATCACGCCGTCCGGCCGATAGGTGGTGACGACCCGGCCGCGCCAGCCGGACCGGCGGATCGCATGATGGTGGCCGAGATCGTCCTGCGCGCCCTCGGTGGTGGCGAGGAATTCGATCCGGAAACGATCGAACAAGGCGCGGGGGCGGAAGGCGTCGGTCGCGAGCCTGTCGCCGATCGTATCGAAATAGAGATCGGCGGTGGCGGCCTCGAGCGCGACCTCGATGCCGAACAGGTCCGAGAAGACATGATCGAGCCAGATGCGCGACGGGGTGCCGCGGAACAGAGGATAGTGGCCGGCGAACAGCCGCCAGGCGGCACGCGGGTCGGTGGCGGGGACGCCCGCGCGCGAAGGGATCGCCAGCGCGTCGAGGTCGACGCCCTGGCTGTAGAGCATGCGGTAGAGATAATGATCGGGCGCAAGCAGCAGGCTGGTCGCGTCGATCCAGTGCTCGTCGGTCGCGAACCAGGCGGGATCGGTATGGCCATGCGGGCTGACGATCGGCAAGTCGCGCACCGTTTCGTAGAGCGCACGGGCGATGGCGCGCGTGCCCGGATCGGCCGGCAGCAGCCGGTCAGGATGAAGCTGGAGCGGCCTCGGCATTCTCGTCTCCCGCTCCTTTGGTAACCGGTGTCAACGGCGAGGGCAAGCGTCTCACGCGGCGGGCGGCGCGACCGAGCCGCGCTTGACCAGGGTCGAGGGGAGCATGGTCGGTTCATTGGCCTCTCGGGCTTCGCCGACGATGTCGCCGAACAGCTTGCGGGCGGCGGAGCGGGCCATCGAGACGATCGGCCAGCGCACCGTGGTCAGCGGCGGCCAGATATGGGCGGCGATCGGCGTGTCGTCGAAGCCGATCACCGACAATTCCTCGGGAACGGCGATGCCCCGCTCGCGCGCCGCGAAGACGACGCCGGCCGCCATCTCGTCATTGCTGGCGAAGATCGCCGTCGGGCGCGGGGAAAGGTCGAGCAGCCGGTTGGCGCCGGTGACGCCGGTCTCGAACGTGTAATTGCCGCGCGCGATCAGGCTGCGCGGCAGCTTGAGGCCGGCCGCCGCCAGCGCGTCCTCGAAACCGAGCCGCCGCTCGCGCGCGGAGCGGAAGCCGTCCGGCCCCTCGATCAGGCCGATCAGCCGATGGCCCTGCTGGATGAGGTGCTCGGTGGCGCCGCGCACCGCCTCGCGGTCGTTGGACGCGACCATATGGGCGGGGTCGTCGAGCTCGGCCGAGCCCATCCGCACGTAGCGGCAACCGACCTCCCCGCAGAGCCTTGCGAGCGCGTCATTCTCGCTGATCGGCGGCAGCACGACGACGCCGAACAGCCGCTGCCGCTCCAGGAAGGCGCGCACGTCGTCGAGCATCATCGCCGAAGTGCGATCGACGGGACGCACGACCATCTCGAACTCGGTGCCCGCCAGCGCTTCCAGGATGCCCTGCTGGACGTTGAGCACCATCTGGGCATTCGGGTTGTCGTGGATGAGGCCGATCAGGAAATTGCGGCCGAGCGCAAGCGCGCGCGCCTGGGGGTTGGGGGTATAGCCGAGCTCGCGGATGACCTTCTCGACGCGCTGGCGGGTTTCCGCGTTGAGCAGAGGCGAGCGGTTGATCACCCGGCTGACCGTTTTCTTGGACACGCCGGCGAGCCGCGCGACATCGTTGATGGTCGGCTTAGGGTGAGTACTCATATCCGGCAACGGCCGTGACGGAGTGGATTTTGGGTCAGGGCAAGGAGCGAGGAGCGGAGCGATGCTGACGCATCGTGACCGACGAGCGACGCGGCCCTGGCGCAAAAGCCGCCCGCCGCTTCGCGGTCGCCCGGAGAAGGCCGCCGGCTGCGTCGGCCGGCTTGTCCGGGCCACCAGCCCGGCCCGCACCGCCCTCCTATCCGGCGGCCTTCTCCGGGCGATCCCGGCCATTGCGGGATATGAGCACTCACCCTTACCGCGCGCGGCGTCTCTTCCCGTTCGGCCAAGTCCCTCGCTCCCATAGTCCGAGCCTAGACCGCTTGCGCTTCCGCCGCCAGCTTCGCCGGCTTGCCGGACGCGCCGCGGCGGCTTAAGGATGACACCGGTTACCAAATGCTGCAAGCCGAACCTGAAGCCGCGATCGAGGCGCCCGGCCTCCTGACGCTCCATCCCGACGACGACGTCGCCGTGGCGCTGCGGCCGCTCGACGCGGGCGAGCGGCTGGACGTGGAAATCGCCGAGGCGATTCCGCGCGGCCACAAGGTGGCGTTGCGGGCGCTGCCGGCGGGTGCGGAGGTGCGCAAATATGGCTCGCCGATCGGGCGGCTGACGGCGCCGGTCGCGGCTGGCGACCATGTCCACAGCCATAATCTCGTCACCCTGCTGACCGGGGTGGAAGGGTATGACTATTCGCCCGCGCCGGCGGTGACCCTGCCGCGCGACGAGGCGGCGCGCTTCATGGGTTATCGCCGGCCGGACGGTCGCGTCGGCACGCGCAACGAAATCTGGATCCTGCCGACCGTGGGCTGCGTCGCGCGCACGGCGCAAAAGATCGCGGCGATCGCCCATGCCCGGCATGCGAAGTCTGTCGATGGCGTCTATGCCTTCGGCCATCCGCATGGCTGCTCCCAGCTCGGCGAGGATCTGGAGGGGACGCGCAAGCTGCTGGCGGCCCTGGCCTGCCATCCCAGCGGCGGCGGTGTGCTCATCCTCGGCCTCGGCTGCGAGTCGAACCAGCGCGATGCGCTGATCGCCGAGATTCCGGAAGCATTGCGCGGGCGGGTGCGGACGTCGAAGGCGCAGGGCGAGGGCGACGAGGTCGCGGTGGGGTTGGCCCATGTCGATGCGCTGGTCGCGACGGCCGCGCTTCACCGGCGCGAGCCGGCGTCGCTGTCCGATCTCGTCATCGGGCTGAAGTGCGGCGGCTCGGACGGGCTTTCGGGTCTCACCGCCAATCCGCTGGTCGGCCGGATCGCGGACCGGGTCGTCGGCAGCGGCGGCGCGGCGATCCTGACCGAGATTCCGGAGATTTTCGGCGCCGAGCGTCTGCTGACGGCGCGGGCGCGCGACCATCAGGTGTTCGACCGGATCGTCGGGCTGGTGAACGGCTTCAAGCGCTACTTCCTCGACCACGGCCAGGCGGTCTCGGAAAACCCGTCGCCGGGGAATATCGAGGGCGGCATCACCACCCTGGAAGAGAAGTCGCTCGGCGCGGTGCAGAAGGCCGGGCGGGCGCCGGTGGCCGACGTGCTGGGCTATGGTGAACGGGTCCGCCGCGCGGGGCTTTCGCTGCTCGAAGCGCCAGGGAATGACGCGGTGTCCTCGACCGCGCTGGCGGCGGCGGGCGCGACGATCATCCTGTTCACGACCGGGCGCGGCACGCCGCTCGGCTTTCCCGCGCCGACGATCAAGATCGCGACCAACAGCGCGCTCGCCGCTGCCAAGCCCGGCTGGATCGATTTCGACGCGGGGCGGGTGCTCGCCGAGGGCTTCGACGATGCGACCGACGCGCTGACCGAGCGCGTCCTGGCCGTGGCTTCGGGCCAGGCGACCGCCGCCGAGCGCAATGGCGAGCGCGACATCGCGATCTGGAAGCGGGGGGTTACCCTGTGAAGGCGACGGCGACCGGGATCGTGCATTTCGGCCCCGGCGCATTCCACCGCGCGCATCAGGCGGATTACATCGATCGATTGCTCGACGACGATCCGCGCTGGGGAATCGCCGCGGTGTCGCTGCGTTCGGGCGGAACCGTCGAGGCGCTACGGCGACAGCAGGGCCGCTACACGCTCGCCGTCCTCGACGAGACGCGGAGCTACCGGACGCTTGCCGCGCATCGCGAGGCGCTCGATCCGGCGGACGCGGCGGCGGTGCGACGACGGCTCGCCGATCCGGCGGTGCGGATCGTCACCTCGACCGTGACCGAGAAGGGCTATTGCCTGACCGGTGATGGCACGCTCGATTTCGATCATCCGGATATCGTCCAGGATCTTGAGACTCCGGATCAGCCACGCAGCCTGACCGGCTGGCTGGCGCTGGGCCTCGCCGACCGCCGCGCGGCGAGGCTGCCGCCCTTCGCGACCCTGTGCTGCGACAATATGGCCGGCAACGGAAGGAAGCTCGCGGCGGCGGCGCGCGTCTTCGCGGCGCGGGCCGATCCGGAGCTGGCCCGCTGGATCGAAGGCGAGGCGCGTTTTCCGGACACGATGGTCGATTCGATCACACCGGCCACGACCGACGCCCTGCGCCGCGAGGTGCGCGAAGCGACCGGCTTCGACGACGCGATTCCGGTGGCGCGCGAGGCGTTCGCCGCCTGGGCGATCGAGGACGCGCTGCCCGCCGGCGGCCCGGACCTGGCGGGAGCGGGAGCGATCCTGACCGGCGACGTCGCGGCGCATGAGCGCGCGAAGCTGCGGATTCTCAACGGCGCCCATTCGACGCTCGCCTATCTCGGGTTGCTGCGCGGCCATGCGACGGTCGCCGAGGCGATGGCCGATCCCTGGCTGGCGGCGACGGTCGCGGCGATGATCGGCGAGGAGATCGCGCCGATGCTGCGCGGCCGGACAGACATCGACCTGGACGACTATGCGGCGCAGACGCTGCGTCGTTTCCGCAACCCCGCGATCGGGCATCAGCTGGCGCAGATCGCCTGGGATGGGTCGCAGAAGCTGCCCTATCGGCTGCTCGACACGATCGCCGAGGCGCGCGCGGCGGGGCGGCCGTTCGCGCGATTGGCGCTCGCCGTGGCGGGCTGGATGCGGTTCGTGGAGCGGCAGGCGCGGCGCGGCGCCAAGATCGTCGATCCGTTGGGCGAGCGGCTGGCGCAGATCGCGCAAGCGAGCGATTCCGACGCGGCCCTGATCGAGGCGTTACTGGGCGTTCGCCAGATCTTTCCCGCGCCGCTGGCCTGCGACACGCCGTTCCGCGAGAGCTTGCGCGACAGCCTCGTGGCGCTGCAGGAGACGGTGCATGCGTGACATCGATGCAATCCTGACCGCCGCGCCCGTCATTCCGGTGCTGGTGATCGAGCGGCTGGAGGCGGCGGTGCCGATCGCCGAGGCATTGGTCGGGGGCGGGTTGCCGGTGCTGGAGGTAACGCTCCGAACCCCGGCCGCGCTCGACGCGATCCGGGCGATGAAGCAGGTGCGTGGCGCGATCGTCGGCGCGGGCACGGTGCTCGATCCCGACCAGCTCAATGCCGCGCGGGAGGCGGGGGCGGCGTTCATCGTCAGCCCGGGCCTGACCGACCGGCTGGCCGTCGCGGCGATCGATTCCGGCCTTCCGTTCCTGCCGGGAGTCGCGACCGCTTCCGAGGTGATGCGGGCGCGCGACCATGGCTTTTCGCGGCTCAAATTCTTCCCCGCTACGGCGTCGGGCGGCCTGCCGGCGCTGCGCGGGCTGGCGGCGATTTTCGGCGAGATGCGCTTCTGTCCGACCGGCGGGATCAGCGCCGACAATGCGGCCGAATGGCTCGCTGTGCCAGCGGTGAGCTGCGTCGGCGGCAGCTGGCTGGTGCCGCAAGGCGTGCCGTTCGATCGCGCCACGATTGTCGCCCGCGCGCGCGCCGCGGCAGCGCTCCGCTAACCCGACGGTGCCTGTTCGCGCAGAAAGCGAGTTGCCAATGACACCGGTTTCCATTAGCCCTGCGGCAAAAGAACGGGGAGCCTGAATTGACCGCCGAGATCGGGCGCATCGCCGGCCGCTTCCTCGACGCGCGGCGCGCCGCCGAGGGGCTGGACGACTATCCGGGCGCGCTGCCGGCGACGCTCGACGATGCCTATGCGATCCAGGACGAGGCGATCGCGCGCTGGGCGCGGCCGGTGATCGGCTGGAAGGTGGGCCGCGTTCCCCCGCACCTCATCGATCGCTTCGGCGCCGACCGGCTGACCGGCCCGATCTTCGCCGCTGAAAACGCGTCCGCGAATGGCGCCGCGGTGGAAATGCCGGTCTTCGCCGACGGCTTCGCGGCCGGTGAAGCGGAGTTCCTGCTCAGGATCGGCGCGCCGCCGCCGGCCGGGAAGATGGACTATAGTCTCGACGAGGCGGCCGACCTGATCGACGCCGTCCATGTCGGGATCGAGGTCGCGAGCTCACCTTTGGGATCGATCAACGAGATCGGCCCGATCGCCGTGATCTCCGACTTCGGCAACAACAATGGCATGGTGATCGGCGCGGCCATCGGCGACTGGCGCGACAGCGGTTTCGAGGCTTGGGAAGTCGTGACCAGGATCGACGGCGCGGTGGTCGGGACGGGGCGCGCCGCCGCCTTTCCCGACGGCGCGATCGGCGCCGCGCGCTTCCTGTTCGAGCTGATGGCGCACCGGGCGATCGCGTTGAAGCCCGGCCAGTGGATTTCGTCGGGCGCGGTCACCGGAGTCCATCCCGCCCGGCCGGGCCAGCGGGTCGAGGCGCGGTTCCGCGACGGTTTGAGCGTCAGCTGCACCCTGGTGGCGGCGCGGCCCGAATGAACGGAGCAAGCGGATGACGGACCAGGCGAATGCCACGGTGACGCAGGCGGCGGCGCGGGTCGGCCATTACCGCTGGATCATCGTCGGCCTGCTCTTCGCCGCGACCGTCATCAATTATGTCGACCGGCAGATGATCGGCGTGCTGAAGCCGACCCTGATGGCGGACCTCGGCTGGTCCGAGCTCGACTTCGCCAACATCGTCTTCTGGTTCCAGACCGCTTATGCGATCGGCTATATCGGCTTCGGCCGGATCGTCGACATCATCGGCGCCAGGATGGGCTACGCAATCGCCTTCGTGATCTGGACGCTGGCGCATATCGCCCATGGCGGCGTCCATAGCGTCACCCAGTTCGCGATGGTCCGCTTCGGGCTCGGCATCGGCGAGGCGGGCAACTTCCCGGCCGGCATCAAGGCGGTCACCGAATGGTTCCCGGTGAAGGAGCGCGCCTTCGCGATCGGCATCTTCAACGCCGGCGCCAATATCGGCGCGATCGTCACGCCTTTGGTCGTGCCGTTCCTGGTCATCGCTTATGGCTGGCGCGCCGCCTTCGTCATCACCGGCGTCGCCACCTTCGTCTGGGTGTTCTTCTGGCTGGCGATGTACCGCAAGCCCGAGGAGCATAAACGGGTCTCGCCGGCCGAGCTCGCCCATATCCAGCAGGACCCGGTCGATCCGGTGACGCCGCTTCCCTGGAGCCGGATCGCGACCAAGCGCGAGACCTGGGCCTATGCGCTCGGCAAGTTCTGCATCGATCCGATCTGGTGGTTCTTCCTGTTCTGGCTGCCCGGCTATCTCGCCACCCGCTACCAGCTCAACATTCTCCAGTTCGGGCCGCCTCTGGTCGCGATCTACCTGCTCTCGGACGTCGGCTCGGTGGCCGGCGGCTGGGCCTCGTCGCGCTGGATCAAGATGGGCAGGAGCGTGAACTATGCGCGCAAGATGACGATGCTGATCTGCGCCGTCGCGGTGACGCCGATCTTCTTCGCCCAGAGCTACGACAATCTGTGGCTGGCGGTGCTGGTGATCGGCGTCGCGACGGCGGCGCATCAGGCGTTCTCGGCCAACCTCTATACCCTGCCGTCCGACCTGTTTCCGCGCAGCGCGGTGGGCAGCGTGATCGGCATCGGCGGCACGGTGGGCGCGGTCGGCGGGATGATCTTCAGCCTTTATACGGGCTACGTCCTCGACCAGATCGGCACCTACACGCCGATCTTCATCGTCGCCGGCAGCGCCTATTTCGTCGCTTTGGCCATCGTCCACCTGCTGACGCCGCGGCTGGAACGGGTCTGCATCGAGGACTAGAGCGGCCCGGTGCCGCAGGATCCCGGTTTCTGGCTGCTCGCCATCCCGGCCGTCCTGCTCGTCGGGCTCGCCAAGGGCGGCTTTTCGGGCGCCGGCGCGCTCGGCCTGCCGCTGTTCGCTTTGGCCATGGACCCGGTGCGGGCGGCCGGCATCCTGCTGCCGATCCTGATCGTGCAGGATGTCGTCTCCGTCGCCGCCTTCCGCCGCACCTGGGACAAAAAGGTGCTGGCGATCATGCTGCCCGGCGCGGTGGCCGGCGTCGCGCTCGGCTGGTGGTTCGCCGCCTCGGTCTCGTCGCGCGCGGTGCTGGTCGCGGTCGGCGCGATCTCGGTGCTGTTCGGGCTTTACCGGCTCTGGGTCGAGCGCGGCGGGCGGATCGCCGCAGCGTCGGACTCGCCGGCCTGGGTCGGGGCGCTGTTCGGGGTCGCGACCGGCTTCACCAGCCAGATCGCCCATGCCGGCGGGCCGCCTTTCCAGATGTGGGTGATGCCGCGCCGGCTGGCGCGCGACGTGCTGATCGGCACGACGGCGATCTTCTTCGCGGCGCTGAACTGGATCAAGGTGCCGGCTTACGTCGCGCTCGGCCAGTTCACGCGGGACAATGCGCTGGTCACGCTGGCGCTGCTGCCGTTCGCGGTGGCCGGGAGCCTCGCCGGCGTGGTCCTCGTCCGGCGCATCTCGATGGATCGCTTCTACACGATCATCTACCTGCTGATGGTCGTCGCGGGGGCGAAGCTGCTGTGGGACGGCGTCGTCGGTTGACCGGACCGGCCGGCCCATGCCATCGGGCCGGAGCGTTGCGGGTGTAGCTCAATGGCAGAGCAGAAGCCTTCCAAGCTTACGACGAGGGTTCGATTCCCTTCACCCGCTCCAACATTTTCAGTAAGATAGATTCTCTTGTCACTGAATTGGCTCTATTTTGGCTCCTTCGCATTCGTCGTATATCTAGGTGATCGGCCCTATGCTGAGATTGGTCGCGATAGGTTCAGCATGCGCCTCAAACTGCACGCGCGTTAAGCGTCAGTGGCGGCGGCGGGGCGTTCAAGCGATCTTGCAATGATGAGCCACACCATAAAACCAATGACGAACCCCACCGGCACCGAGAGCGCGCCCGGTATCCAGTAGCTTGCCGTGGCACCAGCGATCCATCCGAGCCAGGCGGGCACGGGGCTTTGTGCGGTACGCCCGTTCTGCTGGCGCCAAAGATGCCCCCCAGCACCACGCCGCCGAGCGCCGGTGCGGTCATCCCCAGGAACAGGACGAAGGGAAACAGGAACTGGATCCGCGACGGGTTGGCCAAAGCGACCGCCAGCCCGAGCGCTGCGCAAAGGAGGAGCGCGGTGCGGCGGTTGATGTTGAAGGTGCGGGCCGCGCCGAGCGATGCCGAATAGAGGTTCGCGTCATTGGTGGTCCAGATATTCCCGATCGCAAAGATAAAGGCGAGCGCGGGCGTGCCGGCGGCGAGCAAGATCATCGCGGGATCGGCCTGCTGCGCGACCGCAGCGCCGACTGCTCCGATCAGCAGGCAGAGCGAATTAAAGAAGACGATGCCAAAGAAGCCGACCATTACGCCCGCCTTCCGCGACCGCGCGAAACGCGCGATATCTGGATAAGCGGCGACGACACCGAGCGCCCAGGAACCGATAACGAGACCAAGGCCGGTCTCAAACGGCATCGGCGCGGGCGCGAAGGCGAAGCCCTGTGTGCCTCCCGCGACCGTCGCCGAAAGAGCGTAGATGGCGAGCAGAATGACTATCGGTATGAAGGTTACGCTCACCCATTGGATGGCTCGAAAGCCGATATAGCTTGAGGTCGCGAAGAAGAGGGCGGCCGCCGCCATTGCGAGTCGTCGTCCGGTTTCCTCCAGCAGAAAGATGTCAGCGATCAGATTGCCGAAGATTGCACATTCGATCGCGTACCAGCAGATGAGAGTGAGCGGTGTGTATAGCGCGACGATCCGCGCGGAGACACCAGGAAAGGCGGCCTCGATCAGCTGCGCGAACGAGAGGCCAGAGCCCGCGGCGACATAGCCGCTGAGCGCGGCCAGCGCGCCGAGGATGAGATTGCCGAGCAAGACTGCGAGCAGCACCTCGCGGAAGGTCATTCCCGGCGCCATGGCGCCGCCGATCGCCATCACGCCGACGACGATGATGAATCCCGCCCAGACCGCCATGATCCGCCACCAGGCCACGCGCGCCTCGGCCGGGACCGGCGCGCTCGAATAGTCTTCGTGCGGGATGAGCCAGTTCATAGCGCTTTTCGCACCTCCGAAAGATCGACCAATGGCGACGCGGTCGGATCGAGGGGCACATCGAAATGGGCTTGGTCGGGCATATCATGAATGATGTCATGTTCTTTGATTAGGTCAAACAAGTCGTCGAACGAGGAAACGAAGCCGTTGGGCATGTCCTGCGGCCGATTGACTTCGATCATGATCTCGTCCCGCAACGCGCGTCGGGCATCGGTCCATTGTCTGGGAACATGGCGCTCGTCGCGCAGGGCCTTCCAAACCTCCTTGGTCACATTCCAGGCGCGCAAGATGAAATCGTAGGTCTGTTTGCGGCCCGGGTCGGCATAAGCCGCCTCGGCGATATAGAATTGCAACTGGGTTGCCCGTTCGACTCGTCCCGCCAATGAGGCGCGGTTGGCGCAATTCTTGAGCGCATAGTTGCTCTGGATGGCGCCGCCGAAATAAAGGATCACCCGCCCGTCTAGCAAGCGCTCGAGCCCTTCGTCGGGATTGATCGTCGAGACGACATAGTCCTCGTCGTCGTTGAAATCCTCGAGCCGAGCGCCAGTCGCCGTCAGCGCGACGTCCTGGGTGTCGGTGTTCTTCAGGAAATAAATACCATGCCGCCTGATCAACGCGACCGCGGCCTCGCCGTCGGCCGCGGCCGGATCCAGCATGCCTCCCTCGAGAAGTCTGGCCGCGACCGCCCGCGCATCTTCGCCCAGCCCAGCATCGCCGAGGCACGCGCGGAGCGCCGCTTGGCTCGCAAGGACATCGTAATTTCTGAACGTGAGCAACGGCGGTGAGGCGAGCACCGGGAGCGGACGGTCTGCGCCGAGCTTCAACTGGCGGAGCAGAGAACTGTTATGGACCGCGAGGCTGAGACTCCCTTCGGTCAGCGAAGCCCCTACTTCGCTATAATCGTCATAAACGATGTTGAGCCGGAACCCCCAGCCGACGAGAAGGATGATCGAAAGCAGCCGGAACAGTCCAGCCTCGCCATAAGGAATGCTGTTGAGGCCGAGTCCGACATTATGGTCGAGCTTGGGGCAGGGAACGCGGCCGTGCAGCCAGTCGCGAAGCCCGCTTCGCCCAGGGCTGCGACTGAGGGCCGCATTCGTCTGCGGATAGGCGTCCCAGAATGCGGCCTCGAAATTGCGGATGAAGACCGACGGCAGCGATGAACAGGAAAGTCCCTTGAGAACGGCCGCGCGAACCGCGCTCGCTTTTTCGGTGCGCGCTGACCGGGCGACGTGAGTGAAGTGATCGTCGACAATGGCGACCAGCCGGGCGTCCGCAAGCTTGCGATGGTGAAGCTCGTTGGCGGCGATGCGGATCGATTCAGCGAGGAAATCGAGATCGAGATCGGACATGAGCGGATTGTGCGCTATCTCGGGGAAGAGGTGTCGGGCGATCGGTCCCAAGAAAATCTCGGGATTGGCCTTGGCGGCCTCGATGCAATAGCCGGACATAAGCTCGGGATGACCAATCGCCGGCGAGAAGAGGCTGAATAGCCGTTCCTTCTGCTCGAGGTCGAGCGCGACATAGGGCGAGGGTCGGGTTCTCGAGGATCGCCTGGAGCCGGTAGCGGATCTGGTCCTTGGTCTGGGCGAAAGTTTTCGAATGAAAATCGCAGACGAAGAACTCACGCGGGATGTCGGGCAGGGACTGGATCGCCTCGCGATAGGGCTCGGCGTCGGACATGAGCGCGAGCATGTCGAGGATCGTGGCGTTGCGTCCAAGAGCGTCGGGCAAGGCGAGCATGAGCCGGGCGACATAACGGAAGAACACGCCTTGCTTGGCGGTGAGGTCGGCACCCAATAGCCCCGAGAAGAGGTAATCGAACGTCTCGATCACGCCGGCGGTCACCTGCTCACGGGTTGCCTCGTCATAGCTGCCGAGCCGTTCCCAGTTGATCGCGAACACGTTGAGCGCCGGCGGATATTGGACGTCGCGCGGGTCGATGATGACGAGCCGGTCGGGAATGCCAAGATCGGCCCGAACGAGCTTGCGGATCAGGTCGCCATGCGGGTCGATCACGACGAGGGACGGCGGATCGTCGGACAGGAGGTCGTGGTGGATCAAATTCTCGATGAGCGTCGTCTTGCCTGCTCCGGTCCCGCCTAGGACGTGCATATGGTTGAAGCGCTCTTCGTGCGTGAGCTTCAGAGGTACGGGGGTCAGGAACAGGTCGTGGAAGGGCGTGTCGGCCAGATAGGCCCGCACGAGCTCATCCAGCGGCAGCTCGCTTCTGGTCGGGAAGACGAGCGGCCTCCGGCTCTTCTCGTCGTCGGGCTCCCGGCCCGAGGCTCGGCAGAGCGGGACAGGTCCGCTCGCTGTTGCTCAAGCCCCGACAGCGTCGCTTGAAGACGTGCCCGGTCACTGGACACGCGCTGGCCGACGAGGCCGACTTGTTGCTCAGCCAGCTGGCGTTGCCGATCAATGGCGACAAGGCTCTCGCCAATGGCGCTGGTCCCTGCTTCGTCCGTCTGTTCAGTTCGGATCATTGCGAGGCGCTGGCCGGCCCGGACAATATCCCCTTCACGGACGAAAAGCTCGACAACCTGCCCCGGCCGGATCGCGACGATCTTGGCCGACGCCGCCTGCGTCGCCAGAATTCCTTTTGCGGTCTCAGTTCGAGAATAGGTACCGAGCGCAATCCAGGCGCTAAGAAGCGCGACGATCAATACAATCGCGCCTACTATGTAATGCGTGCGCGCCGGCTGCCTGAGAATGATCTCACCATCGACCCGTGTTTTCCGAAATTCGAGCACTTCGCTGCGAAACAGCGCGCTCTGCGGTTCCTGCAAAACAATTCCTTGGAGTTTACGCTGCCCCTGAGAGACGCGAAACAAGCAGTGCATGCGGGCGGCTGTCAAGCCGGAAAACATGACCTACGTCAGATTTCATATCACGAATCTTGAGGTAGATTTTGAAGTGAAACTTGTGCGTCGGATTCTAAGCCAACCCCACGCTAGCAGTGGACTTTTGCCTGACACGCAACTGTCACAAATACTGGGGCGTGGCTCGTCTTCAGGTTCGCTCGTTGCACGCGAACGCCTGCGTCCCGTGTTCATCTCTCGAATCGTTTCGGCGCCGGCTTTTACCTGAGGAGCGATTGGCGAAGAAGTAGCGTACTGCCGTCCACTCAGACCGGCCCGAGCGTGACCGCCCATTGTGTATGTCTTCGAGGGCGGCCATTCAGGCGATCATGTCGCAGAACACGTCCACCAATATCGACCACTACCCGGTGCCGGCGTATTTGGCGTTCCTGCCTGCCTTCGCCTTCGAGCTGGATGACAACCCGTTTCGTTACATCTGGCGTGCTGCGCTTCTCGCGACCGTTCCCGCAATCCTCATCGTGGCAGCGTTGATGCTCCTATTTCCGCTGACAGCGTCGGCACCGGACCGTGATATCTCTCGCATAGCCGTCGTCCTCGGCGTTGTGGTGATCGGGCCAATTGTTGAGACCGCGCTGCTGGGGGTGTTGCTGATGATTGGGCAAAGGGTTGTCGGACCTGGTCCAGCGGTCGTCGTCAGCGCCCTTCTTTGGGGCGTTATCCACGGATCAGTCGCCGTCCGTTGGGGCATCGCGATGTCCTGGTCGTTCTTGATCTTCTCCACGGCATTCGTGACGTGGCGCCAGGGCAGTGTACTGAGGGGGTTTGGAATGGCATTTGCGATCCACGCCCTGCAGAACGGATTCGCGGTATCTCTCCTGCTGGCGTTGGAGGCGATTTGAGCAGCGTCCGCTTTCTACCTATTCGGGCCGGGCCACCTTCGACCCGTTGCGGACATTCTGCACGAGTGCAAGAGTAGGTGAGAAGGGATGAATAGCATGCGCAATCCTATTCCGAGGCGCTTCCGCCGCTCGTTAAGCAACGTGCTACTGATGGTGCTCGTCTATCTCGCCCTGACCGGTCTTCATGCGATGATCGACGGAAGAGCACCCATTCCCCCGACTTTTCTGCTGATTGGCTTTGTAGTGGGCTCTCTGGCGGTGGTATGGTTACGAGGCGCTATGGAAGAAGAGCGGACTTAGGTCCACTTTCGACCCATTGCGGGGCATCCGAGCTTGGAACCTCGCGTGTTAAGATGATACTTGGACCGCTCCTCGTTGCAGCTGCTTCTGAGGCGAGTGCATACGCATGCGTGAACATGCCTGCCATTGGCGACCGCGTCAGCTTGGTCGGCATAGTGCGACTACAGCCGGTCCCTGGTTCGCCGAGACTACCGCGTCCTGCCGGCCTTGAAAACGAGGCCGACCTGGCGCAGGTCTTGGAGCTAATCGAGCCGCTATGCCTGAGGGAAGAATCAGGCGGTAACAATCCCCAGACCGTCCTCCTTTATCCATCGAGGCTTTCGACGGCCCAGCAATTGGGCATGGCTACGGGTCATCGCGCGCGGGTGCAGGGTGTGCGGATGCGCGTGCTCAAGGGTCAGCAGCATTGGGGGATGGTCGTCGAGGTGGGCGAAGTCGACCTCGATGAGCGCTAACCTCACTCATCGATAGCTTTTGCTCCGCTGCGCATTCGCCCAACGCTAATGCTTGCTTTCCACCCCCATGCGGACGAGCCCTCCCATTTGCGGGCGTTGGGGGCTAACCATCGACTCTAGCCGCATCGTTTCGGCACAACAGAATCTCTCCGATTGTCGCGTAGGCTGGGCGGAGTAGCCATTTGGCTATGGCGTTTCCGGATCCCCACGACAGGCCGCTTGGGACGGGCGAGCGGGTATTGTTCTGGACAATGATCGTCGTCGGCGGGTCTGGTGTTATCGCGTTCGGCGTCCTTTTGATCAGGTGGGCGGCTGAAACCTGGCTCTTTCCTGGCTCCACATTGGTATGAGTAAGAGCCAGAATGCTTGGCCGGCATGAGAAGGTCGGCTGCCAGAAAATCAGAGAAATAAGCCGAATTTGAAACGGCATGGCCGGCATGAGCAGCCGGGGATTCTGTCTTCCAAGCTTACGACGAGGGTTCGATTCCCTTCACCCGCTCCAGCTGCTCATCCTGCTCTAGGCGCTCTTGATCCAGGCGATCAGCTCGTTGAGGCGGATCACCTCGTTGAAGACGATTCCCGCGCGATCGCCCTCCTGCCAGCGCGCGACGGCGCCGATCGGGCGAAAGCCCTCGGGGGTGATCACCACGTCGCCGTCGATGACGAGCGTCGCGGCGGTCTCGATCTTCGCGCCGCTCTGCGAGATGTCGCGGATGCGTGCCAGGCTCGGGACGCCATCGACCCGGATGGTCGCGGCCCGATCGACCTCGATCCGCGGGCTGCGCGCGCGCCAGCCATTGTCGAGGGTCACCGGATTGGCAAGCAGAGCCTCGATGTCGACCGGCGCGTCGAAGGCGACGCCGGCATTGCTGTCGCGCACCCAGGCGATCCGGGCCGGGATCCGCTCATGCGTCTTCAGCTCGACAATGACCTGCTGCCCGACCTTAACCGGGCTGTAGACATGGGCCATCAAGCCACCGGCCGAGATGTTGCGAATGAGGCAGAGCTCACGTCGTCCTTCGACGACGAACACGCCGACCCGGAGGATCTTGACGTGGCGTTCCTGGGTCCGCCGTTCGGGCGGTCCCGGCGCCTGGGTCGAAAAAGAGTAGCTGGTTTCCACGACCTGCTCTCCAGCCAACATTACTTCGCCCCCGCAGCCACGCAACTTGCTCCCAAGGGCGTTTTGCATGACAAGGCCTTTAGGAAGTGCTTACCGCCGCCTTCGGGATATGCGGGCCGTTCAGCCGGCGCGAGTTAGGAACCGCCGCGCGAAATGCGCCTCGATGGCCCGGCGCATGCCTTCGGCGATGCGCTGCCGCCCGGCCGGCGACTGGAGGTCGGCCGCGTCCTGGAGGTTGGAGAGATAACCCGCCTCGAACAGGATCGAGGGGATATCGGGCGCCTTCAGCACGATGAAGGCGGCGAAGCGATGCCAGACC
>NZ_JBQTIN010000141.1:0-5897 GCF_052388015.1 Sphingosinicella sp.
TTCTGCGCCGCCTCGGCGAGGATATGGGCATAATCGTGCCGGACCAGCTCCAGCGCGTCCGCCTCGTCGCGCGCCGTGATCAGCGCCAGATCGGCATCGCCCTCGAACGGCCGGGCGAGATCGCGCATCTCGCCATTGACCCGCGCCGCCAGCGCCGCCTTGGCGAGGCCGGGACCGATCGCCGCCGCGACATCGGCCGGCGTCGCGCCTTCCGGCACCGCGCGCGCCGATCCGTCCGGCAAGGTGATGGTGAACATCTTCGTCATCGCCGGCGCATGTAGCGGCGGCATCGGCGGCGGGGAAGGGGGCCGGCGGGCAGCTACTCGCCGGCCGGGTCGTGCGAATAGCTGAGCACGCGCGACAGCCGCCAGCCGTCCGGTGCGCGCACCCAAAGCTGGGCGAAGCGGGCGCGGCCGACCAGCCGCTCCGGCCCCTCGCCGCGCCGCTCGTAGAAGAGATGCTCGCCCGCTTCGATCGCGCCGACGCCGGGCACGGGATCGACGACCAGGCTTTCCGGCACCAAAGCGCGGCGCGAGCGCCATGCATCCGGGGCCTGCCGCTCGGTGCAGAAGCGCCGATAGTCGGAAACGAAGCGGTCGGCGCCGCGCACGACGCCGTCGCGGTCGTGATAGAATTCGAGATCGGGCGTCACGAGCGCGCGCATCCGCTCCGGCTCGCAGCGGTTGAACAGGACATCGAACAGCTCAGCGTCGCGCGCGGCGATCTCGGTCCGCAGCATCGCGGCGTCCGGAAGGGTGACGGCGGCGGGCTGAAGCGCGGCAAGGACGAGAGCGAGCAGCATGAGCGGACCTCGATAGCGTATTACTCCAATAATACGGCTGGCAGCCAAAGGTCAAGCGGCCCGCCCGGCCACTCTCCGCTTCCCTGCACAATTCAGTAATGTTATAACATTCATTGCTAGAACAGGGAGACTCGCGATGACCTTGCTTCCCGTCCGCAAATCCGCCCAATCCCGCTTTCGCTTGGCGCCTCCCGACACCGCGCCGATCGCGACGATCAACACGACGCCGATGATCGACATGATGCTGGTGCTTCTGATCCTGTTCATCATTGCCATCCCGATCCGCACCCACCGCGTCCCGCTCGATCTGCCGCAGGGCCCGGCGCGGCCCGATCTGCGCCCGGTTCACCGGCTCGATCTCGACGCGGCCGGGCAGGCGCGGTGGAACGGCGTGGCGGTCGACGCCATCGCGCTCCGCCGCGCGCTCGCCGCCTTCGCCCGCGACCCGGCCCGGCCGGACCTGCACCTCAACGCCCATGGCGAGGCGCGCTACGAGCGGGTGGACGAGGTGCTGGCCGACATTCGCCGCGCCGGAATCAGCCGGCTCGGCCTGGTCAACAACCGAGCCTTCTCGCGCGACATCGGCTGAGCGTGCTCTTCGGTTGACTCCCGCCCCGGCCGGCGCGACCATTGCCCTTCCGAAACAGACAGGGAGGGCACGATGGCGAGCGAACCGGATCCGGCGGGCGCGGCCCCTCCCCCTGCCTCCCCCGCCCCGCCGGCTGCTTCGGGCGGCGGTCTCTACAATCTGGCGCGCGGCGCGAAGGGCGTGGCGCTCCTCCTCTTCCTCATCCCCTGGGTGACCGTCTCCTGCGGCGGGACCGAGTTCGCCTCGATGAGCGGGCTGGACCTCGCGACCGGATCGATCGACGTCCGCAACCCGATGACCGGCCAGACCGAATCGCCGCCGCCCGGCTCCGGCGGCGGCCGGGGCAGCGACATGTGGATCATCGCCGCGGCCGGGCTGATCGTCGCCGGGCTGGTGCTGACTTTCGTCCTGCCGCGCGTGATCGCGGCGCTGCTGGCCGCGGTCGGCTCGCTCGGCGCCGCGGGGCTGATCGGATATACGGTGCTGGCGCGGCTGCCGGCCGAGCTGCGCGAGCAGCCGATGGCCCCGCCCGGCGGCGCCGGCGGCGGCGGCGCCGCCGACATGGGCATGAACGCCCAGCAGATGGCGGAGCTCATACGGGTCGAGCCGCAGCTCGGCTTCTGGCTGGTGATGGCGGCATTGACCGCCGCCGCGGCGCTCAACATGATGGCGAGGGGCCGTGCCGGGCCCTGAGCTTCAGTCTCCGCTGGCCGGGATGCTGAACCATGCGCGCCGCCGCCTTGCTGATCGCCTCGCTGTTCGTCGCCACCGTCGCCGCGCGGGCGGCGGTCCATGCCGTAAGCGGGGCCGCCCCGTCGTCGGCGATGAACGTCGCCGAGCAGGCGATCGCCAACGCCGAGGCCGCCGCCGACATGAGCCTGGACCCCGGCTCGAACGACATGATCGATCTGGGCAACCCGGAGATGGACATGCCGGGCAATACGACCGCGCCGGCGCCGCCGCCCCGCCCGGCCTGGATGGGTGGCCAGATATGACTGATCGCCGCCGAGGAGCCTTCGGGCGCGATCTGGTATTTCGAGCCGCTCGGATCCGATTTTACGGTTACGCCGCACCGGGTGATCCTGCGCACCGACGAGAGCCGGGTCAGCGGGCGGCGCCACAACAATACGAGCCGCCGGATCGAGCTCGATTGCGGCGGACCGAGCTACCGCGTCGTCGGCACCGCTTATTATGACGATGCCGGCAACCGCACCGACCTGGACGAGGACGGCGACGGCCGGATGATCCGGCCCGCTCCGGGATCGGCCTGGGCCCAGGTGGTCGAGGCGGTCTGCCGCCACGTCGCGTATCACGACGCCCAGCGCAGCGGCAACGAAGTCACGTTCAACGGGATGTGAGGACCGGCCATGTCGCACCGGGTCTACAAGATGAGCTTCGCGAGCGTTTATCCGCATTATGTCGCGAAGGCCGAGAAGAAAGGGCGGACGAAGGCGGAGGTGGACGAGATCATCCGCTGGCTGACCGGCCACACCCAGGAGTCGCTGGAGGCGACCATCGCGGCGGGGACGAATTTCGAGGATTTCTACGGCAAGGCGCCCCGGCTCAACCCCGCGCGGTCGCTGATCACCGGCCTCATCTGCGGCTACCGCGTCGAGGAGATCGAGGAGCCGCTGATGCGGGAGCTGCGTTATCTCGACAAATTGATCGACGAGCTGGCCAAGGGCAAGAAGATGGAGAAGATCTTGCGGGTGTGAGCCGCGCCGGATTTCGAGCCGCGCGAACGTCACGAAGTTCACGATCTTCACAAGTTTCGCACGGAATCGCGCGGGGTTTCGTGAACTTTGAGGGTCCTGTGCAGGCACGCCACGACGGCGCCGAAGCCGCATTCGGCGGGGATGGCGAGGCGGGGCATGGATACGCTCCTTCGCAAAGATCGATCGGGAGCGCGCCATTTATCGCAAGCGGGGGCGTGCAGGAAAATGGTTTGTGGGCGGCGTGAACGGGGGCCGTCACGGGAGTGAATCCCGTGACGTCGGTCCTCTCGTCCTCGGCAAGCTCGGCCGCAGGCCGGCCGGGCGGGCCCCGGCTCTTCGCCCAAGCACGGCGCCGCTTCGCGTCGGCGCGCTTGGGCTCGGCGGGTCACGCCGCGCCGGCGGCCCGCGCCGTCTGCAATGTGTCGGTATATTGCTGGAAACGGGCCGCCTTGCCGTCCGCCACCCGCCAGACATGGGCGAGCTGGGCGTCGAGCGGCTTGCCCGTCGCCTTGTTGACGCCGGTGTAGCGGCCCAGGACGACGACGGTGTCGCCGGCGTCCAGATACTCCTCCGCATTGGCGGCGAAGGCGTCCCACTCGCCGATGCAGCGGGCGAAGACGCCGTTCAGCACCGCCTCCGGCCCGGCATAGGGATTGCCGTCCGCATAGATGAAATTCTCGGCCTCGTTCCAGACGATGTCCGGGCTCATCCGCCCCAGCACCCCCGGCACGTCGCCGGCGGCGAAGGCGTCATAGATGCCCCGGATCACGGTGACGGTCTCGTTCGACATGATGTGCCCCCTTGCTTGCGCGCGGCACGATAGCCGCGTTCGCGCGGCTTTGCGAAAGATTAGGGGCGGGGCGCTCATGCTGGCGAGCAGCTACCAGCTGCTCAACCTCAGCGACATGTTTTCGGGTACCCCAGTCATGTCCTGGGTGAAGCTGATCGGCCTGATGTTCGTCGGCATTCTGATTTGGGGGATCGGTTATGCGATGGGCGAGGCGAGCACTCCCCTGCCCGCAGGCGTCAGGCGGCCGGAAACCGAGGCCGAATATCCGCCGGTGAAACGGCTGCTGGACCAGGGCTGGGAGGAAGGCACGCCGGCGCCCTGAGCCCTTTGCGAAAGATCAGGGGCGAACCGGGACCGGACAGTCCGGTCGCTACGTTTCTGCTGGCGGGAGGTTCCGCTCAGTTCGTCTTGGCGGGCGGCGTCTCGATCTTGATGTCGGCGTTCACGTCCCGCGTGCCGCCGGAAAACACGCCCTGCTGATAAAGGAAGAAGGCTCCGAGCAGCACGACGACCAGCGCGATCAGCGCCACGATCATCCCGGCGCCACTGCCGCCACCGTCCGTCGTCACGATCGTCTCTTTGTCGGCCATGTTCACTCTCCCTGAAACAACGGGAGCGCAACGAGCGGCGGACCGGGTCGTTCCGGAAGTTGATGCATATCAATGGTTTCGCACGAGACACCGCAGCCGAATGGTCTCGCCCGCGCCGGCGCTATTGCGAAGCGGTCGTTGTCCGCATTTGCGTCTGGACGTCCGTGGGCAGAACCGGATCGCAGGATCCGGGCGATTGTTCATAAACCGACAGATAATGGGGCGTGAGCACAGTGTTGGGGTTCTCGAGCACCGCCTTGGTGACCGCGATCGCCTCCAGGGCCTTGGTCAATCCTTCCCGCGTCATGGCAAAGTTGGTGAGATAGGTGCCGAGCGTCGGCGAGCTGTTGCCGAGCCCGATTTGCCGGATGCGAAGCTGGCCGCTGACACGCTCGCGGTCCACCCCCGCCGACAGGCCCAGGAAGCTGGCGATGTTCACCCCGTCCCGCGACGTCTGAATATCGGCCTGGATCTCCAATGCGACGCCGGTGCGAACCTGGCCGGCGGCCGGATTGTTGGGGCGACAGGAATCGGAACGATATTGCTGCCAGCGGAACAGCATCCGGTAGTTGCCCCGGCGCACCGAAGCCGTGACCGGCAAGATCGATACGTTGCCACCGCCATCGACCTGAAGAATCTGAACAAATGCCTCGGCCGAATTCAGGAGCGCGCCCCGCTCGGCGCGAGGAATGGCGCCCCAATAGGCTTCGACCCTTTCTCCCGCCGGATTGAAATAGACGACCTTTTCGGCCGGTACGGGATTGTCGAAGACTCTCTCGGTCGGGGCGCCGCCCGGTGCGGGCGTTTGCGTGTAAGCAACGGAAGCTTGCAACGCACAGAAAATGCTCACGAAGACATAGTTTCGCATCACATCCCTCCCCCTGATGCTTCGATATTATGGAGACTCAAGAGAAGCGTCGAGTCATTATGTCGCCGTTCAACTGGCAGGCGGCCGGGAGAGCTGACTGTTTTGCCAGCCGTAATTCCGGCCTCTCGCGATGCTGCTTTTTGCGAACGATTAGGGATGCGGCGCTAATGGGGGCGGATGACGAAGCCCTGGCATCCGCGCGTCATTCGGGGCGGCAAGCGGCCCAAGAGGCCCAAGCGCAGTGCGCGTGCCACGCTGAGGGCGGCAGGCGGCGCTTCGGCCGTGCTGTTGGTCGTGATTGCGACGCAGACGGACTGGCGATTTCCCTCGCTCTTCTGGCCCGAGCCGGACAGAGAAAATCCGGCATTTGTGCGAGTGATCGACGGGGACACGTTCGATTACCGGGGGATGCGCGTCAGGGTGGCGGATATCGACACACCTGAGCGGGAAGGGCGCTGCCCGGAAGAGACCGCGCTGGCGGCGCGGGCAACGCGGCGGATGCGCGACCTGATCGACGATGGCCCCTTCACGCTGGAGCCGCTC
>NZ_JBQTIN010000142.1:0-6303 GCF_052388015.1 Sphingosinicella sp.
CGCGGGCGGTGGCGATCAACGCCGGCGCCCTGTTCCTCGCCGCCGGCATGGCCGAGACGATCCGCGAGGGCACCGAGCTGGCGCTGCGCACGATCGGCTCCGGCGAGCCGGCGAAGCGGCTGAAGCAGCTGGTGGCGATCAGCAATGGTTGAGCTGGGCGGGGTGCTGGGCGAGATCGTCACCGCCAAGCGCCGCGAGGTCGCGGCGCGGTTGGGCGGGGTCGATATCGCCGGCCTGCGGTCGCGTGCGGAGCGGCGCAAGCGCAGCCTCAGGGCCGCGCTCGCCCGGCCCGGCGCGCGTTTCGTGATGGAGGTGAAGAAGGCGTCGCCGTCGGCTGGGGCGTTGCGGGCGGACGTCGATGTCGCCGGGCAAGCGGCGGCTTATGCCGGCGTCGCCGATGCGGTCTCGGTGCTGACGGACGGGCCGTTCTTCGGCGGTGCGCTGACCGATATCGACGAGGTGCGGCGAGCCTTCGACGGGCCTATCCTCGCCAAGGACTTCGTCGTCGATCCGCGCCAGGTGGCGGAGGCGCGGCTGCATGGCGCGGACGCGGTGCTGGTGATGCTCTCGGTGCTGGACGATGGCGAGGCTCGCGCCATGCTCGCCGAGGCGGAGCGGCTCGGCATGGAGGCGCTGGTCGAGGCGCATGACGAAGAGGGGGTGCGCCGCGCCGTCGCGCTCGGCGCGCCGGTCATCGGCATCAACAATCGGGACCTCAGGACGCTGGCGGTCGATCTGGCGACGACAGAACGGCTGGCGTCGCTGGTGCCCGCCGACCGGCTGCTCGTAGCCGAGTCCGGAATCCGCGACCGCGGCGATGTCGAACGGCTCGCATCGTTCGCCGACGCCTTCCTCGTCGGCACGGCGCTGATGCGCGCCGAGCGGCCGGCCGAGGCGGCTCAGCTGCTCGCCTTCGGCCGGGTCAAGGTGTGCGGCGTGACCAACGCCGAGGATGCGGCGCGCGCGTCGCAGGCGGGGGCGAGCCATGTCGGGCTGGTGATGGTGCCGGGCACGCCCCGCGCGGTGACTGCGGCCCGGGCCGAGCCGCTGGCCGAGGCGGCGCGGCGCGCGGACGCCCGGATCGTCGGCGTGTTTCGTAACGAAAAGCTGATGCAGGTCGCGACAACCGCGCACCGGCTGGGCCTCGACGCCGTGCAGCTCCATGGCGACGAGGATGCGGCTTATCTTGCGGGACTGCGCAACCTGCTTCCCGACGAGAGCGAAATCTGGGCGGCGGGGGCCGTGAATGGTGAAGCGCCGCCGCGCCGCCAAGGCGCCGATCGGATGATCTTCGACACCAAGGTCGGCGGGCGCAGCGGCGGCACCGGCCAGGTTTTCGACTGGGAGCGTGTGCGCGGCCGCGAAGAGCTGCCGGCTGGGCTCATCGCCGGCGGGCTGAAGCCGGAAAACGCTGCCGCCGCGGCGCGAATCGGAGCGTGGGGGCTGGATGTGGGGTCGGGCGTCGAGGCGTCGCCGGGGCGCAAATGCGCCGAGCGGCTGGCGGCTTTCTTCGAAGCGCTGCGCCCGGCGGCACGTCGGGAGGCGGCGTCATGCTGATGAGCGGCCGCTTCGGCGACTATGGCGGCGCCTATGTGCCCGAAATCCTGGTGCCCGCGCTGGAGCAGCTGGAGGGCGCGTTCGTCGCTGTGCAATCGGATGCCGCGTTTCAGGCGGAGCTGACCGAATTGCTGCTCAAATATGCGGGCCGGCCGACGCCGCTCACCCGTTGCCGCAATCTCGGCGCGGGCAAGGCACGCATCTATTTGAAGCGCGAGGATTTGCTTCACGGCGGGGCTCACAAGACCAACCAGGTGCTCGGTCAGGCGCTGCTCGCGAAGCGGATGGGCAAGACCCGGCTGATCGCCGAGACCGGGGCCGGCCAGCATGGCGTGGCGACCGCGATGGCCGGCGCTCTCTTTGGCCTCACGACACGCATCTATATGGGCGCGGAGGATGTGGCGCGGCAGCGGCTCAACGTTTTCCGAATGCAATTGATGGGCGCGGAAGTGGTCGCGGTCGAGAGCGGTGGGCGGACGCTGAAGGACGCGATTAACGAGGCTTTGCGCGACTGGACGGCGAGCTTCGAGGCCACCCACTATCTGCTCGGCACCGCCGCCGGCCCGCACCCTTTCCCGACCATCGTGCGCGAGTTCCAGCGGGTGATCGGCCGCGAGGCGCGGGCACAGCTACTGGCAGAGGAGGGCCAGCTGCCGGACGCAGTGATCGCCTGTGTGGGCGGCGGATCGAACGCGATCGGGACGTTCGCAGATTTCCTTGAGGACGCCGAGGTGCGGCTGATCGGCGTCGAGGCGGCGGGGAAGGGGCTCGACGGGGCGGAGCATGGCGCGACCCTGCTGCGCGGCCGGCCCGGCATCCTGCACGGGGCGGAGACTTTGGTGTTGCAGGACGCGGACGGGCAGATCGCCGACACCTGGTCGGTCTCGGCCGGGCTCGATTACCCGGCGGTGGGGCCGGAACATGCTTATCTCAAGGCGATCGGGCGCGCCGAATATGTCGGGGCGACCGACGAAGAAGCGCTCGCCGCCTTCGCCGCGCTGGCGCGGAGCGAGGGGATCGTCTGCGCGTTCGAATCCGCCCATGCTTTGGCCCATGCGCTGAAGCTGGCGGACGAGATGGAAGTGATCGTCGTCAACATCTCCGGCCGGGGCGACAAGGACATGGCGCAGGCCGAGCGGCTGCTGGAGCTGGGCGCATGAGCCGTTACGCCAGCATGTTCGCGCGGGCCGCGCGCGCAGGGGAGGGCGTGTTCGGCGCCTTCGTCATGCTCGGCGATCCGGACCTGGCGACCAGTGCGGCGATCCTCGAGCTGCTGGTCGAGAACGGCGCGGACATGCTGGAGGTCGGCATTCCCTTCTCCGATCCGATCGCCGACGGGCCGGTGATCCAGGCGGCGGCGAACCGCGCGCTCAAGGCGGGCGTGACGCCGGGCGACTGCTTCGCATTGCTTGGAGATTTCCGGCGGCGGCATCTGGCCGTACCGGTCGGCATCCTGACCTACGCCAATCTCGTCGTCGCGTGGGGGCGGAACGATTTCTGTCGGCGTGCAGCCGAGGCGGGCGTGGACAGCGTTCTGGTCGCCGACGTGCCGCTCATCGAAGCGGAGCCCTTCGCGGCAGCGGCTCGCGCGCATGGGATAGACCCGGTCCTGATTGCCGCGGCCAATACGCCGCCGGCCCGACTGGCGGAGATTGCGCGGCTCGGCGGCGGCTACACCTATTGCCTCGCCCGCGCCGGCGTCACGGGCGCGGAGACCGAGGCGCGCTTCGATCATCAGCCGATGCTGGCGGCGCTGGCCAAGGCCGGCGCGCCGCCGCCGGTGCTCGGCTTCGGCATCTCGATGCCCGCGCATGTCCGCGCCGCGCTCGATGCCGGCGCAGCGGGAGTGATCTCGGGATCGGCCATCGTCGAACTGGTCGCGACGCGCGGAGCTGATCGCCTTGCGAGCTTCATCGGGGCGATGAAAGCGGCGACACGGCGGCAGGTGGCCGCCTGAGCTTTGCTGCGCCGCATCAATCGGCTAAACCCGCGCCATGTCCACCTACACGATCGACACCGCGACCAGCCGCGCGACGCCGCAGCCGGCGCCGATGAAGCGGCTGACCGCACCGGCGATCCTCGCCCGCAAGGGCAAGGAGCCGATCGTCGCGCTCACCGCCTACACGATGCGGACCGCGCAATTGCTCGATCCGCATTGCGATTTCCTGCTCGTCGGGGATTCGCTCGGGCAGGTCATTTACGGCCTGCCGTCGACGATCCCGGTCAGCCTGGAAATGATGTGCGCGCATGGAGCGGCGGTCGTGCGCGGGTCGTGGCACGCTCTGGTCTGCGTCGACATGCCGTTCGGCTCCTATGAGGAAAGCCCCGCGCAGGCGTTCCGCAACGCGGCGCGGGTGCTCAAGGAGACCGGCGCCGCCGCGGTGAAGCTGGAGGGCGGCGAGGCGATGGCCGAGACGGTCGCGTTCCTCGTCAGGCGCGGGATTCCGGTGATCGGCCATGTCGGCCTGACGCCGCAGGCGGTGAACACGCTCGGCGGCTATCGGGCGCGCGGCCGCGACGACGCGGAAGCCGCGAAGGTCATGGCCGACGCCAAAGCGGTGGCGGACGCCGGTTGCTTCGCTCTGGTGATCGAGGGCGTGATGGAGGAGATCGCGGCGGACGTGACCAGGGCGGTCGCCTGCCCGACGATCGGCATCGGCGCCTCGGCGCAGTGCGACGGGCAGATTCTGGTCACCGAGGACATGATGGGGATGTTCGAGCGCACGCCGCGCTTCGTGAAGCGCTATGGCGACCTCGCCGGCGAGATCGGCAAGGCGGCGGAGGCCTATGCGGCCGAGGTGAAGGCGCGGACCTTCCCGACGGAGGATCAGATCTACCGGCCGAAATAGGGGGTCTTTCCCTTCGCAAGCGGCACCGGTAAGGAGCGGCGGGGGCCGCGCCCGCCGCGATGCCGGCGGCCCTTTTGACTGGACGAGAGAAGTTCGCCGTCGCGGCCCTTCTCGAATGGAGAGTGTGAGTTGGCGATCAAGCCCAATGACGGCGAAACCTTCCTGCGTGAAGTCGACGACGAGCTCCGCCGCGAGCGGCTGAACCAGACCGTTTCGCGCTATGGCTGGTGGATCGTCGCCGGCATGGTGCTGGTGCTCGCCGCGATCGGCGGCATCTTCTGGTATCGCAGCTACCAGCGCGATCAGGCGGAGGCGCGGGGCGAATCGCTGCTCAACGCGCTCGACAGCCTGGAGAGCGGCAACCGCAATTCCGCCACCGCGCAGATCGATGCGCTCGCCGAGAGCGGCAGCCCGGGCTATCGCGCCGCGGCTTTGTTCGCCCGCGCCAATGCGCAGGTCGCGGCGAACAATGTGAACGGCGCGGTCGCGACGCTGACCGCGATCGCGGCTGACGAGACTCTCGAAGAGCCCTATCGCCACGCCGCGCTGGTCCGCCAGACACAGCTCGAGTTCGACCGGCTGCAACCAACCCAGGTCGTCCAGCGCCTGTCCTCGCTCGCGCGGCCGGGCCAGCCCTTCTTCGGCGCCGCTGGCGAGATGGTCGGCGTTGCCCAGCTCAGGATGAACCGCCCCGACCTCGCCGGCCAGTTGTTCGCCCGGATCGGCCGCGACGAGACGGTGCCGCCCTCGATCCGCACCCGCGCGATCCAGATGGCCGGCTCGCTCGGCGTCAACGCGCTGCCGGAGCCGCAGGTGCCGCCGGTGCCGGTGCAGACTGGCGCGCCGCCCGCGCCCCGCCCGCCCGCCGCCGCTCCCGGCGGCAACGCCGTCCAGCCCGCCCCGTCCGCGTCCCAAGGAAATGCTCAATGAAGCGTATCGCCGCCGCTCTGGCCTTCGTCACCCTGCTTTCGGCCTGCGACACTTTAGGCATCAGCCGCCGCCCACGGACAACGCCGACCTTCGGCCAGCGCATTCCGGTGCTGCAGACCGAAACCAGCATCGAAGTCGATCCGGCGCTCGCCGATCTGCCGGTCCAGATTCCCGGCCCGATCCTCAATCCGGACTGGGCGCAATCCGGCGGCAACGCGTCGAAGTCGGTCGGTCATGTCGCGCTCGGCGATACGCTGGCCGTGGCGTGGAGCGTCAGCATCGGCGCGGGCAGCGGCGCGCAGGTGCGGCTGGCGTCGGAGCCGGTGGTGGCGGACGGGCGGGTCTACACGATCGACACGCGGGCGGTGGTGCGCGCGTTCGACGCGCAGACCGGCGGTCAGGTCTGGGAGCGTCAGGTCCGTGGGACAAACTCGCCGAGCGAGACCCTGTTCGGCGGCGGCGTCGCGTTCGAGAATGGCCGCATCTACGCGACCAACGGCGCCGGCGACGCGGCCGCGATCGATGCCGCCACCGGCAACATATTGTGGACGGTGAAGCCCGGCGGGCCACTGCGCGGCGCGCCGACGATCGCCAACGATAACGTCTATGTGATCACCCAGGACAACCAGCTCTATGCGCTGAACGCCGCCAATGGCGAGACGCGCTGGCAGGGCTCGGCCTCGTTCGAGCTGGCCGGCGTGTTCGGCATCGCCTCGCCGGCCTTCGCCCAGTCGACCCTGGTCGCCGGCTTCTCTTCCGGCGAGCTCACCGCCTATCGCTACGAGAACGGCCAGGTCGTCTGGCAGGACGCGCTCGCCCGCACCGGCGTCAGCACCGTCGTCGGCACGATCTCCGACATCGACGCCGATCCGGTGATCGACAATGGCCGCGTCTTCGCGGTCGGTCAGGGCGGTCGCATGGTCGCGGTCGAGCTGATCACCGGTCAGCGGGTGTGGGAGCTCAACAT
>NZ_JBQTIN010000143.1:0-3459 GCF_052388015.1 Sphingosinicella sp.
ATCCCCGCGAGGACAGCCAGCTCGCGGTCGGCCTCGGCTGCGACCTCAAGCATGCGGCGAAGTTGGCCTACGCCGACGGCCTCGACCGTGCCGCGCCGCTCGTCACCCCGATCGGCCCCGCCTGCGCGCTGTGCCCCCGCCCCCGCTGCCCCCAGCGCGCGGCGCCGCCGGCGGGCCGGACGCTGACCGTCAACGAAACGCGGAAGACCGTGTCGCCGTTTCCGTTCCTTGGCGGTTAGCCGGGCGGGGCGGCGTTAACCTGAAACAAAAACCCGCGCCCCTAGACGTTCCCGGAACGTCGGGAGGCCCAATATGAAGTTCGTTTCGCTCAAGTCGCGCGGCGGCAATTATCTGGTGGTCGCGCAGAATATCGCCTGGCTCCGCGCGGACGAGGACGGCCAGACCAAGGTCGGCGTCGTCGGCGGCGGCTCGCTGCTCGTCGCCGGAACCCTCGAGGAGACGGCCGCCGCGATCCTGGCGGGGTAGGTGGCCGGTTCGGCCGATCGCGGCGCGCGTTGCGCACGCCGTCAGGTGGACCGCCGCACGAGCCCGATCAGCAGCAGGAGCACGACCGCGCCGATGGTGGCGTACACGATCGCGGTGACGAGGGGATTGACGACAGTGAAGGCGACGCCAACCCGCGGCAGGAGCCAGCCGGCCAGGAACGCACCGACCACGCCGACGACCAGGTTTCCAACCAGACCCAGGCCATAGCCCCGGACGACAACCCCGGCCAGGAAGCCGGCCACAACGCCAACGACGATAAAGATCACGAGAGACTCTGTGGTCATCTTTGGTCTCCTTGCCGTGGCGACCCGAGGGCCGGATCGCCTCGCGACCCGACGCATAACAGGCAACGACGGCGATGGCGCGCGGTTTCGTGGGGCCATGACGGGGTCGAGCCCGCTGCGATCAATCCTCGATCGCGGCCACGGATATCACCTCGATCGCATCCACCTTGCCGCCGAAATCCGAAAAATCGCCAGGGCCCGCGCCGATCAGCGCCCGGGCGAGCGGGGCGGAGAAGGCGATCTTGCCATTGGCCGGGTCCGCCTCGTCGTCGCCGACGATCGCGAAGACACGCGTCTCGCCATTGAGGCGGAAGGTGACGCGGCTGCCGAAGGCCGCTTCGTCCGCGGGCGGCGGCGGAGCGAGCTCGGCGGTGGCGAGTCGGGTGCGCCAGTAGCGCAATTCGCGCTCGATCGGGGCGCGCCGTTCGGTGTCCGACTCGGCGGCGACGGCGGCCTCCAGCGCCGCCACCTTCGCTTCGGTCAAAGCGAGGCCCGCGGCGGTGACCAGATTCGGGCCGGGCGGAATCGGCAGCTCGAAGCGCGGCTCCTTATGCTCCTCGTCCCTCTCCCGCCGAAAGGCGACGCTCATTGGCCTGCCGCTTTCTGCCCGCCGAGCGCGCGGGGAATGCCGGGCTCGCCGAGCGCGCATTCCAGCGTCGCACGGTCCCAGCCGGCGAGGTTCGCCGCCGCTTCATAGGTCGACTGGAGGAAGGCGAGCAGCGCCGCGTCCGGATTCTCGGCCGATCGCACCGCCTGATAATCGAGAACGAACTCGCCGAGCGCCGCATCGAAGCGCGCCGCCTCTGGCGCGACCTTCGCTTGGACGAAGCCTTCGGGCACGGGATAGGCATAGGAATAGAAGAAGGGCCCGCCCTCGCCGCCCGCACCGCCGGGCCAGAAGCCGGCGCTGGACACCTCGTGGCTATAGGCTTCGCGCGTCACCTCGTCGGGGAGGTTCGGGATGCCGCCGGGATGGCGCGGCGCGGTCCGGCCGGAGAAGCGGGTGACGGCGAGATCGAAGCTGCCCCAGAAGAAATGAACCGGGCTGACCTTGCCGAGAAAGGACGAGCGGAACAGGCGGAAGACGCGATCGGCCTGGAGCAGTGCGCCGTGCAGCCGCCGGGCGCTGTCCGGATCGTAGGCCCGCAGCTCCCGATCCTCGGCGAAGGGGATGGCCGGGTCCACCTCGTTCGGCGCGTCATGGATGACGACCGGAAAGCCGGCGCGGGCGAGCATCGCCATCGTCTCGCGGTGAAAATCGGCGACCGCCATCGGCCTGAGCGCGATGCCGTCCCGTCCCTCCGCGAACTCCAGGACCAGCCGGTGCTCGACCAGATCGAAGGCGAGCGTGAAGGCGCCGCCCGGCGCGTGGATTGGTTCGGTCGCGAAGCCGCGCGGCGTCACATGAAGCGTGAGGTGCCAGCCATGGTTGCGCCAGGGCAGCACGGCCGTCGGCACCTTGCCGACGACCTGCGAGAACAGATGCAGCGCGACGATCGTCGGCCGATCTCGGTCGGAGAGGTCGGGCCAGACCCTTTCCATGCCCTCGGCTGCTAGACGCCTTTGGCCCTCATCGCTAGGGCCGCGGCATGAGCGCCGATCTCGACAGGATGAAAGCCGACTGGCTCGCCCGCATCGACGCGGCGGCGGATCTGGCCGCGCTGGAGGCGGAGCGGGTGGCCGCTTTGGGCAAGCAGGGCGCGGTGACGGGGCTGCTCAAGACGCTTGGCGGCATGACGCCAGAGGAGCGCACCGGGCAGGGGCCACGCATCCATGCGCTGCGCGAGGCGGTGACCGAGGCGATTGCGGCCAGGAAGGAGATATTGGACTCGGCGGCGCTGGAGCAACGCCTCGCGACCGAGCGGCTCGACCTCAGCCTGCCGGTCGAGACGGGGCCGCAAGGCTCGATCCACCCGGTGAGCCAGGTGATGGACGAGCTGGCGGAGATTTTCGCGGACCTGGGGTTCTCCGTGGCCACGGGGCCGGAGATCGAGGACGATTGGCGCAATTTCACCGCGCTCAACATCCCCGAGACCCATCCGGCGCGGGCGATGCACGACACCTTCTACTTCGGCGACAATCGCCGCGACGCCGAGGGACGGCAGATGCTGCTGCGCACCCACACCTCGCCAGTGCAGATCCGGACGATGCAGAGCCAGGAGCCGCCGATCTATGTGATCGCGCCGGGTCGCACCTATCGCTCCGACAGCGATGCCACCCATACGCCGATGTTCCATCAGGTCGAGGGGCTGGTGATCGACAAGGGCATCACGCTCGGCCACCTCAAATGGACGCTGGAGACCTTCCTGAAGGCCTTTTTCGAGCGCGACGACATCGTTTTGCGCCTGCGCCCCTCCTATTTCCCGTTCACCGAGCCTTCGGCCGAGGTGGATGTCGGCTACACGATCGAGAACGGCCGGCGCGTTCTCGGCGGCTCGGATCACTGGATGGAGCTCTTGGGCTCGGGCATGGTCCATCCGCGCGTGATCGCCAATTGCGGGCTCGATCCGGACGAATGGCAGGGCTTCGCCTTCGGCTGCGGCATCGACCGGCTGGCGATGCTCAAATATGGCATGGACGACCTCAGGGCCTTCTTCGACGGCGATATCCGCTGGCTGAAGCATTACGGCTTCCGCGCGCTCGACGTGCCGACGCTGTCGGGAGGCGT
>NZ_JBQTIN010000144.1:0-1805 GCF_052388015.1 Sphingosinicella sp.
ACCGTCGGCACGAAGCCGTTCGAGTAGAAGGGGTCCTTCTTGAAGCGGAAGGCGGAGTGGCCGGCGAACATCAGGTTCTCCTCGGTCGGGCCGCCATGGGCGATGTCCTGCAGCGTCTTCTGGATGCAGAAGCTGCGCGGATCGGCGAGGCGCCCGGTCGTGTTCTTCTCATTGTCCGCCCAGGACGAGAACTGGCACTGGCTGAGGCAGCCCATGCAGTCCGCCTGGTCCTTGCGGATGATCTTCTTCTCTTCGGGCGTGACGAAAACGAGCGTCTCGTCGGGTGTCTTGAGGGCGTCGGTATAGCCCTGCGCATACCATTCGCGGGCGTGGTTGAGGTCGCCCTTGGTCACCCAGTAATTCTTCTTCCCCACCACCCCGACATCGAGTTCGAAGGCATGGTCGCCGAGCGGCTCCTTGGTGAAGGCGATCTGGCGGTGCGAGCGCGCCTCGAGATTGCGCAGGAAGGGATTGCGGACGGCCGAGCTGTAGAAGCCGGTCGGCGAGAAGCGGTGGAGCAGGATGTCGCCTTCCTCCAGCGTCATCAGCCTTTGCTTCCACACTTCCGGGATCGGGCTTTCCTTGGTGAGCAGCGGCCGTGTGCCGAACTGGAAGGCGATCTGCCCCAGCTCCTCATTGTCGATCCAATGCTCCCATTCCTTCAGGTTCCACACGCCGCCGGCCATGACGATCGGCACGCTGTCGGCGATACCGCCGGCCCGCATTGTCTCCCTGAGCGCCTTGACCCGCGGATAGGGATCCTGCGGCACGAGCGGGTCCTCGGCGTTGCTGAGGCCGTTATGGCCGCCGGCCAGCCAGGGGTCCTCATAGACCACCGCCGCCAGCCATTCGGCGGCCTTCGAATAGGCCCGCTTCCAGAGCGCCGAGAAAGCGCGCGCCGAGCTGATGATCGGCAGGTAATTGACCCCGTAGGAGGCGGCGATCTCGCTGAGCTTGTAGGGCATGCCGGCGCCGCAGGTGACGCCGGCGACCAGCCCCTTGGTCCGCTCCAGCACGCCGTGCAGGACCCGCTGGGCGCCGCCCATCTCCCAGAGCACGTTGATGTTGATTGCGCCGCGCCCCGAGGCGATGTCGTAGGCGCGCTGCACCTGCTGCACGGCACCGTCGATCGCGTAGCGGATCAACTCCTCGTGCCGCTCGCGCCGGGTGAGGGCGTGATAGATCTGGGGAATGATCTTGCCGTCCGGATCGTAGCTGTCGGCATTGACCGCCGAGACGGTGCCGATGCCGCCGGCCGCCGCCCAGGCGCCCGAGCTCAGATGGTTGGTGGCCGAAACGCCCTTGCCGCCCTCGATCAGCGGCAGCACTTCGCGCCCCGCATAAAGGATCGGGCTGATACCCTTGAACATTCGGCCTCCGGAAAAGAACGATCCAGCCTATAGGCGGATCGCGCCGATCACGCAAAAGTTCGTGGGGACGTGAAGGCGTCGGAACGGCCGATCGCCTCGCCATAGAGCCGGCCATAAGCGGCGATCATCGCTCGCTCGTCATAGAGCGCTTCGGCCTTTTCCCGATTGGCGAGGCCGATCTCGCGCCTCAGATCGTCGCGGTCGGCGAGCGTGTCGAGCGCGGCGGCGAAAGCCGCCTCGTCGGCGGGTTCGACGATCAAGGGCCGGTTGTCGTCGGCGACCATCGCGGCGACATCGCCGACATCGGTCGCCACCGCCGGCAGGCCGGCCGCCATCGCCTCGACCAGCGAAATCGGGAATTGTTCGCTGTCCGACGAGAGCGCGAAAATATCGAGATGACCGATCCAGTCGGCCGGGCGGGCAAGGAAGCCGGGC
>NZ_JBQTIN010000145.1:0-5171 GCF_052388015.1 Sphingosinicella sp.
CGGCGCCGAGGACGCCATCGACGCGTTCGTCGCGCGTTGCCGCGAAGGCCCGCCGGCTGCTCACGTCCAGCGCGTCGAAGTCGAGGAAACGGAAGAAGCCGCACCCACAGGTTTCGAGCAGCGTCCCACGATCTAACCTTCTTTTCGTCATGCCAGCGAAGGCTGGCATCCATGCTGAGTCAGAATGGACCCCAGCCTTCGCTGGGGTTGACGTGAGGAAGTTGTGCTGTTCAGCGGCTAGCCGCGCTTGCGGCCGATCAGAGTTCCTTTGGTGCCGCTCTTGTCGAGTACGAAGTCGAACTCCGGATAAGCCTTGCGCCAGCGGCGGGCGACGACGCGCTCGCCGAGCCGCGCGGCGTCGTCGAGCATCACCGTGCCGCCGGCCGAGATATGGCCGAACAGCGAGGCCGCGGCGCCGCGGGTGAAGGGATGGATCGACCAGGGCGGCCCGTCGATCAGCATCAGATCGATCCCGTCCGGCAGCGGCCCATGATCGTACCACAGGCCAGGCCAGCCGCCCGGGGAAGGCCGCAGCGCGACCGCGTGTAGATCGGCCGTCAGCCCATGCTCGGCGAGCCAGTCGCGCGTCGCGTCGATGAAGTCGGCATGCTGGTCGAAGCTGATCAGCCGCCCGCCGCCCGCTTTCTTGAGCGCGCGGGCCAGGACCAGAGTGGAGGCGCCGGCGCCGAACTCGACCACCAGCTTCGGCCGATGGGCGAGGATATGATCGACGATCAGAGTGAGTAGGCCGGTATCGGCCTTCCAGCTGCCGAGATAGGGCAAGGCATCATAAGGCAGATCGAGCCGGTCGAGCAGCCGATGCTTGTCGGCCAGCCGGCCGCCATGCAGGCTGCGCAATAGCCAGGGCCATTGGATCGCGCCGAAGGCGAGCGTCGTCGCCCAGTCGCCGAACGAGCGGCCGTCCGAGCCGATGACGGGCGTGTCGCCGATGGAAAGCAGGCTGGTAGCCTCGCGGGTCGTCATACGAATCCAAACTCCACTTCCGCCCCGCTGCCAACGCTCTTCGCCGTCGATCAAGGCAATTTTATGAACGGGCCGCCTTAGCCGCTGAACGGATCGCGCACGAGGATTGTGTCCTCGCGCTCGGGGCTGGTGGAGACCAAAGCGACCGGGCAGGCGATCAGTTCCTCGATCCGGCGGATGTATTTGATCGCCTGCGCCGGCAATTGCGCCCAGCTGCGCGCGCCGGCGGTGGATTCGCTCCAGCCCGCCATCGTCTCATAGACCGGCTCGACCGCGGCCTGATCGGCGGCGTGGGCGGGCAGATGATCGATCGGAGCGCCGCGCAGCCGGTAGCCGGTGCAGATGCGGATTTCCTCGAGGCCGTCGAGCACGTCGAGCTTGGTGAGCGCGATGCCGGTGACGCCCGCGACCGCCATTGACTGGCGGACCAAAGCGGCGTCGAACCAGCCGCAGCGGCGCTTCCGCCCGGTCACCGTGCCGAACTCGCGCCCCCGCTCGCCCAGCAACTGACCGATCGCGTCGGAAAGCTCGGTCGGGAAAGGGCCGGCGCCGACGCGGGTCGTATAGGCCTTGACGATGCCGAGCACGAAGCCCGCCGCGCCGGGTCCGAGCCCGGTGCCGGCCGCGGCCGTCCCCGCCACGGTGTTCGACGAGGTCACGAACGGATAGGTGCCGTGATCGACGTCGAGCAGCACGCCCTGCGCGCCCTCGAACAGGATGCGGCGGCCGTCGCGCCGCGCCTGATTGAGCACCGCCCAGGCCGGCCGGGCGAAGGCGAGCACGAAATCGGCGATCTCGCCCAGATCGCGCTCGAGCCGGGCGCGGTCGACCGGCGGCTCGCCGAAGCCAGCGCGCAGGGCGTCATGATGGGCACAGAGCCGGTCGAGCTGGGCGCCGAGATGGCCGAGATGGGCAAGGTCGCAGACCCGGATCGCGCGCCGGCCGACCTTGTCCTCATAGGCGGGGCCGATGCCGCGCCGCGTCGTCCCGATCTTGCCCTTGCCGCTGGCGTCCTCGCGCAAGGCGTCGAGATCGCGATGGATGGGAAGGATGAGCGGGCAGGTGTCGGCGACGATCAGCCGCTCCGGCGTCACCTCGACGCCCTGGCCGCGCAGCGTCTCGACCTCGGCCTTCAACGCCCAGGGATCGAGCACCACCCCATTGCCGATCACCGAGAGCGTGCCGCGCACGATCCCCGACGGGAGGAGCGACAGCTTGTAGGTCTGCTCGCCGACGACCAGCGTATGGCCGGCATTGTGGCCGCCCTGGAAGCGGACGACGAGATCGGCGCGGCTGGCCAGCCAGTCGACGATCTTGCCCTTGCCCTCGTCACCCCACTGGCCGCCGATCACGGTGACGTTCGCCAAATTCGCAGATCCTGAGATTGCGCCCGCATTGTCGGGCGGCCTGCCTCTAGGCAAGGCGCGCGCCCTCGTCCACCCGCGCCTTGTGTCGCCGATGAACGAAACGTTGTTTTAGGTTCATGCAACCGCCGGTGATTGGAGCGCGTTGGTGGTTCGGTTCAAAGGAGGATTTTATGCGCAATCTCATTCTTGCCGTGTCGGCGACGGCCATGGCCGTGCCGATCAGCATGGCGCTTCCCACGACGGAAGCTCAGGCGCAGCGTTATTACGATCGCCATGGCAATTATGTCGGCCGGACCTGGCGCGGGCGTGATGGCCGCTATTACTGCCGTCGCTCGAACGGCACCACCGGCCTGCTGATCGGCGGCGCCGCCGGCGCGCTGATCGGTCGCGAGATCGACGGCGGTCGAGACCGGACCGCCGGCACCCTGATCGGTGCCGCCGCCGGCGCGCTGATCGGCCGCGAGGTCCAGCGCAGCAGCCGCCGCGGGCGTCGCTGCCGCTAATCAGCGGACGCTATAAGGAAAGGGGCGCTCGATCGAGCGCCCCTTTTCGTATCAGCCTTTGGAAGGGGCGGCCGGCTTGGCGCGCGCCTTCGTCGTTCGCCTGGCGGGCTTCTTCGGCGCGGCGGCGCGGGCCGGCTTGGCCGCCTTTTTGGGCGCCGCCTTCTTCGTCGCCTTCGCCTTCGGCCTGGTGCGGGAGGCAGTGGCCGAGGCCGCCCGTTGCGGCGCCGCGGCGGGCGCTGCCCCGGCTGCGGCCGTCATCCGGCGCACCATCTCGGTCGCCGCGTTGATCATCGCCGCCCCGATCTTGTTGGCGCTCTCGGCCGCGGCGTCCGCCGCCGCCTCTGCCGCGCCTTGCGCCTGGCGGGCGCCGCGCCGGGCGCTGTCGCGGACATTCTTGTTCGCGGCCAGCGCCGCGGCGGCCGTCACCAGCCCGGCGGCCAGCAGGCTGCGCGCCATCGGGTTTTGAGCGAGCTCGGCCGCCCGCCGTCCGGCATCGCGCAATGCGTCGGGGATCGCGTCGGCCGCGCTGCGCGCCTTGCCCGCACCGGCCTTGCTGGTGGTCTTGCTCTTCGCCATCCGTCCTTCTCCCTGGAAAACATGTCGTCCTCGTAACAGACCGGCGCTGCGGATAACAGTTTCGCCGCCGGTTCCACGAATAAGCGAAAGGCCGCCGGAGAAAGTTCCCCGGCGGCCTCTCGACATGGTCAGCGGCCGGAAGCCGACTGCCCGGAAGCAATTGAGAAGGCTAGGCCTTCGTCTCCCGAACGGACTTCACCGACCCCTCTGCTGAACCATGAGACATCGGATCACCTCCTTTCGCTGCGGTTGCGCCTGGGGGAAGATATGAGTCGGCGCGAATCGGCGAACAAGTCTTGTTTTCGGATTTTTCGACGCTAGGATTCCATGCTTCGCGCCGCCCGCCGGGCGGCTTTTTCATGTCTGCCGAACCGCTAGCGCGCCGCGGCCCCGTTGGTCGCGGGCGCCGCCGCGTTCGCGGCCGGGGCGACGGCGTTGCCCGCGATAGCCGGCGGTGCCTGGCTGGCGGCGCAGCGGGCGACGAAGGCGCTGAGCGGCGGTCCCGGCGGGAGCAGCAACGGCGCGGCGCCGACCGCGCGGACGCCGATCGGCGTCGCCGCGCCGCCCAGCGCCGTGATCAGCGGGTCGCCGCTGGTGAGGGTCGCGCGCAACAGCCCGCCATCGATGAGCTGGGCCGGAACGTCGCGGCGCTCGCGCCCGACGCTGATCGAGATCGACGGGTTCCCGCCCGCTTGCCCGGCACCGTGGCGCTGGAGCATCAGCCCGCCGCGCTCGGCGCAGCGCAGGCTGACGCCAGGCTGGCCGGTGGCGTCGGCGAACTCCAGCGCCGGGCTGTTGTCCTGCGTCGCCTCCCGCCACGTGCCCACGGCGATCTCCTCCTCCGCATTGTTGCGCAGCACGATGTCGGGCGCGATCTGGTTCATGTCGACAGTTATGCTCGCATCCTCCGAGCGGGCGCAGCCGGCGAGCAGGAGGATCGCGATGGGAAGAGCACGGCGCATGGACAGCCTTTCGAGAAATGAGTCCCGCCTTCTTAGCCCGGTCCGTCAGCCGCGCCTATGCCCGGCCCGACAGGATCAAAGGTCAGGCCGCGCATAGGCTAACACGCGCTTGACAGGCCCCTTGATTGATCGTTCAATCCAGTCATGAACATCGCCACCCGCCAGCGGATCGTGATGACCGCGATGGAGTTGTTCTGGGAGAAGGGCTTCCAGTCGACGTCGATCGCCGACATCCTCAGCCGCTCCCAGGTCCATTCCGGCAGCCTCTACCATTTCTTCCCCGGCAAGCAGGACGTGCTGGTCGCGGTGCTGGAGGCCTATCGCGACGGGGTCGAGGAATGGCTGCTGAAGCCCGCCTGGTCGGGGGTCGACGATCCCGTGGAGCGTATCTTCGCTTTGCTCGCCGGCTATCGCACCCAGCTCGTTACCACCGAGTGCACTTATGGCTGCCCGATCGGCAGCCTGGCGCTGGAGCTGCACGAGCCGGACGTCCGGATCCGCGAATTGCTCGCGGTCAATTTCGCGCAATGGACGAGCGCGATCGAGCGCTGCCTGGACGAAGCGAGCGCGCGGCTGCCGGCCGATCTCGACCGGCGCCGGCTCGCGGAGTTCACGCTGACCGTGATGGAAGGCGCGATCATGCAGGCGCGCACCTATCGCGACATCGAGAGCTTCGACCGCAACATCGCGGTGCTGCGCGGGCATTTCGACATGCTGATGGACACGGCCAGGCAGGAGAATGTGCCGGCCGAATAGCAAGGGGAGGGGAATATGCCTGA
>NZ_JBQTIN010000146.1:0-2424 GCF_052388015.1 Sphingosinicella sp.
GGGCGCGGCGGGCGATCTCGGCGGCGCCGTCCGGGGCGATATCGAGCCGAAGCAGCGACGCGGCGCGGCGGACGACCTGCTCCAGCTCGTCGACGCTGTAGAAATTGAGCCGGACCGGAATGCCGAAGCGGTCGCGCAGCGGGGTGGTGAGCAGCCCCTGCCGTGTCGTCGCGCCGATCAGGGTGAATTTGGGCAGGTCGATGCGGACCGAGCGGGCGGACGGCCCCTCGCCGATCATGATGTCGAGCGCCCGATCCTCCATCGCCGGATAGAGGATTTCCTCGACCGCCGGCGCGAGCCGGTGGATCTCGTCGATGAACAGGACATCGCCGTCCTCGAGATTGGTGAGCAAGGCGGCGAGATCGCCGGACTTGGCGATCACCGGCCCGGAGGTGCCGCGAAAGCCGACGCCGAGCTCGCGCGCGACGATCTGCGCCAGCGTCGTCTTGCCGAGCCCCGGCGGGCCGAAGAAGAGGACATGGTCGAGCGCGTCGCTCCGCCCCTTGGCGGCGGCGATGAACACGCGAAGGTTCTCGCGCGCCGCCTTCTGCCCGACGAACTCGTCGAGCGACTTCGGCCGCAGCGCCGCGTCGATATCCTCGGGCTGCCGGTCCGGCGTGGTGAGGCGGGCGGGATCTGTCACTGCGGACGGACCCATAGTTCACGATATCCGTCCTCGACCAGCACCTCGATCCGGTCGAAGCGGCGTTGGAGATAGCAGAGGATATCAGCCGGGAATCTCTCCCGCACCTCCGCCAGCGAAAACCGGTTTCCGGCATCGGCTGGCAGATCGACCTGGACGCTTTCGTCGTGGCGAAAATAATAGCGCGCCCGGATCGGGTGCGACGGATCGCCGAACCAATAGTCGATGTGGTTGTAGTCCTGCTCCAGCTGACCGCCGCGCCTGATCTGATCTCGATTGTGCGTGATCAGGTAGGGCTGGATATCGCCGCGCGTGTCATAAACCACGACGCCGTCCGCTGTGGATCCGGTCCAGCCTTGCCAGCACGGGACGGCTGGATGCGGTTCACGTCTCGCCTCTGGCTGCTGAGCCGCCGCGACAGCGACGAACAGAAGCGGAAAAATGGCCGGATCGGTCATGCCGTGCCTTCGAACAGGCCGACGCGAGTCTCGCAGCTCGCGAGGCATTCAAGCGCGGAGTCGAGCCGATGATAGTCGGTGCTGAAGTCGCGCGTGAAGCGGTCGAACGCCTCGGCGGACGCCCAGCGGTCGATAGTCAGATAGACGCCGTCGCGCTCGGCATCGCGAAGCAATTCGGTGCCCCGGAAGTCGGCGGCATGGCGGAACAGCCGCGCCCAGTCGCCATCCGGCCCGTAGGCCGCTTCGAAGCGGGCGCGGTTCGCCGCCGGCACGACGAATTCCCAGACGATGGCGATGGGCGCGTCAGTCACTATGCGCCACCTCGTCGCCCAAGATCGCGACCCATGGGTGCCGGCGCTTTTCCCAGACCGAGAAGCAGGGCGCCGGGAAAGTGGGATCGGCGAAGGCGCCGACGGGGATCGCGATCGCCTCCGGGATCGGCCCGCCCTGGTACCAGATGGTCGAGCCGCATTCCGGGCAGAAATGATAGACGGTGACGTTGCCAGCATCGGTGGTGCGCCGCCATTCGCGCGACTCGCCCTCGATCTCCACATCGGCGGGATCGAAACGCGCCTGGACGGCAAAGGCGCTGCCGGTGCGCCGCTGGCAGGCGAGGCAATGACAGACCGAGATGCGGATCGGCGCGCCGGTGACGGTGGCGGTGAGCTGGCCGCAGCGGCATTCGGCGCGGCGCGCGGCGGTCATTTGTTGCTCCTGGAGAAAATCATCGCTGCTGCCGTTGCGACGAGCAACCCGATCAATCCCGCTGCCGCCACATAAGCGAGGAGCCAAAGGCTAGGGAAAAGAAAGAGAGCTGTTCCTACGACCCCGATCATAACAGCGAGCGTCGCGATGAGGACGAGTGCCGAACCAGCCTTGGCCGTTGATCTGAACAGGCTCGATCGGCTCATTTTGCCGCCTTCCTGAGCGCCAGTCGGACCAGCGCGTCGAGGCTGGCCTCGCCGCCCAGCTCGTCATTGGCCGCATTGACGGCGGCACTGGCCTCGCCGGGCTTGAAGCCGAGGTTGAGCAAAGCGGAGACCGCGTCCGCGCCTACTCCGCGCGGCGCGGCGGCGCCGGCCGGGCCGAGCGGGACGCCGCCGGCCTTGTCCTTGAGCTCGTTGACGATCCGGGCGGCGAGCTTGGGGCCGACGCCGTTGGCGCGGGCGACCATCGCCGCGTCGCCGCTCGCTACAGCGCGGTGCAGCTCGTCGGGCGGCAGGACGGAGAGGATCGCCAGCGCGACCTTGCCGCCGACACCCTGCACCCCGGTCAGCAACCGAAACCAGTCCCGCTCCCCCGCCGAGCCGAAGCCGAACAGGG
>NZ_JBQTIN010000147.1:0-16413 GCF_052388015.1 Sphingosinicella sp.
CCCAGTCGAACCGGATCCGCGACCAGGCCCGCACCCAGCTCGGCGAGATCTGTGCGATCGCCAACCAACTCCTGCGGATGGGCGTCCTGGCGGAGGAGGACGTTTCTTCCCTCTCCCCGGCGGGGAGAGGGTAGGGAGGGGGTCGGGCGCTGGCGATCGCTCACTGATTCGGAACTCCCTCACCCCCACCCTCACCCCGCCGGGGAGAGGGAGGCCGATCGATCCATCGACACATCTCGCAACGGATATGCACAAACTGTGCGCCGCGGCACTTGCACCGAGTTGAATGAATATTCATCTCGCGCGCGTCGACGGGCTTCCATGCACGCCGGCTATACCCCCGCGGCTTCCCGCCATCCCGCTCCCGTCCGGACGCCCGGCCGGGCGCTTTCGCTTCGCTTGGCTTACCCATGCCCTATTACCGCTACCGCACCGCCACCCTCCATGGCCCCTGGCGCGATTCGCGCCTGAAGGCCGAATGCGACGCCGTCGCGATGGGCCAGGCAGAATTCACCGGCGGCCGCGGCGATTTCGCCTGGAAAGTCGAGGGCGAGATCGAGCAGCAGCAGCCGCAGTCCGCCGAGCCCAAGACCGCCGGCGAGTAAAGCCGCCGCGCCCGCGTCCGTTTGATTGCCCGCCTCGCCGAAAGGGCGTAGAAGCACGGCCGGCGCGCGATGCGTTCGGGGGGAACGGCCATGAACGTGAGCCGGGAATTCTTTTGTCCGAAGTGCACGCGCAAGCTCTACATGAGCGACACCATGCATGCGCTCGCGCTGATCCACAGAAGCGGCGGCAATTATATCGCGACGGGGTCGACCGATACTGTCCCCTGTCCCAATCCCGATTGCCGCCATGAGATGCGGGTCGAGGACATTATCGCCGGCAAGCACGATTATCACACCGGCGCGATCGCCGGCATTCTCGGCATTCTCCTGACGATCGCGATGGTCGTCGGCATCGTCTATCTCGTCCGGTCCTGCGGGTCCTGAGCGCCCGGCCATTTTCCTACACGCCCCGCCTTGCGTTAATTGACACGCTCCTCTTCGCAGGAGCGATTCGCGTGCTCGAACCCATCCCGCTGATCTGCGACCGCTGCCGCGCGTCCGGCCCCGCCGGCGACGATCCGTTCGCCCTTTATGCCGATCTGCTCGATTTCGAGCCGGTCCCGCGCCGCCCCCGCGCCGACGGCTGGGATGGCGAGGTGCAGCGCGCCTTCATCGCCGCCCTCGCCGCCACCGGCTCGCAGCGCCAGGCGGCTCACGCGGTCGGCCGCGCCCAGTTCGGCGTCGATCAGCTGAAGAAGGCGAAGGGCAATGAAGGCTTCATGGCCGCTTTCGCTCGCGCTCTGGAATATGCCGCCGAAGAAAAGAGCCGCCGGCTGCGCGAGGGCCTGATCGCGGTGGCCGGCCCCGCCGCCCGCTGGCGCCCGCCTTTGCCCGCCTGGGGCAATGCCGCCACCCGGCAGGCCCCGCTCCCGCCCGCCAATGACGACGAGGCGGAGACGGAGGAGGCCAGGCTGGCATGGCTCGCCGATCTCGTGCGCAAATATCTGCTCAAGGTCGGGCAGGAGCGCGAGGCCCGGCTCGCGGGCAAGGTCGTCGCCGCGGATTTCTATCTCCGTCAGCTGACCTGGCTCGAAGTGGCGCTGGATCTGATGGGAAACGGCGGCTTCAAGATCCTGACGGAATTCCGCAAGGGCGATCACCACCTCATCGAGATCGCCGAGACGCCCTTCTCCCGGATTCTCGATGAGGCGCGGCGCGAAAAATGGGCCCAGCTCGGCGAGCCGCCCCGCCCGCAGCACCCGCCCCGCGACCGTCTGGTCGAACATGACGGCTTCAGCAGCGAGCCCCTCGAATATACCGAGGGCGGCCGCCCGGAGACGCACGAGGAGCAGCAGGCGGCGTTCGAGGCCGAGCACAAGCGGCAGGCGGAGCTGCAGCTGATCTGGGAAGCCGAGGCGGCGGAGGCCGCCGCCGCCTGGCGGGCGAAAGAAACGGCAAATGAGCCGCGAAGCCTGTCCTGAGCCTGTCGGGTCGCAGACGACCGCAGGTCAACGGGCCGGCCAGCCTGCGCCCCCGGACCCGATCCGGTGGCGACAGGACTGACGTCACGGGATTCACTCCCGTGAGGGCTACTTCCCTACAGACGGGCCTCAGCGCGACGCGGATTATCCGCGGGCCGACTGGCGAAACTGGCGAGCGCGGCACGTGTACCGCCGCGTGATTGCCAGATCTACGGCGAACTAGGCGACATAGTGAGGAATGAACTCATTCATAGCCATCTTCAGAGAATCTCTGAGGGTACGAGTTAGTGCGCCCAGGTTGTTGCCTCCAAGAGCTGCGTCAGAAACGCAAACGGACACATGAGCTCGATCAATGTTTGGCGCGGCGCCCCCTATGTGGAGATGGGGGCCGCGTCGGTATCGATAATGTAGGTCCGATTTGTCTAGTGCAGGATCGCAATGCAGACTAAGGGCTTGCAGTTCGTCAGCAGGGCCAACATTCCTAAGGTAGAAATGAAGGTAAGATCGATCCATGATATAACGATCTGGCCTATCTGATGTGCGCCAAGTCTCATGATAGTTGAAGTAAATATCATCCCACTTTGACGGTAGGCGCAAGCTCGATGGATCGATTACAGTATGGGTAGCATATCCGCGAGGTATCAGCCCGATCGTGAAGTTGGGAGCCTGAGGAAGCCTAGCGGCCTCAAACCGCTCTGGCTCCCCTAGCACAGGGTTCAGCAACGTCCTGACCTCGTCAAGCCTACGAAACAGGCGATCAGCAGGAAGGCTCACCGTCACTCGGGTTGAATACCGACAAGCGCAGCCTCTTCTCGCCTAAGCGAAAACAGCTTCTGCACGATCTCGTCGATGCGGCGCTCCGCGCTTCTCGACGTAGGCGCCTTATCGACCAAATCCGCGACTTCCCGAATCTCGGCGCCGCTCACCTCCTCCACGGCCGGCACGGGCATGTTTTTGAGAGTGGCAGGCTCCAAGCGGCTATACCCTCGCGAAAATGTGGGAACATGTGTTCTAATATACCACGCGCCCATCGAAGAATTTAATACTCCACAGAAAAACTTCAGAAAGAGAGATTCCTCGCCCTCCACCTTGGCCACCATTACTGGGCCATGTTTAGTAGCAAAGCGCCCCCGCTGGTCGATCGCAAAACGCGGGGTCAGCATAAGGTGGGGACAAACAATCTTAGGTCGCTTCATCCGTGACGGATCGCGCGGCCGTTCGGGTTTCCACCAAGGTGTGCTCGAAGATCGGCGGCGAGCTTCCAATCCGGCTCGGTTGGCAATCAAATGCGTCCAAGCCTCTGGAAACAAATCCTCCAATTCCTGCTGCTCGATCAAACGTTCTCCAAGATACGGATAAAACACCATCTGTTCGGAAGAAGTGGGGACCAAATAGCGACCAATCTTGCGGTCTGGCAGATAGTCCATATAAATTCTTCGCTCTTCGGCGGGAATGTCTGCCTTTCTTCTAATAAAGATGTCGTCAGCGCCGGTCACAAATCCCTGAAATACATCAAGATAGTCGCTGAGACGAGGATAGGACCGCAGTCTATGGTCAAACTCAACCACTTCTGGTGGCCTTATCATCCACTCACTGCTGGAGAAATAATCCTGCCCCACGTCGAAAACTCGGAAGTATGGCGTGTTCACCTCTTTCCCATCTAAAACTGCTTGGAGCGCAGCTCCAACAAACTCCGTCGCCTGCGCGACGTGCGCGCCTGGCCGGAAGCTGGCGCTTGGGTAGGCCCTTTGGACTACGAGGAGTAGGCTGTAAGCTCCCACGCCCTCGAAAACGTCAATCGCAGAGAGGTCAATCAAACATCTTACATCAAAGTCATCGCGAATCTGGCGTCGAATCATCTGGGCGTTCTTGGCCTGCAGGAATGTTTGGGGGATTACGAAGCACGCGAAGCCGCCCGGCGAAAGGCGTGAGAGGCACAGCTTCATGAATGGGATGTAGGCGTCCAGCCGCCCTTGAAAGTCCGGCCCGAGGTAGGCGCGATACGTCGCCCTGGTATCTGTAGGAAGGTGGTCAAGCTTGATATAAGGCGGATTCGTGAGAACGGCGTCATAGATACCTACTGGCAGCTGATCTGCCTCTGCTAACAGTATCGAGTCAGCTTCGCGCAAATTTAAATTGGGCGGCAACCGGTCCGTCGAGACGAGATGGAGAAGGGCAAGCGATAGCTTTGTAGCTTCCAGAGCGTTTCCGTCCTTATCGATGCCGGTCGTTCGGCCGAACATCTCGCTGATAGTGTTGGTCGATATGGCGCTGTCGAGCGGATTACACTGCTCCTCCAATATCGTGCGCAAGAAAATCCCTGATCCGCAAGCGGGATCCAGCGTGACTAGCTCACGGAACTGCTTCGGCGTCGTATTCTCCCGAATGTATTTCGCGAAGAAGCTGGCGATAAACTGCGGAGTATAAACTGACCCAGTTTTTGTCGGCTGGATCTCAGCGCGCGCTTTAGGGATAAAAGTCAGCTGATCATCTGGCTCTTCATCCAGCAGTATACTTACAAACCGCTCATAAATCCTGCTCAAGGCATGCTTGGACATTAGAGCGAAATTCAGTGCGTAAGGGGCATCCTTTGGATCATAAAAATCTCGCAGCAGCTGCTCAGACGTGCTCCTGTCCACCGAGTTAAAGGGAGATAGTTTGGAAAAATCTATGTAATCTCCAATGTCGCCTGCGATGCCCGTGGCAGCGAAGCTCTCCTTTATGACAGTACTAAGGTTAACACTTCCGTCAAATGCCCAGGCTCTTTGAAAGAAGAATATTGCTTTTTTGCTGAATGCTTTCGGTAAGATTTCTATCTTCGCAGCCGCGAACAAAGATAATTGCGTTAAATAACGTCGAGATTTGCTGCGCCGTCGCTGCGGCCTCGGCTGCGAGAAGCCCCTTCCAGCGGCCCACGACCGCTATCAAAGCATCGTCGCATGAGCGCTCCTGAGGCTTAATTCGTCGCCCGCTGCCTTCGAGCGTGAAGCGAGATGATGATAGCAGCTGCTCAAACTCGGGCGTGGAAGTCAGATAGTGCTCATCCGACGCGCCGGGAGAACCGGGGTTGATAAGGTTGTATATGCGACGAGCGTCATATTGTGAGACGAAATAGTGCCAGTCGATCATGTTGTTGTATGAGATCGACAGCAGCGACCGTAACTGATGGGGCGATAGATCGGAAGCCCGAGCGCTTCCGCGGAGGAACGTGATAACGGCCGAGTTCGACAATCCATGCTCGACGACTACATGATTGAAAACCCCCGCACTTTCGAGTGGTGCGTTCAACTCGTAGCTAGGCGTCCAATCTAATCGCTCAGCGAAATCGCGGATGGCAATCCGGCGTGCCTGATCAGGGATTTGCGCATCGGTGATACGAGAAAGGTTTTCTAGGAGTCCCGCCATTACTCCTCCCCCATCCGCAGTGCCGCAATAAATGCCTCCTGCGGGATGCTCACGCTACCATATTCCCGCATCCGCTTCTTCCCCTCCTTCTGCTTGTCGAGGAGCTTCCGCTTCCGCGTGATGTCGCCGCCATAGCATTTCGCGGTCACGTCCTTGCGCAGCGCCGCGATCGTCTCCCGCGCGATGATCTTGCCGCCGATCGCGGCCTGGATCGGGACCTTGAACAGGTGCCTGGGGATGAGGTCCTTCAGCCGCTCGCACAGCTGCCGGCCGCGCGCCGCGGCGGCGGCGCGGGGGACCATCATTCTGAGCGCGTCGACCCGCGCGCCGATTACCCGGGTGGTCATCTTGACGAGGTCGCCGGGGCGGTGGCCGATCTGGTGATAGTCGAAGCTCGCATAGCCTCTGGAGATGCTCTTCAGCCGGTCGTAGAAATCGAACACCACCTCGTTGAGCGGCAGATCGTAGGTGAGCTGCGCCCGGCCGGCGACATAAGTGAGGTTCTTCTGCACCCCGCGCCGGTCCTGGCAGAGCTTCAGGATGGGGCCGAGATATTCGTCGGGGACGTAGATGGTCGCCTCGATCCACGGCTCCTCGACCGCCGCGATCCGGTTCGGGTCCGGCCAGTCGGCGGGGTTGTGGATCTCGATGATGCTATGTCCGCTCTCGTCCCTGCCCACCGTTCGGGCCGAGCCTGTCGAAGCCGCCTCTTTTCCCCTGGTGAGGTGGACCAGATAGACGACGCTGGGCGCGGTGGTGATGAGGTCGAGATCATATTCGCGGGTCAGCCGCTCCTGGACGATCTCGAGGTGGAGGAGGCCCAGGAAGCCGCAGCGGAAGCCGAAGCCCAGAGCGGCGCTGGTCTCCATCTCGAAGCTGAAGCTGGCGTCGTTGAGGCGCAGCTTGGCGAGGGAGTCGCGCAATTTCTCGAAGTCCGCCGCGTCGGCCGGGAAGAGGCCGCAGAAGACGACCGGCTGGACGAGCTTGAAGCCGGGGAGGGCGGTGGCGGCGCGGCGGCGCGCGTCGGTGATCGTGTCGCCGACCCGGGTCTCGCTTATGTCCTTGATCTGGGCGGTGATGAAGCCGATCTCGCCCGGGCCGAGCGCGTCGAACTGCTCGATCTTGGGGCGGAAGACGCCGACCCGGTCGACCAGGTGGGTCGTGCCGGCGGCCATGAAGGCGATCTGCTGGCCGCGCCTGATGATGCCGTCGATCACCCGGATCAGGATGACGACGCCGAGATAGGGGTCGTACCAGCTGTCGACCAGCATCGCCTTGAGCGGTGCCGCGGCGTCGCCCTTGGGCGGCGGGATGCGCGCGACGATCGCCTCCAGCACCTCCTCGATGCCGATCCCGGTTTTCGCGGACGTGAGCACCGCGCCGCCGTCCCGCCAGTCGCCCTTCGCCGGCAGCCCGACAATGTCCTCGATCTCGGTCCGCACCTTGTCGACGTCGGCGGCGGGGAGGTCGATCTTGTTGATGACGGGGACGATCTCATGGTCGTGCTCGATCGACTGGTAGACGTTCGCTAGGGTCTGCGCCTCGACGCCCTGCGCGGCGTCCACCACGAGCAAGGCGCCTTCGCAGGCGGCGAGACTTCGGCTAACCTCGTAGGCGAAATCCACGTGCCCCGGCGTGTCCATCAGGTTCAGGACGTAGGATTGCCCGTCGCTCGCCTTGTAATCGAGCCGGACGGTCTGCGCCTTGATCGTGATGCCGCGCTCCTGCTCGATCTCCATATTGTCCAGGATCTGGCCATGCGTCATCTCGCGCTCGGTCAGCCCGCCGGTCGACTGGATCAGCCGGTCGGCGAGGGTCGACTTGCCATGGTCGATATGGGCGATGATGCTGAAGTTGCGGAGCTTGCTGAGGTCGGTCACCGCGCGCCGTTAGCAGCGCGGGCGGCATGCGCCAACCGGTGCCGGCCGTTAAGCGGCCTGCCGCTTGTCGTAGCCTTCGGTCGCGAGCATCACCGTCTTGGGCACGGGCTGCTCGCCGCTCAGATAATAAGCGATGGTGCGGCGGGAAAGGCCGAGCGCTTCGGCGGTGCGATCGAGTGTAAAGCCGTGCCCATCCATCCAAGCACGGAAGGCGGCGGCCGGCATCGCCTCGCCAGCCTGCTCGTCGGCCCAGCGCCGGAGCTGAGCAGCGCCGAAGTCGATCCCGCAAGGCAGAAATTCGACCGACCAACCGTCCTCGGAACGCTGGGGGAAATTGGCGTCGTCGGCGAGCGGCTTCAGCCGCGGATAGGCGGCGATCAAAGGCGCCAGATTGATCTCGGCCCGGTGTCCGTCATCCCACGCCACCGCGATCCGCAAAGGGCCGACGATGCGAACGCTTTCGATCCTGCCGATGCTCATTGGCCGTCTCCGCTATATTCCGCCCATTTCTCTTCGAGAAAGGCGCGGTTCTCCGCCGCCCAGGCCAGCGCTTCCTTAAGGTCGATCCGGCCGCTCGACGCCATCACCTCCAACGTGTCGATCCGCACCTGCGCCGCGCCCTCCTTGCCGAGCACGTGAAAGTGCGGCGGATTGTGGTCGGCGAAGAACATCGCGATCTCGGTCGAGGAGAAGCGCTGCAGCCGGGGCATGTGATGCTATAGTGCAATCATTGCACTACTGCAAGGCGTTGGCGCGGTAATCGAGCCGGACGGTCTGCGCCTTGATGGTGATTCCGCGTTCCTGCTCGATGTCCATATTGTCGAGGATTTGGCCGTGCGTCATCTCGCGCTCGGTGAGGCCGCCGGTCGACTGGATCAGCCGGTCGGCGAGGGTCGACTTGCCATGGTCGATATGGGCGATAATGCTGAAATTTCTGAGTTTTTTGAGGTCTGTCATTTCTGTTTTTCGGGAGAGGTCGGCGCGCCCTAGCAGCGGCGGCGCGCGCTGGCAAAGCGGGAACGGGGACCTAAGTAGCGGAATCGCCCCGGCAAGGGCAGCTCCGAACTGGATCAAGAAAAGCTCATCAGGACCCGATGAATTGTCGACTGCGGTTACTATCTGGGGGGCGATGCAGCTGGGTCCCCATCGTGAAGCACTATCGAGCGTTCCTCTGCGCTTATGTGAATGGGCGACCGCTGCCTCCCGATGGCAATCGAGCTGAGGGCCGGCCCGATGGCGATCACCGATGACATCCTCTCCCATGACAAGGCCGGCACCCTGCCGCAGCTGATCGCGGATTCGATGCACGGCCACCGCAAGGACGAAGACGGCGACGCGTTTCGCGCGGCGCTTGTCGACTTGCACAACGACGGCAGCATTGACCTGCTGAAGACCGCCGCAGGCGTCACCCACGATACGCAGAAGGGCTTCGATTTCTGGCTTGTCCAGGACGTTTATGTGCAGGTCATCCCGTCCCTCCAGGCGGAACCACGGGCGATGATGGCGGCCGTCCACGCCCTCGTCGTAGCCGCGGGCGAGGATATGATGGCGGCGCGCCCCAACGGTGCTTTCCGGACTTGGGCCGAGCAAGGCGATCGGGCCCGCGCGGTCATCGACGCTGTCGATCCGGACAACGCCGACGACGTCATCTTCCTCTTTCTTGCGCTGCAGGCACTGGCAAAATCCAACCCCGATGCGGCTCTCGATCTGGCGATCGACTATCTGGCTGGCCCGGCGGTACTCGCGCGCTCAGGCGCCGCGATGGCGGTCGGGGCCGTGGCCGATCCTTCGGCGGATGCGATCGGCCGGGCGCTGGACGCGCTCGAAGCCGCCATCGCCATTTCCCCCGAGGACAATTTAGTTGGATTGATTGTCGCCGCCGCCGTCGATCTCTCGCTCAAGCTGCCGGACGCGATCGAGCGCGTCACGGCAGTGATCCTGGGAGCTTCCACTGAGCCCGGCGACCAGACGATCCATCGCGCCGCCCACGCCCTATTCGTTCATGCGGATGATCTTGCCGAACCGGTCGTCGCCGCCCTTATCTCGATCGTTCGGCAGGTTCGAATCGAAAATCGCGGCACGTTTCAGGAGATCGATCACGCGTTGATGTCCCTGATTCACAAGGGCCGGATCGACGAAGCGCTTGCTTTGCTGGAACCGCTGCTGGTGGGGCATGCCAAGCTGCACGAATTCGAGTGGCTCGGCGGCACTGCGAGCGCGCTCCTCGATCTCAAGGAAGAGCGGTTGCCCCTTCTGATCGCGCGCTGGCTGCTCAGCTTCGAGCGTCGTCTGGGCGAAGCCGCCTATAGCCTGGTCCGCCGCTCGCACGGGGGTCCGCTGATCCTGCTGTTCGATCCCGCGCCGCTTGCGCTCGACAGTGATCAGATGATCGTGCTGGCCCATCGCGCGATCGGCTATCTCTTCATGACGCCGATCAGCGCGGCATCCTTCCTGATCTCCATCCTTCGAATCCTAGCTGAGGCACCAGCGAAGGCAGTCGTCGAAATTCTGCTCGATCCGCTGCTGATCAATTATTCGGGCGAACTCTCCACTTGGCTCGAGGAGCGCGCCGCCGACCCGGCAGAGTCTGCCGCGCCAATTATCAAGCAAGCGCTCGAGCAGCTGGAAGACTATGTCGCCGGCCTGCGCAGGGCAGGTCGCATCGCCGAGCTCCGTCCGTCCGAGCGCGAGCGGCTCATCGAGCGCCACATCCAACAAGAGGAGATGCGGCAGGCCTATAAGGCGGTCGAGCAGCATTCGGTGCTGCTGTCGATCGTGACCCGCCAAACCCTGCTCTACGGCACCCGCTCAATCAGCTATTTCAAAGCGCCCGACGGCTCCACGCATCGCAACGTCATGAAGATGCACAGCATCAGCCACAGCATCGAGACGCCGCGGCTGCACATCCTAGACCCATTCGAACTCGATTATCAGCTGCGCGTGTTCCGTGCCCTGGAAGTCGTGCCGTGAAGCTCGTCATCCGGGAATATCTGGCCTCGCTTCGCGAGCGGGACGAGCTCGATGCCGTCCTCCCCGATCTGTTGACGGAGCTTGGCTTCACCGTTTTCTCCCGGCCAACTCGGGGCACACGCCAGCACGGCGTCGATGTCGGTGCGGTCGGGCTTGGGGAGGATGGGGTGAGACGCGTCCACCTCTTCTCGGTCAAGTCGGGCGACCTCACACGGACGGAATGGAACACGGCGTCGCCGCAAAGCCTGCGCCCTTCGCTCGAAGCGATTCTGGACGTCTACGTGGCGAGCCGCATCCCACCCCAATATGCCGATCTGCCAATCGCCATCTGCCTCTGTTTTGGCGGCGATATCGACGAGCAGGTTCGCGACGACGTCCATGGTTTCATGCGCCGCAACCGCACCGAGAAAATCCACTTCGAGGAGTGGAATGGGGATCGGCTGGCGCAGGTAATCCTCGACGGGATTCTGCGCGAAGAGCTGCTCCCTGAGACGCTGCGCGGCCATTTGCGCAAGGCGGTGGCGATGGTCGAGGAACCCGACATTGCGATCAATCATTTCCAGAGGCTACTCCGCGCGCTGTCTGAAGCGCCCGGCGCGAAGCCTGCCAATCGCCTCTCTCAGGCCCGGCTCATCAATATCTGTCTCTGGATCATGTTCATCTGGGCGCGCGAGGCGAACAATGTCGAGGCGCCGTATCGGGCGAGCGAACATGCGCTCCTCGCGGCTTGGCATTTGCTGCGCAGCGACCTAGCCAAAGGCGGCAAGACAGCCGAGCGGGCGGGGCTCGTCCTCAATGAGCTGATCGAGCTTCATTTCGCGGTCGGGGACGAACTATTCGATGCGAAAATCCTGCCGCTCGCCGACGTGCGGCACGGATTGTCCAGCGCGGTGGGCTCGCATGCCTCGATCGACGTTAATCTGAAACTGTTCGACATGATCGGCCGGCTTGCACTTCGCGGGCTCTGGCTAGTCTGGCAAGCCGGGAGCGGCGACCGACCGGGTTTGTTGCCGGATGTTACCGAGGACGACACGCTCGCAGCGCTGAACGCCCCGCTGATTGGACGCATCCAGCGCATGTGTTCGCAGATCAACCAGCTCATCGCCAACAACCACGCCTTGCTGTCGCCGGCGAGCGACTGGCAGGCGATCGACATCGGCCTTGCCCTAACCCTGCTCTCAACCCGGGCGCACTTTCACGACATCATCGACCAATGGCTGGAGGAGTTGGCCCGGCACTGCATATTCGCTTTTCAGACGCACGGACGCTATCCGACAACCAGCCAATCCTATTGGGATCTGGTCGAGCATCCAGCGCAGCGCGACGACGCCTATCGGCGCGAAGCCACCAATGCGAGCACGCTCTATCCGATGCTCGCGCTCTGGGCTGCCGCGCGCGGCAACCAGCCCATCATCGACGAGTTCGCCCGGTTCAAGGCGGAGTTGCTTGAACATTGCACCTTCCAGGCTTGGCTGCCCGACGAGGATAGCGAGACCGAGCTTTATCTGGGTCGCGACAGTCATGGCGCGGCGCTTGCCGGCATCCCGGTCACCGCCGGCACGCGCGATACGCTCGAGTTCGTGATGGCAGAGGTCACGATCAATGATCATTTCGACGCGCTCTCTGCGATTCGGCTCGCGCATTGGCCGATCTTGCTGACGGCGTGCCGCGTCCACCGGCTTCCTATCCCGCCTCACCTTTGGCGCGACATCTTTGCCGCCATCGGTCCGGCCTTGCAGTCCGCCGGCCCGATCGCTGACACCAGTCCCGACTTGGAGTCGGACGACGATGACGGGGCCGTCGGCGCCGTCACGAGACCATTGTCCCGTGACGTCAGTCGGGCTCCGCTAGCGCGGACCCGCTGGCCGGCCTTGCGCGGCTCTACCCGCTACTCCGGCGGCGGCTGCGCCGCCGGCGTCCCCCGGATCAGGTCCGGGGTCGGCGCGTCAAAAGCTCCAGTGCAGGTGTTTGGGCCAGCGGTCATGGTCTCGCACCGCGTGGAGTTCGGCGAAGATCGCGTCCAGCTCCGCCTGCTCGGGCGGCTCAGGGATCGCTTCCAGCTCCTCGTCGTGGGGATCGTCCGGCAGGGCGTCGAAGATCCGGTTCCAGGCCGAGGTCACGCGGTCCTGCGCCGCCCTGAGGTCCGCCATGCGCTCACGCACCCAGGCGACCCGCGTCGCCACGCGCGCCTCAGCCCCCGCCCGCTCGCCGGCCGGCCAGCCGGCCGCCCTCAGGAGGGCGCTGATGATATCCTCATGGCTCATTGGGTGCTCCTGTTCTTCAAAAGGGGCCCCTCCACCATGCTTTTTGCATGGTCCCCCTCCCCCGGAATGCGGGGGAGGATTGAGGCAGGCCGCGGCTCAACCTTTGGCGTCTTCAATGGTGGCTGAGCCGGGTCCCTCCTCGATCGCCCGGCGGACCCGCTCCGCCCAAGCCTCGGCATCGGCCTTCGCCTGGCTCTCCCAGAGGCGCTGGGCCTCGGCCTGGAGCGCTTCGAGCGCGGCGCGGCGGGCCAGCCATTCGTTGTAGGGGCCGTCCCGGTCCGCGCGGTAATGGCCGGGGAGGGCGGCCGTGGCGCGCTGCTCGTCATGCTCGCCGAGCAGAGCGGGGGGAATCCGGTCGGGCTCGCCTTTCTCCCGCCAGTAATCGCGGCGGAGGCGATCGAGCAGGAGGCTCATCGGCGTGCCGATCGTGTCGAAAAGGTCGACCTCGCCGGAGCGGAAGAGATCGTGGAGGGCGTCGGCGCTGACCCCCAGATCGAGCGCGAGCTCGATGAAGCTGAGCTGGCGGACGTAATAATCGGCTTCGACGATCCGGCCCGCGAGGCGGCATTCGCGCTCCTGCTGGAGCTTCTTGCGGTAGCGATCGAGAAGGCCCTTCAGAACGTCGTCGATGGCGAGCTCGAACGGCTCGTCCTCGTCAGGATCGGGCTCGGGCGGGATCCAGGGCGGGCGGGCGCGGCCACCGCGGCGGGACAGGCCCGGATTGCGGGCGTGGAACAAAGTGAGGGCGCAGTCCCAGGCGTCGGCGAAGCCCTCGCCGCCGGCCGAAGTGCGGACCTTGAAGGCGCCGCTGCCGGTGCGGCCGAGGCTCTGCGCGGCGCGGTCGACCTCGCCCAGGCGGGCGAGCGCGGCGATGAAGCCGCGCTGGCGATCGGGCGTCCAGCCGTCGTGGCGCTTGCACTTGCGCAGGACGGGGGAGAAGCCGAGCAAGGCGGCGATCTCCGGGTCGGGATCGAGGGGCAGGTGGTTCATCGAGTCGCTCCGGCGGAAGGGAGCGAAGCATTTATCCCGTCGGCGGGGGTGTAGGAAAATGCCGCGCTGTGGTGGGCGAGGAGGGGCCGTCACGGACCATTGCCCGTGACGTCGATCAGGTTCCGCTGCGCGGACCTGTCGGCCGGCCGATCTCGGCTCTACGCCTAAGCGCGGCGTCGCTGTCGCGTCGGCGCGCTTAGGCTCGGCGAGATTCGGCACCGGAACGTCAGGCACGCCCTCGCGTTTCTTCCCCGCACTCCGCCGCGTTCCTGGCGGAGCCAAGGGAGAGCTGCCATGCTTTGGACCATCGTCGCCATCCTCGTCGTGCTCTGGCTGCTGGGCTTCGTCGGCGGCATCGGGGGCAGCCTCGTCCACGCCCTGCTGGTGCTCGCCGGCATCGTGCTGGTGTTCCAGCTGATCAGCGGCCGCCGCGTCGTCTGACGCCGCGGTTCAGGGCAAAGCGGCCGCGTCCGGCGCCCAGCGCCCGTCCGTGAAAATGAGGCCGCGCGTGCGCAGACAGTAGCGCCCGCGACGGGTCGGGTCGCCGCGTTCGCAGCGGTCGATCCGGTAGGAGCAATTGACCCGCCCCGCGACCACAGCCGAGCAGCTCGGCGCTTCGACCCGCGGCGCGCGCGGCGCGCGGCGCCCGCTTTGTGGCGCCGGCATCGCGGCCGCCTCGATCGCCATCAGGTCCGCGGCTGTCGGCGGCGCAGCCGGGGGCGGCGGCGGCGGAGGCGGCGGCGGCGGAGGCGCCGGGGCGGGCGGCGCGATGTCGACCGCGCCGGCCAGCGGATCCTCGCCCCGCTCGATCACGGCGCAGGGGCTTTCATTGCCGTTCGGGCCCGCCGCGCCCCAGCGGCGGAAGCTGCGCGTGTCGATATGGAAGCGCTGGAAGGCGTAGAAGCCCAGGCCGGCACCGAACGCGCGGCCGGATCGGGCATGCATCGCGCACAACCGCCGGAACAGCTCGCGCCGCGGGAGCGGCACCCGCGGCACCAGATCGAGCGCGAAATAGTCGACATGGGCGCTCCGCTCCGAGCCGCGGGCGCAGCGGTTCAGCGTCGGGTTGCGATAGCCCGAGACGGCATCGACCTCTCCCACCGTCGGCTTCACCCAGTCGCGGATGTAGCGAAGCGTCATGGTGAGCCCGGGCCAGAGCGTGAAGGGCGGTACCTCGAACGGCTGGCCGCCGCATTCGCGCCACATGCTGGCGGTGCGCAATATCTCATAGGTCGGCAGCACGCCGCGCACCCCGGCCGCCTCCTGCCAGGCCTCGAACGACATGATCTGGCCCCGCATCCGCGGGTTCGCGGCGAGCCAGGCGCGATACTCCGGCTCGCCTTGGCCGATCGGCAATTCCTGCGCCGAAAGCGGCGCGGCGAGGAGGGCGGCGGCCGCGAGGGCGGCGGGGGTCGTGCGGCGCATGGGCCGCTTGTCTGGCACAGGTCGACGGCTTTTGCCTAGGCGTCCGCGCCGGAGGAATCGATTGAGGTGCGGGCCGATATGGCGGACACGAGCCTCGACACAGCAAGGACCCGCGCCGTGACAGCTCGCATCGCCGATCATCCGATCGACCCGCTCTTCCTCGATCGCTGGTCGCCGCGCGCCTTCGATGGGTCGCCCGTGCCCGATGCCGACCTCTTGACGATGTTCGAGGCGGCGCGCTGGGCGCCCTCGGCGTTCAACTCGCAGCCCTGGCACTTCCTTTACGCGAAGCGCGGCGATGCGAACTGGGGGCGCTTCCTGTCGCTGCTGATCCCCTGGAACCAGAGCTGGGCGCACACCGCCTCGGTGCTGGTCTATGTGGTCTCCGACACTTCGCCCTTTACCGACAAGAAGACCGGCGAACCGGCGCCCTCGACCACCCACAGCTACGATGCCGGCGCCGCCTGGGTCAGCCTCGCGCTGCAGGCGACGCGGATGGGCTATCGCGCCCATGGCATGTCCGGCATCCAGCATGAGATCGCCCGGGCGGAGCTGGGCCTGCCCGACCGCTACCACCTCAACGCCGCCTGCGTGATCGGCCGGATCGGCGACCCGACCCAGCTCGACGAGAAGCAGCGGGCGCGCGAGCATCCCTCGGACCGCAAGCCGCAAAGCGCCTTCGTCCATGCGGGCAATTTCCGAACCTAGCTGTTCCCCGGCGAAGGCCGGGGCCCAGGCGGCGCTATCGCGCCGTTCCTCGTTTGGGACTGGACCCCGGCCTTCGCCGGGGAGCAGCCTCGCTCTTGAACCGCGCTCGCAAAGGGTGAAGACTTCGCGACTGGCTTCAAGGGGGAGGGCGCATGACGGTCGAAGCGGGCGCATCGCGGGGGCGGGTGATCACCTTGCCGGCGCGGCCCGAGCCGATCCGGGTCTCGGTCGAGGAGACGGCGATCGTCGTCATCGACATGCAGAACGCCTATGCCTCGAAGGGCGGCTATGTCGATCAGGCCGGCTTCGACATTTCCGGCGCGGCGGGGACGATCGGCCAGATCGCCAAGGTGCTCGAAACAGCCCGCGCCGCCGGCATGACGATCGTCTACCTGCAGAACGGCTGGGACCCGAACTATGTCGAAGCGGGCGGCCCCGGCTCGCCCAACTGGCACAAGTCCAATGCGCTGAAGACGATGCGCGCCCGGCCGGAGCTGCATGGCAAGCTGCTGGCCAAGGGCGGCTGGGATTATGCTTTGGTCGATGCGCTCGCCCCGCAGGACGGCGACATCGTCTTGCCCAAGACCCGCTACAGCGCCTTCTTCAACTCGCAGCTCGATTCCACCCTGCGGTCGCGCGGCATTCGCAACATCGTCTTCGTCGGCATCGCCACCAATGTCTGCGTTGAATCGACGCTGCGCGACGGCTTCCACCTCGAATATTTCGGGGTGATGCTGGAGGACGC
>NZ_JBQTIN010000148.1:0-17637 GCF_052388015.1 Sphingosinicella sp.
GGCGATTGGGTTCTCGGCCGCTATCGGGGCGGCGATTTCTTCTTTCCGGGGGTCGTCCAGCATGTTGGCAACGGATCGGTGACGATCGGCTATGACGACGGCGATCGCGAGACGCTCTCCGAGGAGCTGACCAAGCCTTATGACTGGGCGGTCGGCAGCCGGATCGAGGCGATCTGGTCGGGCAACGGCCAATATTATGACGCGACGATCATCGCCGCGCACGACAATGGCGCGGACCTCGTCGTCCGCTTCGACGACGGCATCGAGGAGGCGACGCTGACCGCCCGCTGCCGGGAGCGGGCCGCACCTTAGGGCATGGACCCAAATCCGCGTTGGGGCGTTGCAGGGTCACGACGAGGAGAAATCGCGCGTGCCCGCTTATCCGTGCCAGATGCGCACCCAATCGAACCGGATGGTGATCCTCACCATGCCCGACGTGCCGGAGGCGGTGGTGGTCGGCTATAGCGAGGCGGATGCGCTGAGGCGCGCGCCGGCGGTGCTCGATTCGATCCTGCAGGGCTATGCGGCGGAGGGGCGTCGCCCGCCGCGCGTCACCCGCGCCTTGCGCGGCCCCTCCGTGGAGGTGCTGCGCCGCCGGCACTTCGCCTAATCGGCGGGGAAGCTGTCGAAGCCCTCGTTCGGCCAGCGGAAATTGGTGTATGTGATCGTCACGCTGAAATCGCGCGAGCGAACCTGGTGCCACCAGCCGATCGGCGAATAGAGCAGGTCGCCCGGGCCCAGATCGACGACGAAGCGCCGCGCCGCGCGCGCCAACGGGTACAGCACCAGCCGCGTCTCGTCCTCCAGGTCGCGCACCGCGCTGAACACATGGCGCCCATGATGCAGCCGGGCGGATTCGGACGGCGGCAGCATGATCACGCTTTTGCGCCCGACAATCTGCGCGATGAGATTGTTGGTGAGGTCGAAATGGAGCGGCGTGAAGGTGCCGCCCGGGCCGATCCACATCATGCCGTGCGCGCGGGTCAGATATGTGTCGATATGGCCGAGGTCGCGCTCGAGGGGCGCCAAGGCGGCGCGATTGGCGGCGCTGTTGTTGGCGGTGACATAGGCGTCGTTGCCGCTGCCGGCGGCGATGAGATCCATATAGGCGCCGAACGGCAGCACCTTCTTGTGGCTGTAGCCGTCGATCTCGAAGTCCGGATTGGCGGCGCGATCGCCCTGATTCTCGACCGGCGCGTCGCCGACTTTCCGGCGCAGATAATCCGGAGTCCAGCGCTTCAGCGCGGGCCAATGATCGATCGCCCGCTCGATCACCACCGGCCGGCCGGGCGCATAATAGGAATCGAGGAAATCCTGCGACGAAAGGCCGCGGACGCGCGGGATCGCCCTCGCCTCTTCCGAAAGCGCGCGCTGCGCCTCCATCACGTCGAGCATCCACTCGCGTCGCCGGAGCGCGAGGTCTGTTTTCGGTGCGGACGCCGGCGAGAAACCGATCCGGCTCAGCGCCACGTTCAGGCCGGGCTCGCCGACCAGCGCGGGCCGGGCTTCGAGCGGGTTTCGGGGCGGAGCGGTCATCCGCCCCTCATGCGACACTTTTGTTGCAGCTTCGAGAAACCGGCGCGCCCCGCTCCCGGACTATTCCGCGGCCTGGTGGAGATAGGTTTCGCGGGCGCCGTCGCGCAGCTGCGGGAAGACGTCGGCATAGCCGTAATTGACCACCGCGCGGAGGCGATAGGAGACTTCCGCCGGCGGGCGGCGCGGCGGCACCGGCGCGGGCGGGATCAGCCGCGGGCGGGCTTCGGGATGGCGCACCACCATGTCCTTGTACCATTCGCCGGCATAGGCGCCGTCGAAATGATGGACCCGCCGGCCGACGATCCGGCCGAGCGGCGTGCCGTCCAGATCGTAAATCGTCGTCTCGAAAACGAAGCCGACCGGCTCGCCGGCCGGGTTGTACACGTACATCGCCATTGAAATTGGAACCCCACTCGCTCGAGCCTTAGTCCTGCGCCGGTTCGCGGAGTCAGGCGAGCCGCGCTGCGGCGGGTTGTTTTCCAACGGCGGCAGGCGGATGATCGGCGGCGGCCGATACCGTGTTTGCCGCATAACCATTTGGCTTTGTTTGAGGAATGAGAGAGCCGATGCAGTCCCCCGCCCGATTCGCCGCGCTCGTCCTGGCGCTCGCCGCCGCGCCGCTCGCCGCCCAGAACGCGACCGCGCCCGCCGCGCCACCCGCCGGGCCGGTCCAGCCGCCGGGAACGGCGCCCGCGCCCGGCGTGACGCCGCCGGCGGTCCAGCCGCTGCCGCCCGACTCCCCGTCCGCACCCGTCAACAACAGCGCCGCCGCCGCGCCGCCGCCGGCGCCCGCGCCAGTGCCGGAGCCGGTGACGATCGATCCCGACGCCGCCTATCCGAACGGCTTCGCCGATCCGGCCGATCCGTTCGCCAACGAACTGGCCGACGCGCGGCGGGAGCGGAGCGGCTTCCCTTGGGGATTGCTCGGGCTGCTCGGGCTGCTCGGCCTCGTCCCGCTCTTCCGCCGCGGCAGCAAGACGCGCACCGTCTATGTCGACCGCAACGATCCGAAGCGGGTGCTGAGGGAGGAAGTGGAAGAATAGACCCTCACCCTAGCCCTCTCCCGCTTGCGGGAGAGGGAATGATAATCGCGGCGCGCCCCTTCTCCCGCCTGCGGGAGAAGGTTGGGATGAGGGACCTCTTCCTACCGCGCGTCGACCAGGACGATCTCGGCGTCGTCGATCGCCTGGATCGCCAGCTTCTCCTCGCCGGTGACGGCGATGCCGTCGCGCGGCTCGGCGCGGACGCCGTTGACCAGGATCACCCCATCGGTCGCGACCAGATAGGCGTGCCGCGCGGGGTCGAGCGTCAGCGCGGCCGTCTCGCCCGCCTTCAGCGTTGCGCCCAGCACCCGGGCCGTCGAGTTGATCTTCAGCGCGTCTCCGTCCTCGGCATAGCCGCTCGCCAGCGTCACGAACCTGCCCGAGCGTTCGTCCTTCGGAAACTTGGCGGCGCCCCAGCTCGGCCGTGCGCCCGGCGTGTCGGTCAGCACCCAGATCTGGAACAAGGTCGTCGCCTCGTCCTCCAGGTTATACTCCGCATGCTGGACCCCGGTGCCGGCGCTCATCACCTGCACGTCGCCCGCCGCGGTGCGGCCCTTGTTGCCCATCGAATCCTGATGGCTGATCGCGCCGCTGCGGACATAGGTGATGATCTCCATGTCCCTATGGGGATGCGGCGGGAAGCCGGTCCTGGCGGCGATCTCGTCGTCGTTCCACACCCGGATCGCGCCCCAGCCCATCCGCGCCGGATCGTGATAGTCGGCGAAGGAGAAATGGTGCCGTGCGTTGAGCCAGCCATGATCGGCATGGCCCAACGAAGAGAATTTACGGATATCGATCATGATCGCGGTCCTTGCATCAGCACATAGTCACCCCTCCCCTTGATGGGGAGGGGTTTGGGGATGGGGTGAACTTTCGAGACCTTGGGAGCGAATGGAGGCGTTCACCCCCACCCCTACCCTCCCCCATCAAGGGGGAGGGATACAGCCCCGCTATGCCGCCAGCAGCAATGCGCGGGCGGCGATCTCGTTCAATTCCCGCGCCGCCGCCTCGATCGAAGCCTCGGCAGCCTCCGGCCCGAAGGCCAGCTTCTCGGCCGTGATATAGGCCACGTCGTCCAGCCCGACGAATCCGAGCAAAGCGCGCAGATGCGGCTCCTGGCCGTCCATATGCGGCGTCCCGCCCTCGCCGTAGAAGCCGGCGCGGCTCTCGATCACGACCGTCCTTTTGCCCTTGAGCAGCCCTTCCGGCCCGTCCGCGGTGTAACGGAAGGTGAGGCCGGCCCGCGCGACATGGTCGAACCAGCTCTTCAGCGTCGAGCTCATGCCGAAATTGTACATCGGACTGGCGATCACGATCACGTCCGCCGCCTGCAATTCGCCGACGAGGCGGTCGGACAGCGCCCGCGCCTCCAGCTCGGCCGCGGTCGCCGGCTCGCCTTTGATCGCGGCGACCGTCTCGGCGGTGAGGTGCGGCAGCGGGTTCGCGCCGACATCGCGGCGGACGATCCGCGCGCCCGGATCGAGGCTGTCGACGAACCGCTCGGCGAGCCGGTTGGAGACCGAGGCGTCGCCATTGGCGCTGCTGCTGACGATCAGGACGTTCATGACACTTGCTCCCTTGGAATGATCTTGCAGGGAGGGAGGTAAGCACCTAGCTCTGTTGTCGGAAGAAGCCATCCACACATCTTGGTGTTGCGGAATATGGAACGCTCGTCCACCGATCTCGTCGACGTCCTCGCCTTCGTCAGGGTGGCGGAGACCGGCTCCTTCGCCCGCGCCGCCGAGCGGATGGGGCTCTCGAAGCCGGTCCTCTCCCGCCGCGTCGCCCGGCTGGAGCAGCAGCTCGGCGCCCGCCTCCTCACCCGCACCGCGCGCGGCGCCCAGCCGACCGACATCGGCTCGGCTTATCATGCCCGCGCCGCCAACATCCTCGCCGAGCTGGAGGCGGCGGAGGAGGTGGTCGCGGAGGCGGTGACCCAGGTCGCCGGCCCGATCCGCCTGACCGCGCCCCTCTCCTTCGGCATCCGTCACCTGGCCGAGGCGCTCAGCGAGTTCGCCGCCACCCATCCGAAGGTGGAGCTGGACATCGTGCTCGAGGACCGCACCGTCGATCTGGCCGAGGGCGGCTACGATCTCGCGGTCCGCATCGGGCAGCTCCGGGATTCGGCGCTGATCGCGCGCCGGATCGCGCCGATGCGCCGCGCGGTGGTGGCGAGCGCCGATTATCTCGCCCGGCGCGGGCGGCCCGAGACGCCCGCCGATCTCGCCGGTCATGACGTCTTGCTCTACGCCTACGATCAGTGGCGTTTCCGCATGGGAGGCGATTGGGAGACGGTGCGCGTCTCGCCGGTCATGCGCAGCAACAATGGCGACATGCTGCTCGCCGCCGCGGCCGCCGGGCTGGGCGTCACGATGCTCCCCACCTTCATCTCCGGCCCGGCGCTGGAGGCCGGCACGGTCGAGCCTTTATTGCTCGATTACCCGCTGGAGGAAGGCGCGCTCCACGCGGTAATGCCCCCCGGCCGCGCGACCACTGCCCGAGTCCGCGCTCTGGTAGATTTCCTCGTAACGCGGTTCGGCCCCGAGCCGAGCTGGGACCCGTGCTGGGAGGCGCAGCGGCGGTGAACCACGGCGCTAAGCCGTCACCCGCCGGAACAGCGCAAGAGTTCAGCGCGGGGCACACAAAGCGCTCGCGTGTCCGTTCCTCATTCACTACGAGAAAGATGGTGGAGCGAGGGGGAGTTGAACCCCATCCGAGACGCTGCAAATCGTTCGTGGCCACCTGACCTCTCGCCCCAAAGCCCCGGCCTAACCGCCGGGGCTTCTGCTGTTTGGGGCACGCGAATTAGGCGGCCTATTTGAGCGTGAATTAAACTGACGTTGGGCTGCAGTTAGCCGCTCAATCCCGATTTTTTGGCTGAGGTCCCGGCTTTTTGTCGCCCTGAATTGAGCGGAAAATGCGGTAAGACCAGTCGCGGGGAACCCTATGCTGCGGATAGAAGAGCAACGCCTTTTCCCGCGCGAACTCGCGCGTGCAATTTGGCCAGCCATGCACGACAGCCTTTGCGAAGCGCTCGGCTTCCGCTTTCGGTAAGTCCGTGGTCCGCTGGTCAGCCGTTGGCATGGAAGGGGGCGAACTGGGTTGTTCTTCCGCTTCCTCGGCCACCGGAGGAGCGCCGGCAAAAGTGTCCGGATCAAGCCTGATTTCAAAATAGCGCTGGGTGTCGCCGCCTCCATAACCGCCTGGTGTCGAGCCTTCAGCGATCAATGTCCCCTTGGTCCAAAACAAATATTCGGCATCGGGGCTGAGGGCTCGCCAGTCAGAAGCGGGGATACGGGCAAACTGAACAATGCGCTCATTGCTTGATCTTGTTAGCTGGGCGTTGCGTGCAACGCCGACCACTATGCCCGCCTTGAGTTTTTCGAGCAGCGTTTTGCGCTCCATCTCGCCCTGCCATTCATGGGGCTTACGCTCCAGCGCGCCTTCGGGCCTAACCCAGCGGCTTTGAAACTCTTCGTCTGTTGGCGGCTGCCACCTGCTCGTCTGTCCTGACAATCCCCCACCTTTGCGCAGCCTCAAGATTTCCATCTCTTGCGCTAGCGCGGCCTCGTAGAGCGCCTTTGAAGCGCCTTCCAAGGGCGGTCCGTCCCCGTTCCCACTCACTATCCTCGCTCCGCTCGAGGCTCCGGCATGTAAGCGGGAAAACGCGCCGGAGAGCCGCGCTTATCGGATGGCCGTCCTATCCACCGCGTGGGCGAGTTTGTTCTAGATAGGCGGCATGGACAAGCTCGAACCCACCCAGCTCGAAACGTCCAAGATGAGCGATTGAAGCAGGTGACGGAGTAAAAGCCGCGCCGGAGGAACGGAGTGACGAAACTCAATCACGGAAGAAGGGGGCCGCCCCGTCCGGGCTCAGGCTTGGGGCATCCCTTTGGTGCCGAGCGGCCCTCCAAACCGCCGAAGACGGACGCCGACCGCGAGCGCGAGGAGCGGGAAGAGGTCGAGCGCGCGGCGGCGATTGCGAATGAGCGGGCCAGACAACAACGGCGAGATGCGCGCAAGGCGCTAAAGCACGGCAAACCGGTGGTTTTCCGCCGATTTGTGGAAGCCTTGGCCCAATTTCCGAAGCCGCCGAACACAAAGTCATGAACTGAGACTTGGACCTGCAATAGATACAATCGCCAAGCATTTTCCTACATTGCCGGCGATCGGGTACACGGGCCCGATTCATGCCTCTCATGTCGCCCTTCGCTATCATTCCCAGCCGCATGCCCGGCCTCGCTCTAGGTGCAAAGGCGAAGGACCCCCCGCGATTCCCTCTGCAAGTCGTGAACTTTGAGGCGCCCCCGGCGCGGTGGACGGGCGCGGTGGAGGCGTTAAAGAGCGGCCGGGCTCTTGAAGAACAGGGAATCGCAACGTGAACCTCCGCCTCCCGCTCGCCGCCTTCCTCCTCGCCACCACCGGCCTCGCCGTCGCCCAGCAGCCGACGCCAACGCCCGCGCCGGCCGCAGCTTCCCCCGCGGACGCCGAAACCCGCCGGCTCAACACCTTCCTCGACGCCGCCTTCGACGAGTTCGCGGCGACCAACCCGCAGCTGCTCACCAGCCTCGGCTCGCGCGATCAATATGACCGGCTGAACGATTTCACCGACGCCGGCCGCGAGCGGGTGATGGCGATGCGCGAGCGCCAGCTCGCTGATATACGCCGCCGGTTCGATCCGGCCCGTTTGAGCCCGGCCGGCCGGCTCTCCTTCCGGCTGTTCCAGCAAAATGTCGAGGACGCGCGCCGCGCCTGGCCGTTCCGCTGGCACCAGTTCCCGGCGACCAACAACGGCAGCCCGATGGGGAACATCCCCGTCTTCCTGATCAACAATCACCGCGTGGCGAGCGTCGCCGACGCGGAGGCCTATGTCGCGCGGCTGCGCGAGGTCGAGCGGGCGTTCGGCGAGATCGCCGCCGGCATCCGTCACCAGGCGAGCCTCGGCATCGTCCCGCCCGCCTTCAACTTCGCGCCGGTGCGCGAGGACGCGCAGCGCGTGCTGACCGGCGCGCCCTTCACTGACGGCCCGCCGACCGCCTTGTTCGCCGATTTCACCGCCAAGGTGAACCGGCTGGAAGTCCCGCAGGCGGAGAAGGACCGGCTGATCGCCGCCGCGCGCGAGGCGCTGACCGGGCCGTTCCGACGCGGCTACGAGGCGATGCTCGCCGCGCTGGCCGAGGTCGAGCCGCGCGCCGGCGCCCGCAACAACGGCGCGTGGAGCCTGCCCGCCGGCGCGGCCTATTATGCGCAGCAGCTGCGCCAGTCGACGACAACCGACCTGTCGGCCGAGCGAATCCACAATCTCGGCCTCGAGCAGGTCCGCCGCATCCATGGCGAGATGGGCCGCATCCAGCAGCGGGTGGGCTTCCGCGGCACGCTCACTCAGTTCTTCGCCCACATCAATGCGGGCAGCGAGTTCAAATATCCGAACACGCAGGAGGGCCGGGAGCAATATCTGGCCGACGCGCGGCGCTATATCGCGCAGGTGATGGCGGCGGCACCGCGCTGGTTCCGCCGCCTGCCGCGTGCGCCGCTGGAGGTACGCGCGGTCGAGGCGTTCCGGCAGGAGACGGCGGCGGTCGCCTTCTACAACCGGCCCTCGCCGGACGGCTCGCGGCCCGGCATCTTCTATGTCAACCTCGCCGACATGAACCAGGTGCTGCGCCCGCAGGTCGAGGCGATCGCCTATCATGAGGGCGCGCCCGGCCACCATTTCCAGAGCGCGCTGGCGCAGGAATTGCCGGACGTGCCCAGGTTCCGCCGCTTCGGCGGCAACAGCGCCTATGGCGAGGGCTGGGGCCTCTATGCCGAGGGCCTGGGCCAGGAGATGGGCTTCTACCAGGATCCGATGAGCGAGTTCGGGATGCTCTCGACCCAGCTCTGGCGGGCGATCCGGCTGGTCGTCGACACCGGCATCCACCACCATCGCTGGACCCGCGAGCGCGCGATCGAATATTTCATGCAGAACGGCCTGCTGTCGCTCAGGGACGCGACCAAGGAGGTCGAGCGCTATTTCAACAATCCCGGCCAGGCGACGAGCTACATGATCGGCCGGCTGAAGATCCTGGAGCTGCGCGACCGGGCGCGCGCCGCCTTGGGGAACCGCTTCGACATTCGCGATTTCCATGCCGTGGTGCTGGAGAACGGCAATGTGCCGCTCGACGTGCTGGAGGAGCTGGTCGACACCTGGATCGCCAGCCGGAGGTCCGGATCATGAGTGAAGAAACCAAGACCTCGCCGCCGGACCGGCTGTCGAACAACCCGGCCAGCCCGCATTTCGACTATGAGGCGATGAACCGCGGCGTCGGCGTCCGCTTCAAGGGCCGCGAGCGCCACGACATCGAGGAATATTGCGCCTCGGAAGGCTGGGTCCGCGTCGCCGCCGGCAAGGCGGTGGACCGCAACGGCTATCCGGTGACGGTCAAGCTCTCCGGCCCGGTCGAGATCTGGTGGCGCGACGAAAGCGAGGGCGGCTCCGACATCGCCCCGCACCAGCATGAGGCCGCGCATCCCGGCCACAGTCCGGCCGAGCGCAAGGCCGGGCCGGCCGGCCACGCCTCCGCCGTCCCGCCGCCCCAGATCCGCAAAAAGCAGGACCGGTCCTCCTAGGGGCGCACCCAAACGCGCCAGGTGCCGCTAACCCGCGCTTAACCATGAGCGCCTAGCTTTGGTGCGATGGCTTCGACCTATCCGGCCAAGGCGGGCGCGTTCCGCCTGCACGGCGCGCTCGCCGATCCCAAAGGCGCGATCGGCGGGCCTGTCTTTGATGCGCTCCTGCTCTGGGGCTGCCCGCTCGCTTCGGCGCTCTTCGTCTGGCTCTGGATCGGCGGCGCCGCGCTGCTGCCGCCAGCCGCCGGGGCAGCAGCGGTTACGACGCTGGCGGTGGGCGTCTCGGTGCTCACCTTCGCCCACCTTATCGCGGTCGCGCCGCGCGCCTATCTCAACCGCGAGGTGTTCATGGGCAATCGGGCGCGGCTCACCGTCGTGCCGGTCCTGCTTGTCGCCGCGCTCACGATCTCGCCCACCTTGCTTGTCATCGGCGGCGTCCTCGCGGTCTTCTGGGACGTCCATCACAGCGCGATGCAGAGCTTCGGCCTGGCGCGCATCTACGACATGAAGGCGGGGAACGGCGCGCTCGTCCTGCGGCGCACCGATCTCCGTCTCAACTGGGCGCTCTATGTCGGCCCGATCGCGGCCGGCGCGTCGCTGATGGACCATCTCGTCAGCCTCGATGGCCTTGGCGCGATCGGCTGGACGACGATCGCCTCCTTGCCGAGTATTGCGGAAAGCCGTCTCACCGGCATCGCCGAGGTTGCGATCACGGCCTGGCTTGGTGTCGTCGGCTGGGCCGTATGGGATTACCGCGGCGCCGTCCGCCAAGGCTACCGCCTGCCCGTCCAGAAGGCGGCTTTGCTCGCCTCGACCGGCTTCGTCTCGATCGCCGCCTGGGGTTTCGCCACCCCGATCGTTGCCTTCGCGATCATCAACCTGTTCCACGCCATCCAGTATTTCGCTTTGGTCTGGCTCAAGGAGGGCGCGCGGATCAAGGCGGCGTCGGGCCGCATCGGCGCGCTGCGCTGGGGGGCGCTCGCCCTGTTTCTCACCCTCTGCGCCGCCTTCGGCTTCGCCTACCAATATGGCCGCGACTGGAGCTGGTTCGCAGGCGCCTTCATCGCCTGCTCGCTGCTCCATTTCTGGTACGACAGCTTCGTCTGGTCGGTGAGGAAGAAGCAGGTCTAGCCGCGGGCTATTGAGAGCATGGCCCGGCGCGCGTAGAGGCGGCGCGGCGAAAGAGGCGATTGCGATGACGGTGAAGACGGACCGGCTGGTCACCCTGTTCGGCGGCGGCGGCTTTGTCGGCCGCTACGCCGTGCGCGCCCTGATGGCGGCCGGAGCGCGGGTGCGGATCGCCGATCGCCATCCCGAGCGCGCCTATTTCCTGCGCACCCAAGGCGGGCTTGGTCAGTTCGAGGCGGTGCGCACCGACATCGCCGATCCGGCGAGCGTCGAAGCCGCGGCCGCCGGCGCCGAGGCGGTGGTGAACCTGGTCGGCATCCTCAAGGGCGATTTCCGCAAATATCATGTCGAGGGCGCGGCCAATGTCGCCGGCGCCGCTGCGACCGTGGGCGCCAGGGCACTCGTGCATCTTTCGGCGATCGGTGCCGATCCCGGGTCCGCCAGCGCCTATGGCCGGTCCAAGGGCGATGGCGAAGCGGCGGTGCGCGCGGCGTTTCCGGGCGCGACGATCCTCCGCCCCTCGATCGTCTTCGGGCCCGAGGATGATTTCGTGAACAAGTTCGCGCGAATGGCGCGCTGGCTGCCGCTGCTGCCGGTAATCCGCGGCGACTGGCGGCTGCAGCCCGTCTTCGCCGCCGATCTCGGCCGGGCGATCGCCGCGGCGGCGCTCGATCCCTCCGCTTATGGCGGCCAGACCTATGCGATCGCGGGCCCGAAGGTGACGACGATGCGCGATCTCAACCGCTGGGTCGCGCGCGCCGCCGGCCATCCGCGCGGCCAGTTCGACATTCCCGATCCGATCGCCCGCGCGATGGCGCGGATCGGCGGATTCCTGTTCGGCGCGCCGATGACCTGGGATCAGTGGCTGATGCTGCAATCGGACAATGTCGCCGATCCGGCCTTGCCTAGCCTCGCCGCCTTCGGCCTCCGGCCGACGCCGCTCGAGGCGGTCGCGGAGGAATGGCTCGTCGCCTACAAGCGCCACGGCCGCTTCGCCAAGGCCCCGAGCGCCTGAAGTCTATTCCGGCAGGAAGCGCCGTACCACGTCGCGCGCCAGCCGCGCGGGCTTGAGCGTCGCCGCATCGAGGCAGCACCAGGAGGATTTCACCTCGGCGAGCACGTCCTCGCCGCGCTTGATCAGCGTCGAGAAAACGGCGCGTGCGCCCTGCACGCCCTCCGCCACGACCGAGGCGACGATGACATCGTCGAGGAAGGCGGGACGGCGATAGGTGATCTCGTGCTTGATCGCGACCCACAGGTGCCGGGCGACAGCCTCGGACGGCGCGACCGCCCGCCAATAGGCCAGCACCGCCTCCTGCACCCAGGCGAGATAGACTGCGTTGTTGACATGGCCCATGAAATCCACGTCGCCGGGCGCGACGGCGAGGGCGTGATTATGGGCGGGGGCGGCGAGCGCGTTCGTCACACAGGGACGATACACTGACAATCGTGTCAATAATAGGACGACCAGGCAGGCTGGACCGATTCCGGCTTCGCCCCTAAGCCCTGCCGCCCATGGAAACCCTGATCGCGATCATCATCCTCGGCATCGTCGAGGGCGTCACCGAGTTCATCCCGGTCTCCTCGACCGGGCACCTGATCCTCGCCTCGGAGCTGCTCGGCTATGACGCGGCGCGCTGGGCGGTGTTCAACGTCGTCATCCAGCTCGGCGCGATCCTGGCGGTGATCGTGCTCTATTGGCGGACCTTCTGGGCGGTGCTGGTCGGCCTGCTCCACAACAAGCCGGAATCGTGGCGCTTCGTGCGCAACATTCTGCTGGGCTTCCTGCCTTCGGCCGTGCTCGGCTTCCTCCTGATCGACCGGATCGAGGCGATGCTCGGCAGCGCGACGATCGTCGGCTGGGCGCTGCTGCTGGGCGGCGTCGCCATCCTGGTCATCGAGAGGACCGCGCCGCAGGGGCACGAAAAAGGGGTCGCCGATATCTCGCTCGGCAAGGCGCTCGGCGTCGGTGCGATCCAGTGCCTGTCGATGATCCCGGGTGTCAGCCGCTCCGGCGCCACCATCCTTGGCGCCTTGTCGCTCGGCATCGAGCGGCGGACGGCGGCCGAGTTCAGCTTCTTCCTCGCGGTGCCGACGATGCTGGGCGCCAGCACCCTGCAGCTCGCCAAGAACCAGGATGATCTTGGGGTCGCCGGCGCGGGCGGGATCGCGCTCGGCTTCGTGGTCTCCTTCATCGTCGCCCTGGTCGTCATCAAATGGTTCATCGGCATCGTCAGCAAGCATGGCTTCGCGCCGTTCGGCTGGTACCGGATCGCGGCCGGGGCGGCGGCTTTGGTCTGGCTCGCGCTGCGCTGAGGATTCTGTTAAGTTTACGCTCATTTCCGCGGGCTTAGGGGAAGTGACCGGCCTGCGTTTCGAGGAGTGAGTCGCCGTGCCCCGTCTTTCGATCCTGGTCCTTGCCGCCGCTGCTTTCCTGCCCGCGCCGGCCTTCGCCCAAAGCGTGCCCTCCGGCGCGGAGATCGAGGCGATGGCGCCGGCGCTCGACCGCGTCACGGGCGCTTTGCTCGACGTGGATGTCGGTGGAATTATCGACGCGGCCGATCCTTATGCGCGCAGGCCGGGCTACGGCCGTCCCGGCCGCACCGTCGGCGCGATGGCGCGGCGCCGCGATCCTTATTTCGACGCTCACCTCCGCGCCTCGATCTATGGCGGCACGGCCCGGGCGGGACGGATGATGGACGCCTTCGCCGCCGCGATGCCGGCGCTTCGCCGCTCGCTCGACGAGGCGCGCGCCGCGATCGGCACCGCGATCGACGATTATCATCGCGGCCTGCCGCCGCCCGCGGTCGACGACGGCTGGGACCGCGACATTGACGACGAGCCGCGGGACGAGCGCGACCCTTACTGAGCGGGCCGGCCATTTCGCCGGTGGACTGACGCCGCACGCCCGTTAAAGACCGGCCGCAGCGATGTGGCATCTCTACCAGTTCCCCCTCTGTCCCTTCTCCCGCAAGGTCCGGCTCGCGCTCGCCGAGAAGGGCGTCGCGGTCGAGCTGAAGCGCGTCTCCCCCTGGCTCCAGGATGACGAGTTCGCGGACCTGAATCCGGCCGGCCAGACGCCGGTGCTGGTCGAGGAATCGAAGGGCATCGTCCTCGTCGATTCGATCGCGATCGCGGAATATTTCGAGGAGGTGCTGGACAAGGCGCCGATGATCCCCGGCAATGCGATCGCTCGCGCCGAGGTCCGACGCCTCGTCCAGTGGTTCGACGGCAAACTTCACACCGATGTTGTCGCCCCCCTGATGCAGGAGCGAATGATCAAGCGTCTGGTCAACCGCGATGCGCCGGACACGAACGTGCTCCGCAAGGCTATGACCGCCGCCAACGGCCATCTTGATTATATCGACTATTTACTCGATCACCGCCGCTGGCTGGCCGGGCCGGCGCTCACCCTCGCCGATCTTGCCGCCGCCGCCCAGCTCTCGGTCGCCGATTATCTCGGCGGCCTCGACTGGCGCGGCCACAAGCAGACCGCCGGCTGGTATGCGGGGATGAAGAGCCGACCCAGCTTCCGCGCGCTCCTGAGCGAGCGGATGGAGGTCATCCAGCCGCCGGCCCACTATGATAAGGTGGATTTCTAAAGCTCAACCAACCGCTTAAGGGATCTAAAGCGCCCCGTCGTAAAAAACTGCAAATCGAACGGTTCCGCGACGTGAGTTCAAATCGCCGCGTCGAAGCTCAAAAGGCGCAGCGCCTGAGTTCCACTCTCGGCACAACTCCGCAGGCTGGAATGGGACAAAGGGATAAACGCCAAGGTCTGCGCGGATTATTTCACACGCCGAAACACGACCGTCGCTCCCAACTTCGATCCGAGCTTCACTGTCGAACGCGCGACGCCCGTGATATCGGGCAGAGTGTCCATGTCTTCGTCGCGAACAACGCGGATAGCGATTGTTATTGTCGTCGCGGGCGGACCGTCACTACCGCCTGATCGCCAGCCTGCTGGCATGCCATTGCAAAAACGATCTCCTAGCCGTTCAAAGTGAGAACCCACGCTCGACACAACGCACTGGAACGTCCGATCTCGCCAATAGCGGGTCGTCACCAGCATGTGTCCGGTTTCAAAGGGAAGCGCGCCAATGATAGAACCTTCTGAGGAAGTCGTGGCACTCGATTGGATCGCCAGCAGCTGCAGGATTCCCGTCAGGATACCCGTCGCGCTCATTGCCCATAACTCCCCTTGATCCACCTCACGTGATTGACCACATCGCTAACATGCTGATTCATACTGAGCCAACGCCCAATCCCTCGACGCTGAAATTCCTTCCCGGCCGTGCCGTGATGGATGTCGGCACTCGGGATTTCGCGACGCCGGAGGAAGCGGAGGCTTCGCCGCTCGCCGAGGCGATCTTCTCGACCGGCGAAGTGGAGGGCGTGTTCTTCGGCCGCGACTTCATCTCGGTGACCGCCGCGCCCGGCGTCGAATGGCGGGCGCTGAAGCCGCAGGTGCTGGAGGTCTTGCTCGATCATTTCGCCAGCAATGCGCCCCTCTTCCGGCCGGGCAGCGCCGCCCAGATCAGCGTTCCGCCCGCGGAGGATATCGGCGACGACCCCGCCGATGCCGACATCGTTGCCCAGATCCGTGAGTTGATCGAGACGCGGGTGCGGCCCGCGGTGGCGAATGACGGCGGCGACATCGTCTATCGCGGCTTCCGCGACGGTACGGTCTATCTGGCGCTGCAGGGCGCTTGCTCCGGCTGCCCCTCCTCGACGATGACGCTCAAGAACGGCATCGAAAGCCTGCTCAAACATTATGTGCCGGAGGTCGAGGCGGTCGAAGCCGTCTAAGACCACTGGACTCCCGTCCCGGCGGGAGTGACGAAGACGCATGAACGGCTCCCTCCTCGTCATCGAAACCGCGACAGCGGCCTGCTCCGTCGCATTGCTGCGCGATGAGGCGGTCGTGGCCGAGCGGCACGAGATCGTCGGGCGCGGCCATGCCGAGCGGCTGGTGCCGATGATCGGCGAGTTGCTTGGTGATGTCCGGCCCGCCGCGATCCTGGTCGATTGCGGCCCGGGCAGTTTCACCGGCCTGCGCGTCGGGCTCGCCGCGGCGCAGGGCCTGGCGATCGGCTGGGGCGTTCCGGTCAGCGGCTTTTCCTCGCTTGCCTTGCTCGCCGCGATGAGCGGAGAGCGCGTGGCGGCCGCAGCCCTTCATGGGGGACATGGCGAGCTTTTCGTGCAAGACTTCGCCGGTGACCCGCTCGCCCCCCTTGGCTCCCTGCGCTCGCTGCCGCCGGAAGAGGCGGCCACCGCCGTGGCGGCCGAGCTGGTGATCGGCCCGGCCGCCGGGCTGCTGGTTGCCGTGCGAGGCTTCGGCCGCGCCGTCGACACGCTGCCCCGCGCCGCCGACGCCAGGCTGCTGCCCGAAGCGCTCCGCACCCTTCCTGCCCGGCCGATCTACGGCCGCGCGCCGGACGCGAGGCCGATGCCGTGAGCACGCTGGCCGTCCGTATCGCCAAGGGCGGCCTGGCCGATCTGCCGGCCGTGATGGCGGTGATGGACGACAGCTTCGATCCGCGCTTCGGCGAGGCCTGGACGGCGTCGCAATGCGCCGGCCTGCTGCCGCTGCCCGGCGTCTGGCTGGCGCTCGCTCGCAATGGCGACGAGATCGTCGGCTTTTCGCTGAGCCGGATCATCATTGACGAGGCCGAATTGCTGCTCCTCGCCGTGCGCCACGCGCAACAGGGGCGGGGGATCGGCGGGGCGCTGCTCGCCGATTTCGCCAGCGCCGCGATCGCGCGCGGAGCCGGCCGGCTTCATCTGGAGGTGCGCGACGGCAACCTCGCCGCGCGGCTCTACGAACAGGCCGGCTATTCGCTCGCCGGCCGCCGCCGCGATTATTATCTGGGCGTCGACGGCGGCCGCTACGACGCGCTAACCCTGATGAAAAAGGTCGGACCTGGCGAGTAACAAGCCGCAGCAAAGCGTCATCCGCTTGCTATCCTCGCCGGAATGGACCTAATGCTGGACTTGCCGGTCGGGCCAAAGGCCGGTGTCTGAAGAAAGTTGAACCCACAATGGAAAATCAGGACGCCTTCGGGGAGACATTGATCACCCTGACCGCTGACATCGTGTCTGCGCATGTCAGCAACAACAGCGTGGCGGTCTCCGACCTGCCGACGCTGATCAACAATGTGCACGGCGCCTTGAGCGGCCTCGGCGAGCGGCCGGAGCAAGCGCCGGCCAAGCCGGAGCCCAAGGTTTCGGTCCGCTCCTCGATCAAGCCGGACTATATCGTCTGCCTTGAGGACGGAAAGAAGCTCAAGATGCTCAAGCGCTACCTCAAGACCAACTTCGACATGACGCCGGACGAATATCGCCAGCGCTGGGGTCTGTCGGCCGACTATCCGATGGTCGCGCCCAATTATGCCGAGCAGCGCCGGGTGCTGGCCAAGAAGATCGGCCTCGGCACCAAGCGCAAGCGCGGCGCGCGCAAGGCCTGACGTTCGCGCCAGAGAAGGACGCCGCTTCGCTTTGGCGGGGCGGCGTTTTTCTTGGGCGGGCCGCTTTGCCCGGCGCGCGTTTCGCACTAGATATGTGACGACATGACCCGCAGCATCGATATCGAGGCGCTGTGCGCCGAAAAGGGCCTCCGTATCACCGAGCAGCGCAAGGTGATTGCGCAAGTGCTCGGCGACTCCGAGGATCATCCGGACGTCGAGAAGCTGCACGAGCGCGCCGCCGCGGTCGATCCCGGCATCTCGATCGCCACCGTCTACCGCACCGTTCGCCTGTTCGAGGAAGCGGGAATCCTGGAGCGGCACGATTTCGGCGACGGCCGCGCCCGCTATGAGGCGGCGGCGGAGGCGCATCACGATCATCTGATCGACGTCGAAACCGGCAATGTCATCGAGTTCGTCGACGAGGAGTTGGAGCAGCTCCAGCGCCGGATCGCCGAGAAACTGGGCTTCCGTCTCGTCGATCACCGGATGGAGCTGTACGGGGTCGCGCTGTCGCGTGAACGCTAGGGCCTGCCCTGCCCATCCACGATGGCTGGGATCGTCCGGAGAAGGCCACCGGCGGCGTCGGTCGGCTTGTCCGGGCCACCAGCCCGGCTCGCGCCGCGCCTCCTTGCCGGTGGCCTTCTCCGGACGACCGCGAAGCGGCGGGCGGCTTTTGGCCCATGGCGGCGTGGCGCGGGGGGGCCGATGGGTGGGGGCTGGCGCGGGCCGCGGGGCGTGGCCCGCTCCCAAAAACCCCCCCGCCGCTTCGCGGTCGTCCGGAGAAGGCCGCCGGCTACGTCGATCGGCTTGTCCGGGCCACCAGCCCGGACTGCACCGTCCTCCTTGCCGGCGGC
>NZ_JBQTIN010000149.1:0-5441 GCF_052388015.1 Sphingosinicella sp.
GTCGGCCGCGATGTGGTCATGGAGCGGCGCGGCGATCAGCTCATCATTCGCCCGGTGGAGAACGCGGCCGATGCCCGGCGCCGGTTGCGCCGTCTGGTCGCCGATCTGAAGGCCATCGGCCGCGTCGGCAAGGCGCAGCACCGGGAGCCGATCGACTTTCCCGATCGGCCCGGCCTCGAATAGCCCTTGGCCGCGCTCATCGATACCAGCGTCGCCATCCTGCTGCGCGACGTGGACAGCCGCGCAGACGAGCGGCTCGTCCGGCTCGATGCCGTTCCCGCCTTGTCGATCGTTTCGCGCGTCGAGCTCGAAAACGGAGTTGTCGCCAATCCGACGCTGATGGCGGCGCGCCGCGCCGCGCTGGATCGGATGCTGCTCCTCCTTCCGGTCCTCGATTTCGACGCGGCATGCGCGGACACCTATCGCCGCATCGTGGAGGCCGTGGGCTATTCTCGGCGCAAGGTGGCCGATCGCATGATCGCGGCGACGGCGCTGGCCCACGGTCTCGTCCTCGTCACCGCCAACGCCGCCGACTTCGAGGACGTGCCGGGCCTCACGCTCGATATTTGGTGAGGGACGCACCCCGCTTGCCCCCTCCCCCCTCCTCCGCTATAGGCGCGGCCGTCCAACGGGCGGCGGCCCGGCGGTAGCCAGAACAGAAAGCGCGTTCGGGCGGGCATCGAGCCTCGCCTCCACGCGCCTTTCTGCATTCCTCCCCCTCTCCCGCTTGCGGGAGAGGGCTGGGGTGAGGGTCTTCCTCTCCGGCCACCCACGTCCGCCACCCCAAGGACGCCGCATCGGCATGAGGCCGGTACGGCAAACCCCTCTGGCCCGGCCCGCGCACATAAGTCCGCGGTGCGGTCCGGTAAATGCAAGGACTCCCGTTTCATGGCCTCTTCGGCGACCCCCACGCGCGACGATTTCGCGGCGCTCCTCAATGAATCGCTCGGCGGCGAGAATGAAAGCTTCGAGGGCCGCGTCGTCGTCGGCACCGTCACCGCGATCGAGAACGACCTCGCCGTCATCGACGTCGGCCTGAAGAGCGAGGGCCGCGTGCCGCTGCGCGAGTTCGCCGCGCCGGGCCAGAAGGCCGAGATCGCTGTCGGCGATCAGGTCGAGGTGTTCGTCGACCGCATCGAGAACATGCATGGCGAGGCGATGCTGTCGCGCGACCGCGCCCGCCGCGAGGCCGCCTGGGACAAGCTCGAGACCGAGTTCACCGCCGGCAACCGCGTCGAGGGCGTGATCTTCGGCCGCGTCAAGGGCGGCTTCACCGTCGATCTCGGCGGCGCCGTCGCCTTCCTGCCGGGCAGCCAGGTCGACATCCGCCCGGTCCGCGATGTCGGCCCGCTGATGGACCTGCCGCAGCCGTTCCAGATCCTGAAGATGGACCGCCGCCGCGGCAATATCGTCGTCTCCCGCAGGGCTATCCTGGAAGAGACCCGCGCCGAGCAGCGCTCGGGCCTCATCATGTCGCTGACCGAGAACCAGGTGCTCGACGGCGTCGTCAAGAACATCACCGATTACGGCGCCTTCGTCGATCTGGGCGGCATCGACGGCCTGCTCCACGTCACCGACATCAGCTACAAGCGCGTCGGCCATCCCAGCGAGGTGCTGGAGATCGGCCAGACCGTGAAGGTGCAGATCGTCCGCATCAACCGCGAGACGCAGCGCATCAGCCTCGGCATGAAGCAGCTGGAGAGCGATCCCTGGGACGGGGCCGCGACGCGCTATCCGGTCGAGGGCGTGTTCAAGGGCCGGGTCACCAACATCACCGAATATGGCGCCTTCGTCGAGCTGGAGCCGGGCATCGAGGGCCTCGTCCACGTCTCCGAGATGAGCTGGACCAAGAAGAACGTCCATCCCGGCAAGATCGTCTCGACCTCGCAGGAGGTCGATGTCGCGGTGCTCGAGGTCGACGAGGAGAAGCGCCGCATCTCGCTCGGCCTCAAGCAGGCGCAGGCCAATCCGTGGGAGGCCTTCGCGAAGTCCCACCCGGTCGGCACCGAGGTCGAGGGCGAGGTCAAGAACGCGACCGAGTTCGGCCTGTTCATCGGCCTCGACGGCGATGTCGACGGCATGGTCCACATGTCGGACATCGCCTGGGGCGTGTCGGGCGAGGAGGCCCTGAACCTCCACCGCAAGGGCGAGATGGTGAAGGCGGCCGTGCTCGACGTCGATGTCGAGAAGGAGCGGATTTCGCTCGGCATGAAGCAGCTGGAGCGGGGCGGGGTCGCCAAAAGCGGCGCGGCGGCCGGTGGCGGCAAGGGCGCGGGGGTCAACAAGAACGAGGTGGTCACCGTCACCGTGCTCGAGGTTCGCGACGGCGGGCTCGAGGTTCAGGTCGGCGACGATGGCGCGCACGGCTTCATCAAGCGCACCGACTTGGGCCGCGACCGCGACGAGCAGCGGCCGGAGCGCTTCCAGGTCGGCCAGAAGTTCGACGCGATGGTGATCGGCTTCGACCGTTCGAAGAAGCCCAATTTCTCGGTGAAAGCGATGCAGATCGCCGAGGAGAAGCAGGCCGTCGCCCAGTACGGATCGTCGGATTCGGGCGCCTCGCTGGGGGATATTTTGGGCGAGGCGTTGAAACAGAAGCAGTCCTAGTCTGGGCGACATCCTCGGCGAAGCCCTGAAGCAAAAACAATCCCAACCTTACGCTGACGTTTCGGTCGACTTAGCGCCTTTGAATCACTAGCTTTCCCTGCGCGCCGCGCTTGATTTTTGCCGGGTTCGGTGCAAACTGGCAGCGCGCAGGGGCCGGCGCGACCTTGGGGGGACACTCGTGATCCGATCCGAACTCGTGCAGAAGCTCTGCGACGACTATCCCGATCTTACTCTCAAGGAGGTCGAGCGCGTCGTCGCGACCTTCTACGATTCGATCATCGATCAGCTTCAGCAGGGCGGCCGGGTCGAGCTGCGCGGCTTCGGGGCGTTTTCGACCCGGGCGCGCGATGCCCGCAAGGGGCGCAACCCGCGGACCGGCGAAGCCGTCGACGTGGACGCCAAGCGCGTGCCCTATTTCAAGCCAGGCAAGGAAATGCGCGAGCGCTTAAACGTCTGACGACCCTTCGACGGACTCAGGACAGGCGTTGACGCGGGACAGTGGCCGACGCACGTCTCGCGGGGATGCGGACGTGGCGGAACCGGTAGACGCTGGAGACTTAAAATCTTCTGCCCTTGAAGGGCGTGCCGGTTCGAGTCCGGCCGTCCGCACCAGTCAGGCGCCGTCTTTTCTCTCGCCAGTCCACTCGCAGCGCGAGAGGCTGATCGGATCGGTGAACATGCCGCCGATGCGCGGGCCGACCTGCCAGCGCACCTGCGCCTGGACCCGGCCGAGTCCTGGAATGTCCAGCATCACATAGGAACCGATGCCGACCGCCTCCGGGCATTCCGCCATGAACCCGCAGGGCGATACGTTCCGGACATTGACCTCGACATGATAGGTCGCGCTTCGGCTAAGCCGGGCGGCCTCGTCGACCGCCAGGCGCGAAGCGCGGCGCGGCTTGTACTCGATCGCCGGATCGAGATCGTCAGGCGGCGTTGGGGTGGCGCGGGCGTCCATCCGCTTAACCTACGTTGAAGGGGTGAAAGACCGGTAAAGCTCCGGGGCGGGCGCCCTCGGCCCTGTTCTTTCGTCTCCCGATGGCTAGAAAAGCGGCGGTAATGGCCAGGCGGATGCTTCTTTCGATATGCGCGGCGCTCGCGCTCGGCGCATGCGGCGACACCCGCGGCGGACCGGTCGCGGTCAGCGCGATCGGAGCGCCGCCGCGCCTCGCAAACCCGAACCTCCAGCCGCTCGACCCGCCCTCGGCCTTCCTCGCCGAGGCGGTGGCGCAAGGGCTGGTGCGCTTCGACGCCGCCGGCGAGATCGAGCCGGCGCTGGCCCAGAGCTGGATCGTCTCGGACGACGGGCTGCGCTACACCTTCCGCATCCGCCGGGCGAGCTGGCCCGACGGCAGCCGGATCACCGCGGAGCAGGTCGCGGGCCGGCTCCGCGCCACCGCCAGCCGCCCCAGCCGCAACGCCCTGAAACCGGTCCTCGGCGGGATCGAATCGATCACGGCGATGACCGACGCCGTGCTGGAGATCGCGCTGCGTGGCCCCCGGCCCAATCTGCTGCAACTGCTCGCCCAGCCGGAGATGGCGGTCATCTTCGGCGGCATGGGATCCGGCCCCTATCAGATCGGCGGCACCAGCGGCGGCGCGCCGTTGCTCTCGCTGCCGCCCGGCGAGGATGGCGAGCCGGCCGCCGGGCCGTCGATCCTGTTGCGCGGCGAAGGCGCTGCGCTGGCGGTCGCGCGCTTCGCCCGCGGCGAGGCCGAACTGGTCGTCGGCGGCACGATCGGCGATCTTCCCGTCGCCCGCGCCGCCAACCAACCCAATGCGCGGCTGCTGCTCGACCCGGTCCAGGGCCTGTTCGGCCTGTCCTTCGCCAGCCGGGAGGGGCCGCTGGGCGATGCCGCGGTAAGGCGCGCGATGAGCATGGCGCTGGACCGCGAAGCCTTGGTCGCCGCGCTGAACGTGCGCGGGCTGGAGGCGCGTGCGACGCTGACTCCAGCGGGGCTCGGCGAGCTTCCCCGGCCTTTCGCCCCCGAATGGACGACGCTGCCTTTGCCCGAGCGGATCGCCCAGGCGCGTGCGGCGATCGCCGCGCTCAATCTTGCGGCGCCCTTGCGGGTGCGCGTGGCGATGCCGGACGGCCCGGGCTATCGGATCGCCTTCGCCTATCTGCGCCGCGACTGGCGCGCGATCGGGGTGGAGGCGGCGCGGGTTCCGGCCAACGCGCCGGCGGCAGAGCTCAGGCTGATCGACGCGGTGGCGCCGGCGGTCCTCGCGACCTGGTATTTGCGCCATTTCACCTGCGACGCGGCGCGAATCTGCGACGCGGAGGCCGACCGCGCCCTGCAGGACGCCCGCGCGGCGCGCACGCTGGCCGAGCGCCGCTTGCATCTCGCCCGGGCCGACCAGATATTGAGCGGCCTGACGCCTTACATTCCGCTGGCCGGCCCGGTGCGCTGGTCGCTGGTCGGGCAGAGGCTGACCGGGTTCAGGCCCAATATGTTCGGCCGCCACGCGCCGGGCGAGCTGATCGCGCAAAGGTTTTAGGCCGTATCAACATTCACCGCGTCCCGCCCCCTCTCCCCTGCGGGGAGTTCGAGGTCGGATTGTCCCCCGAACAATCCTGAAACGTGCGGGGCACGTTTCACCTCGAACTGATACGTAGCCTTAGCGAGCTGAAGGCGAGCTTAGGCGCAGTTGGTGAGGGGGCTCGGCGGTCGGGGCTATTCTCGAAGGCCGAGGCGCCCCAACCCCCACCCCAAGCCCCCCGCGGGGGGGGGGGGGGGGGGCCCCCAATATTTGTTACCAAATTGGGGTGGGTCAAAACCCCCCCCCCCCCGGGGGGGTTTGGGGTGGGGGGGGGGGGCCCTCGGCCTTCG
>NZ_JBQTIN010000150.1:0-6751 GCF_052388015.1 Sphingosinicella sp.
GCGCAGACGAAGCGCGTGCCGAGCTGCACGCCGACCGCGCCCATTTCCAGATAGCCCGCGATCAGCCCGCCATGGCCGATCCCGCCGGCGACGAAGATCGGCACCTCGGCGGCGAGCGGCGGCAGGATTTCCTGCGCCAGCACCGAGGTCGAGACCGGCCCGATATGACCGCCCGCCTCCATTCCCTCGATCACCAGCGCGTCGACGCCGGAGCGGATCAGCTTCCTCGCCAGCGCCAAGGCGGGAGCGAAGCAGATCAGCTTGGCGCCATTGCCCTTGATCCGGTCGATCGATCCCGCGGGCGGCAGGCCGCCTGCGAGCACGACATGGCTCACCTGATGCTTGGCGCATACATCGATCAGCTCGCTGAGCATCGGGTGCATCGTGATCAAATTGACCCCGAACGGCCGTTGCGTCCGCGCTTTCGTCTCGGCGATCTCGATATCGAGCAAATCGGGTGTCATCGCCCCGCACGCAATCACCCCGAACGCCCCCGCATTGGACAAGGCCGAGACCAGATTTCGCTCCGAAATCCAGCTCATCGCGCCGCCGAGGATCGCCACCTCGCAGCCGAGAAACTCCGTCCCCCGCGCCATCAGGCGGCGGAGGCGATCGTGGCCGACGTTCAAGCCTCGTCCTCCGCGTCCAGGCCATAGGCCGTATGCAGCACCCGCACCGCCAGTTCGGTATACTCCTCCGGGATCAGCACCGAGACCTTGATCTCGCTGGTCGTTATGGCGAGGATGTTGATGTTCCGGTCGGCCAGGGTCGCGAACATCTTCGCCGCGATGCCGGCATTGCTCCGCATCCCCACTCCGACCGCGCTCAGCTTCACGACATTGGTGTCGGTCAGGATCTCGGTGAACCCCACATCGGCCTTCACCCCTTCCAGTGCCGCGACGCTGTGCGCCAGGCTCGCCGTCGGCACGGTGAAGGTGAGGTCGCTCTTCTCCCCAGCGCGCGGTACGCTCTGCACGATCATGTCGACATTGATGTTGGCCTCGGCCAGCGGCCCGAACACGGCCGCGACCGCCCCTGGCCGGTCCGGCAGGCCGACCAAAGTGACGCGCGCCTCGTTGCGGTCGTGCGCGATGCCGGTGACGACGTTGCGTTCCATGTGGGCTTCTCCGAGGATGTCGTCGACGATCATGGTGCCCGGCACGTCCTCGAACGAGGACAGGACCTGGAGCGGCAGCCGGTAGCGCATCGCCAGGCCCACCGAGCGGGTCTGGAGCACCTTGGCGCCGACGCTGGCCAGCTCCAGCATCTCCTCATAGGTGACGAGATCGAGTTTGCGCGCCTTGGGCACGATGCGCGGGTCGGTCGTGTAGACGCCGTCCACGTCGGTGTAGATGTCGCAACGGTCGGCCTTCATCGCCGCCGCCAATGCGACCGCGGACGTGTCTGACCCGCCGCGCCCCAAGGTCGCCAGCGCGCCATCGATCGTCACGCCCTGGAAGCCCGGAATGATCGCGATCCCCGCCGCGTCGAACACCCGTTCGAGCACCGCGACGTCGATCCCCTCGATCAATCCGGTCGCATGGCCCGAGGCACGGATCGGCAGCTGCCAGCCCATATAGGAGCGCGCATTGAGCCCCATGCCCTGCAACGTGATCGCCAGCAGGCCGCTCGTGACCTGTTCTCCCGACGCCACGACCACGTCATATTCGCGGGGATCGTAGACGCTCGCCGCCTCGCGGCAGAACTGGACCAGCCGGTCCGTCTCCCCCGCCATCGCCGAAACGACGACCGCGACCTCATTCCCCCGCTCCGCCTCGCGCTTCACCAGGCTCGCGACATGCCGGATGCGCTCGATGCCCGCCATCGAGGTGCCGCCGAACTTCATCACGATGCGGGCCATGGCGCGGGGTTAGGGAGCGGGGCGGCTCAAGGCAAGGCGAGCCAATCGGGAAGGCTGTCGCTCGCGATCAGCGCCTCGACACCGACGCGCGGCCGCACCACCGCCCAGCGGTCGCCGTCGACGAGCACCTCCGGCGTAAGCGGCCGGCTGTTGTAGCTGTTGGACATCGCCGCGGCATAAGCGCCGGCGGTGCGGAAGTAGAGCAGATCGCCGGCCGCGACAGCGTCCATCTCGCGCGCCACGGCGAAGGTGTCGCCGCTCTCGCAGACCGGGCCGACCACGGTCGCGGTCATCCGCTCACCGCCGGGGCGCACCGCCTCGATCGCATGCCAGGCGTCATACAGCGCCGGGCGCATCAGATCGTTCATCGCGGCGTCGGCGATGACGAACGGATGCTCGGGCCCCGGCTTCACCCGGATCACGGCGGCGAGCAGCACGCCCGCATTGCCGACGATCATCCGGCCCGGCTCGAAGACGAGCCGCGCGCCCCAGCCGCCGGCAACGCGACGGACCATCGCGCCATATTCGGCCGGACCGGGCGGCGCAGGGATGGCGGGATCGTAGGGAACGCCCAGGCCGCCACCGAGATCGGCGACGCCGATCCCATGCCCCTGCCCGCGCAGCTCGGCGAGCAAGGCGCCCAGCCTCGTGAAGGCGGCTTCGAGCGGGGCGAGGCTGGTGAGCTGGCTGCCGATATGGACGGCGACGCCCTGCACCGCGAGACCGGGGAGCGCGGCGGCGCGGGCGTATGCGGCCGGCGCGTCGGCAACGGGAATGCCGAACTTGTCGCTCGCCGCCCCGGTCGAGATCTTCGCGTGGCTGCCGGCGGCGACGTCCGGGTTGACGCGGAACGCGACCGGCGCCGAGCGGCCGAGCGAGACCGCGACGCGCGAGAGGGTTTCGGCTTCGTCGAGCGATTCGAGATTGAACTGGAAGAGCCCGCCTTCGAGCGCCGCCGCCATCTCCGCCTCGGTCTTGCCGACGCCGGAGAAGACGATCCGCTCCGGCGCCATGCCGGCGGCCCGGGCGCGGGCATATTCGCCGCCCGAGACGATGTCCGCGCCCAGCCCCTGCCGCGCCAGGGTTGCCAGCACCGCCGCATTGGGATTGGCCTTGACCGCATAAGCGACGAGCGGATCGGGGAGATCGCCCAAAGCCGCGCGAAACACCCCGGCGTGGCGGACCATGGTCGCTGTCGAATAGACATAGACCGGAGTGCCGACCGCGGCGGCGATCGCGGCGAGCGGGACGTCCTCGCAATAGGCCGCGCCGTCGCGCAGGTGGAAATGGTCCATGCCCCAGCCCTTTTCCTTTACGCGCCGCAAGTGCAAGGAAAAGCCGTGACGACGCGCACAATCGACCCCCGGGAGGCCGCCCATTTCGGCGCGCTGGCCGCGGACTGGTGGGACCCGAAAGGGTCCTCGGCGATGCTGCACAAGCTCAACCCGGTGCGGCTTGGCTATGTCCGGGCGCGGATCGACGCGCATTGGGACATGAATCCCGCCGACCTGAAGCCGCTCGCCGGCAAGCGCGTCGCCGATGTCGGCTGCGGCGCCGGCCTGCTCGCCGAGCCGCTCGCCCGGCTCGGCGGCCGGGTGACCGGCATCGACGCCGCTCCGGAGAATATCGCCGCCGCCCGCGCCCATGCGGAGGGTCAAGGCCTCGACATCGACTATCGCGTCGGCGACGTCGCCGCGCTCGAAGGGCCGTTCGATCTGATCGCTTCGATGGAGGTCGTCGAGCATGTCGCCGACGTGCCGGCCTTCATCCACGGCCTCGCCGGCGCGCTGGCGGCCGACGGCTTGCTGATCCTCTCCACGCCGAACCGCACCGCGCTGTCCAGGCTGATGATGATCCATGTCGCGGAAGGGCTCGGCCAGATTCCCCGCGGCACGCACGACTGGGATAAATTCGTGACACCTGAAGAGCTTAAGTCGCGTCTCGAAGAAGCGGGACTGGAAGTGACCGACACCACCGGCATCGGCTTCGGCCTGGCGCGCGGCCTCGTGCTCAGCGATGATTTAAGCCTAAACTATCTCGTCACCGCCTGCCGCGCCGCTCGCGGCTGAGCCGGCTCATCAGAATCGCCATCCGCGCCGCCGATCGCGTCAGGCTGTCCAGCTCGACATATTCGCCCTCGGCATGAGCGCCGCCGCCCGCCGCGCCGAGGCCGGCCAGAACGTCGACATCGCCGGCGACGAAGCTCGAATCCGCCGCCCCGCGCCGCGCCGGGTCATATTCCGGCATCTCCGGCAGGCCGAGGTCGCGGTTGACGCGGTTGAGCGCGGTCAGGATCGCGCGATTGCCTTCGGTCGGCGCCATCGGGGGATAGCCGTCCTCGCCGAAGGTCAAAGTCGCCTCGGTGCGCGGCAGGTGCAAAGCGACGATCGCCTGCATCCGCGCCCTCGCCCGGGCCTCCTGGTCGGCGGTGAGGCTGCGGATGTCGCCGCGCGCGATAGCCGTCTCGGCGACGATGTTGGTCTTGCCCGAGGCGGTGACCGCGAAGCCGTTCTCATCGATATTGGCGGGAGTTCCGCCCGCCATCACGCCGACATTGTAGGTGAGATTGGGCTCCGGCAGTTCGCGCCGGAAGGCGTCGAGGATGCGCGCCATCTCGTAAATCGCGCCATAGCCGAGGCCCTCGCCGAAGACGCCGCTCGAATGGCCGGAGCGGCCGCTCGTCCTCAGCGTCCAGTTGGTTGAGCCGCGGCGCGCGATTGTAGCGGCGTCGCGGCCGTCCTGCCGCGCCAGGTTCTCGAACTCCAGCGCCACATCCGCCCAGCGGCCGGCCTCGATAAGGTCGCGCCGGGCGACCGCGATCGGCGATCCGGTCCGCTCCTCGTCGCCGGTCAGGACGATGCGGATATCCGCGTCGCGCAGCGTCCCGGCCGCTTGCATCGCACGCAGCGCCGCGACGATCACGACCATCCCGCCCTTGTCGTCGCCGATGCCCGGCCCGGTCGCGCGATTGCCGTCGCGCACGAACCGCTGGAACGGGCTCGACGGCTCGAACACCGTGTCGAGATGGCCGATCAGCAGCAGCCTTTTGCCGCGCCCATTGCCGCGATGATCGGCGACGATATGGCCGGCCCGGCCGGTTTCGGCCATGTCCACCCAACGCACGGCGAAGCCCAGCGCCTCCAGCTCGGCGCGCATCATGGCGCCGACCGCGGTCACGCCCTCGCGGTTCAAGCTGCCGCTGTTCTGGTTGACCAGCCGCTCGAGCAGTCCGATGTGCCGTTCCGCCTCCGCCCGCACCGTCTCGTTCATCCGCCGCTCGGCAGGGCTCAATTGGGCGGTCGCCGGCGCGGCGAGCGACAGCAAGGCGAGGATGGCAAGGATTCGCATGGCCCCTCGTTCCCTCGCGCGACCGCCCGGGTCAAGCCGCCGCGTAGCCGTCCGTTTCCGGACAGACCCTGTTCGCACGCGAACGGCCAAGAGACGCCGGCCAGTCCGAAAATCACAGTTTCCCGCCGTTTTCTCCCTTGGCACGCCCCTTGCTGCTACCCTTGTCGCATGCAGGCTCGGGAGGTTTTATGATCCGTCAGCTCGTCGTCGCGGCATCCGCCGCCTTGCTCACCTACCTGGCGCAGCCGGCCGCCAACGCGCAGGTGCCCGATCGCCTGGACTGGACGATCGCCCCGTCCGGCGACGACGCGAACCGGGTCCAGTTTTCGATCGGCTACCGTCGCGGGCGCAGCAGCAGCCAGTGGAGCAACACCACCGATCTCGCCGAGCTCAATGGCCTCACCCGCGAGCAGCTCGCCGGCGACAACATGCCGGTCCGCTTCCAGCTCGTTCGCGAGGCCGGCCGCTTCGATTGCGAGGGCGTCGCCCGCCGCGGCCGCGGCACCGGCGATTGCAGCTTCACCGCCGATCCCGCCTTCGCCGCCGCCCTCGCCCGCCACAATATCGCCGCGCCGGACCGCGAACAAAGCTACGGCCTCGCTTTGGCCCGCGTCGGCATCGGGATGGTCGAGGAGCTAGCCCGCCAGGGCTATCGCACGCCCGAGGTCGACGATCTCGTCGCCGCCGGCGTGCATCGCGTCGACGGCGATTACATCCGCGGCATGGCGACGGCCGGCTATCGCGTCGGCACGGTGGACGGCCTGGTCCAGATGCGCATCCATCGCGTGACGCCGGACTATATCTCCGCGCTGGCGGCAGCAGGCTACCGGCCGAGTGCCGAGATGGCGGTGCAGCTCCGCATTCACGGCGCGACGCCCGAATATATCCGTGCGCTCGGCGCGGCCGGCATGACCGGCTTCGACACCGACGATCTGGTCGCGCTGCGCATCCATGGCGTGACCCCGGAGTTCGTCGGCGAGCTGCGCGGGCTCGGCTATGAGCGGCTGAGCGCGGAGAACCTGACGTCCATGCGGATCCACGGCGTCAATCCGGCCTTCGTGCGCCGCGCCAACGAGGAGGCCGGCCGGCGACTGACGCCCGACGAGCTGGTGTCACGGCGGCTGACGCCGCACCTCTACAGCCGCCGCTAGCGGCCGCCACCGACGTTGAACTCGATGAACAGGCCGAGGCCGCCGGACAATTGCCCGCGCGAGCCCAGCTGGCGCACGATCGGCGAATCCGCCGCGTCGCCGATCAGCCGGTCATAGGCCGCGAAGGCGTAGAGGCCCCAGTTACGGCCGATCCGCTGCGTATATCCGGCCCGCGCGCCCACAGCATAGAAGCCGCTGCCCGGATCGTAGCCGCCGCCGGGGATAGCGGGAATGGCGAAGGGCACGGCGAAATAGGCGTCGTGAAAATCGTTGTCGCCCCAGCGCACGCGCGGCCCGATCGAGAAGATCGTGTTGTCGCCGTCGCGCAGGATGAGGTCGGCGGCGATGTCGCCGACCAGCCCCTCATGCCCGCCGATCCCCTGTCGAAGCT
>NZ_JBQTIN010000151.1:0-12481 GCF_052388015.1 Sphingosinicella sp.
CAGCTGCACACGGCGCGGCTGGAAGGCACGGCGTGAGGCTGCTGCTGGCGTCAAAAAGCGAGGCGCGGCGGCGGATGCTGACCAATGCCGGCGTGCCGTTCGAGGCCGTTGATGCGCCGCTGGACGAAGAGACGGCGAAGGCTGGGCTCGTTGCCGCCGGCTTCGCGCCGCGCGAGGTGGCCGAGATGCTGGCCGAGCAGAAGGCAAAGAGCGCGGAGGCCGGGCCCGACGACTTGGTGATCGGCGCGGACCAGGTGCTCGAGCTGGACGACGGCACGATGCTGAGCAAGCCGGGCTCGCGCGACGAGGCGGTGGCGCAGCTGCGACGAATGAGTGGCGCGGCGCACTGGCTGCACTCGGTCGCCATAGTCATCCAGGGGGGTGACCGACTCTGGGGCGAGACCGAGAGCGTCGCCATGAGGGTCCGGCCGCTCGGTCACGATTTCATTGAAGCCTATCTCGACGCCGAATATGAAGCGATTCGCTGGAGCGTCGGCGGCTACCGGATGGAGGGGGCGGGCGCGCAATTGTTCGAGGCCGTCGAAGGCAGCCATTTCGCCATCCTCGGCCTGCCGCTGCTGCCCTTGCTCGCTTTTCTCCGCGAGCGCGGCATCCTGGCGAGCTGATGGGCATCCCCTATGCCGAAGTGATCGGCGACCCGATCGCCCATTCCAAATCGCCGCTGATCCACAAATTCTGGCTCAGGAAGCTCGGCCTCGAAGGCGACTATCGCGCGACGCGAGTCACGGTCGACGATCTGCCCGCCTATCTCGCAAGCCGCCGCACCGATGCGGACTGGCGCGGCTGCAACGTGACGATGCCTCTTAAGCAGGATGCAGCCGGGCACGTCGATGAAGTGGACCCGCGATCTGCGCGGGTTGGGGCCTTGAATGTCATCTATCCATCGCTCGGGCGAACGACTGGGACGAATACGGACGTATTGGGCATACTGGACGTTCTTCCGACGGCGTACTTCAGATCCGATGCCTTACCCGAGATCCGCATCATAGGTGCGGGGGGAGCCGCCCGAGCGCTTCTCGCGGCGTGCAAGGAGAGGCTGGTATCCCTGGTCTTTTTCAACGTCCGCAATCCGGAGAAGGCTTGGCCTTTGTTGAGAGAATGGGAATTCGGCGGAACTGTCGGACCGCTGGACGATGCTCACAATCTGCAGACGCCGCACATTGTTGCCAACGCAACGCCGCTGGGAATGAGGGGCCAGCCGCAGATGCCGTCGGCTGTGCTGCGCCACATTGAGGAGGGCAATTGGGATCAACTGGTCGTCTTTGACATGGTCTATGATCCGGTGGAGACGGAACTCCTCGCAACTGCACGGCGACGTGGATTACGAACGGTCGATGGGCTAGCGCTTCTGATCGCACAGGCTGATCATGCTTTTCGAATTTTCTTCGGTAGCGTTCCACCACGAGAATACGACGCCGAACTCAGGGAGCTCTTGACTCAATGACCGTGATCCTCGGCCTCACCGGCTCGATCGGCATGGGCAAGTCGACCGTTGCGCGGATGTTCGCCGACGCGGGCGTCCCCGTGTTCGACGCCGACGCCGTCGTCCACCGGCTGCAGGGGCCGGAAGGCAAGCTGGTCGACGAGATCGAGGCCGCCTTCCCCGGCACGACCGGGCCGGACGGGGTCAACCGGACGGCGCTGGCCGAGCGGGTGCTGGCCGAGCCCGAGGATCTGCGCCGGCTCGAGGCGCTGATTCATCCCGCGGTGGCACGCGAGCGGGAGGCCTTCCTCGCCGCGCATGCCGACGCGCCGGTGGTGGTGCTCGACATCCCCTTGTTGTTCGAAAAAGGGCTCGACACACAGGTCGACAAGACTGCCGTCGTCTCCGCCGACGACGAAGTGCAGCGGCTGCGCACGCTCTCCCGGCCGGGGATGACGCCGGAGAAGCTCCTCCGCATCCTTTCCCACCAGCTGCCCGACGCCGAGAAGCGGGCCCGCGCCGACTTCGTCATCCCGACCGATTGCTCCTTTGACGAAACAAGGGCTTCGGTCGATGCAATCATCGCTTGCCTCGCCGAATCCGTCGATTCATAGCAGGGGCATGCGCGAGATCGTCTTCGACACCGAGACCACCGGCCTGTCGCCGCAAAATGGCGACCGGCTGGTCGAAATCGGCTGCCTGGAGATGGTCAACCGGGTCGAGACCGGCCGGACCTACCATTGCTATTTCAATCCCGGCCGGCCGATGCCGAGCGAGGCGGAAGCGGTGCATGGCCTCTCCGACCGTTTTCTTTCCGACAAGCCGGTCTTCGCCGACAAGGTGGAGGAATTGCTCGCCTTCATCGGCGAATCGCCGCTCGTCGCGCACAATGCGAGCTTCGATTTCGGCTTCCTCAACCATGAGCTGGCGGGCTGCGGCCGCGGCCCGGTCTGCGGCTCGCGGATGGTCGACACGCTCGCCATCGCCCGGACGAAATATCCCGGCGCCAAGCACAGCCTCGATGCGCTCTGCGCCCGGTTCGGCGTCGATCGCTCGGTCCGCGTCAAGCATGGCGCGCTGATCGACGCGCAGTTGCTCGCCCAGGTCTATATCGAGCTGACCGGCGGGCGGCAGATCGGCCTCTCTTTGGTCGCCGAAACGATCGTCGCCGAAGGGGATGATGCAATGGCCGCGACCGCCGACTTGATCGTCGCGACGATCCGGCCGCCCCGGCCGCACGAGCCCGGCCTCGACGAGCTGGCCCGCCACGCCGCCTTCCTGGCGCGGATCAAGGACCCGATCTGGAACCGTCTCTAGGCGTCGTCCGGCGCGGTTGACCTCGGCCCCGCGCGCGCCCAAATGCGCCCCCGATCATCGCGGCGGAGCGCGCTCATGGACATCAGGGTCTCGGGCCACCAGATCGACACCGGCGCGGCGCTCCAGGGCGACGTTGACGCGCGCCTTGCCGCGATCGCCGACAAATATTTTTCCCGCGCCATTTCCGCCCAGGTGACCTTCGGCAAAGGCCCGTACGATCACAGCTTCACATGCGACATCGTCGCGCGCGTTCCGCAGGGGATCCTGCTGAAGGGCCGCGGAGCGGCTGCCGATGCCCATGCCGCCTTCGATCAGGCGGCGGACCGCATCGAGACCCAGCTCCGCCGTTACAAGAATCGGATCAAGGACAGGCATGCCGCGCAGGCGCTGGCCGAGGCGGAGGCGCTCGACGCCGGCTACACGGTGTTCGCGCCGCCGCTCGAAGCGGAGGCGCCGGTCGACAATCCGCCGGTCGTCGCCGAGACGAGGGTGGACATTCCGCGCGCGAGCGTGTCCGACGCGGTGATGCTGCTCGATCTTCGCAACACCAACGCCCTGATGTTCACCAACAGCGCGACCGGCCTGCTCAACATGGTCTACCGACGAGGCGACGGCACGATCGGCTGGGTCGAGCCGCGCCATTAGGCGCTTCTCCGCTTCCGCCTTCCCCATCTTTCCGGACCGCCTGGGCCCGATCAATGAGCGCCATGAACGATCTATCCGACATCTTGACCCCTGACGCCGTCGAGGCCGACCTCGTCGTCGCCAACAAGAAGGCCTTGTTCCAGCTCGTCGGCGCGTCGGCCGCCCGCCGCACCGGTCTTGACCAGAAGGCGATCCTCGCCTGCCTCAACGCGCGCGAGAAATTGGGCTCGACCGGCTTCGGCGGCGGCGCCGCGATTCCGCACGGCAAGCTTGACGGGCTGCCGCGCGTCGTCGGCCATTTCGCGCGACTGTCGACGCCGATCGACTTCGGCGCCGTGGACGGCCTGCCGGTCGACCTCGTCTTCCTGTTGCTGTCGCCGCCCGACGCCGGCGCCGATCACCTGAAGGCGCTCGCCGCGGTGAGCCGCGTGTTCCGCGACCGCGCCTTGCTCGCCAAATTGCGCGGCGCGCGATCGAAGGATGCGCTCTACGCCTTGCTCGCCGGCCAGGACGCGCGCGATGCCGCCTGAGGCGGGCGAGCGGGCGCATTTCGACCGGCTCGTCTCGCTCTACCGCGCCGCGCCGGTCAACGGCCTGTTCGGCTCGGAAATTGAGATACCCGAGGCCGGACTAGCCCGCATCCGCTTCGAGGTGACGCCCGACAGTTTTCACGCGGCCGGCGCGGCGCACGGCACGCTCTATTTCAAGATGATGGACGACGCCGCTTTCTACGCCTGCAACAGCCTGGTCAGCGACCGCTTCCTGCTCACCACCGCCTTCAACCTCGTCTTCACCCGGCCGATGAAGGCCGGCCCGGCGCTGGCCGAGGGGCGCTGGATCAGCGGCAGGCGGCGTGTCTTCGTCGGCGAGGCGCGCATCGTCCTGCCGGACGGCGAGGAGGTGGCGCGGGGCACCGGCACCTTCATGCGCTCGCATATCCCGCTCTCGGGGCTCGCCGGCTACCGGCCCGGTCGTGGGTCTGGACCCTAGTGCAGCCGCGGCTGGCGAGCGCGGTGCTGGTCAAGGCGCTGATTCGCGCGGCGGAGGCGCAGGGGGGCGTCGGCGCGATACTCTGCAAGGGCGACCCGCTCGCCGGTGCGCTCGCCGTGATTCTCGCCGAGCGCGGCGTCAAGTGCCGCTTCCTGGAGCGCAGCCTCGGCCCTGACGGCGCGTATCGCTGGGCCGATCCAGGCGGCGACGCCGAGCGGGACGAAGCGGGTTTCGCCGCCCTCGTCGCGCGCCGGCAAAGGGCCGACCCCGATCTTTGGGTGGTGGAACTGGATATCGCGTCCGCCGAACGGTTCGCCGATGAAATGACCGCTTTCGGTTGACCCCGCGGGGCCGGACTCCTAGCCGCGATCTCGGCAATTGACTGCACGAGCGGGGGTCGCCGTATCTCACCCATTCGGTGAACGGCCACGCGAGACGGGCGGAAGAGCAAGGCGAACCATCATCGCCTTGGCCTCGATCCGACCGCACAGGCTAGACGTTTAAATGCGATTTCCGTTCCGCGCCGCGGCGCTGTCCGCGGTGATACTGTCGTGCTGCGCGGCGGTCGCCGTCGCCGATCCTTCGGTCGCTTCCGAGGCCGATGCGACCCCGACGGTTTCCTATATCGAGCATGCCGCCAGCGGCCTGACCGCCGAGAATCTCGGCCTCAACGACCTCGACGATTCCGCTCCGGCGCCAACGCCCCAGCCAGAAGCGCTTCAGCCCGTCGCCACCCATGCCATGGCGCCCGCTTTTCCCGAGCGCGCCCCCGCTTTCGCCGCGCCCGAGCGCGAAGAGCGCCGCTCGCTCGCCGACCTGGTCGGCGAGCATGCCAGCGCCGACACGCTGGACGGCGAGCATGAATGCCTCGCCCGCGCCGTCTATTACGAATCGCAGGGCGAGCCGCTCATCGGTCAGCTTTCGGTCGCCGAGGTGATCATCAACCGCTCGCGTTCCGGCCGCTTCGCGTCGAACATTTGCGGCGTCGTCCGCCAGGCCGGCCAATTCTCCTTCGTCCGCCGCGGCCACATCCCGCAGCCGCCGCAATCGGCGCGCAACTGGCGCACCGCGGTCGCGATCGCGCGGATCGCGATGGCCGATCTCGCCGACAGCCCCGCCCCGCGCGCGCTCTTCTTCCACGCCCGGCGGGTCAATCCCGGCTGGCGGCTGCGGCGCGTCGCGACCGTCGGCAACCACGTCTTCTACCGCTGATCAAAATGGGGACATGCTATTGCGTGTCCCCCATTATTGATCAGGGGACACCGAATACGGTGTCCCTTGGCCCGCTTCCCAGCGTTCCCCTTTCATTCTAGGCTCGCCGGATGGCGACCCTGCCCGATTCGCTTGCCGACGGCTGCTTCGCGGACCTGCCGCTGGTCGCCCGCGACGTGGCGCGCGGGATCACCCGGATGTTCTTCCGCCAGGATCTGTTCGCCTTGTGCGAGGCGCCCTTGCCCAACGGCCGCCGCGCCGACATGATCGCCTTGAGCGCCAAAGGCGAGCTCACCATCGTCGAGATCAAGGTGTCGCGCGCCGATTTGCTGGGCGATCGCAAATGGACCGACTATCTCGATTATTGCGACCGCTTCTTCTGGGCGGTGCCGACCGGATTCGACCTGTCACCGTTCGACGGCGGCCGCCGCGGCGACGAATGCGCCGGCCTGATCGTCGCCGACCGCTATGACGCCGAGGTGATCCGCGAGGCGCCGTGCCGGCCGCTCGCCGCGGCCCGGCGCAAGGCCGAGGTGCTGCGCTTCGCCCGCCGGGCGGCGCGGCGCCTCGCCGGCGATCTCGATCCGGCGCTCGCCGGGCTGGATTAGGGCTGGCGTGGGGGCGTCGGCCCCTGCACCGGCCGTGCCGGCGGTTGCGGCCGCGCTTCCAGGACCGGGATCAGCCCTTGGCTGCGGCGGTCCTGCCGGGCATAGTCGAGCGCCGAATTGCCGGACAGGCTGTCGGTCTGGTTGGGATCGGCGCCGTTCGCCATCAGCAGCCGCACCATCGGCGCGTCGAAGCGGCGGACCGCGTAGATGAGCGGCGTCTCGCCCCCCCGATTGGGGAGATTGGGATTGGCGCGCGCCGCGAGCAGCCGCTCGGCCCCTTCGCGCCAGCCGATCTGGGCGGCGAGCAGCAAAGCGGTGGCGCCGTCATTGCTCTGCAGATCGGCCCGCGCCCCCCGGCTCAGCATGAAGCTCAGCCAGTTGAGGTCGCGGCCCCTGACCAGGATGTGCAGCGCGCCGTCGCCGTTCGACGGATCACGGCTGTTGATGACAGTCGCGCCCGGTGTCGCGGTCATCTCCGTGGCGACATTGCCGTCGCGCTCGCGCACCGCCTTCAGGAAGCGGAAGCCGGGCGAAAAGCCGACGCCGCCGCTCTGCGCGATGAGCGGCCCGCCGGCAATCACGAACAATATGGCGATGAAGGCGCGAAGGCGTATGGGCATGGCTGGGCTTTCGAACGGCTTGATTGCCGTCGCTTAGCAAAGCAAGGCTGCCGCTGTCATGAACCAAAGCCCGCAATTTCGTCCGCTGCTGGCCCTGGCTGCCTTGTTGCTGCTCGCCGCCTGCGGCGGCCGGTCCGATCCGCCGCCGCTGCAAGGGGCGACGATGGGCGGGCCGATCAACCTGATCGGCGGCGACGGCCGGCGGGTTTCGGACAGCCAGTTCGCCGGCCGCTACCGGATCGTCTATTTCGGCTTCACCTTCTGCCCGGACGTCTGCCCGGTCGATCTCGCTTTGATCGGCGCAGGTCTGCGCCGCTTCGAAGCCGAGGACGCGGCGCGCGCGGCGCGGGTGACGCCGATCTTCATCAGCGTCGATCCGGCCCGCGATACGCCCGCAGTGGTGGGCGCTTATGCGGCGCGCTTCCATCCGCGCATCGTCGCCCTGACCGGCAGCGAGGAGGAGGTCGCGCAGGTGGCGCGGCGCTACGCCATCTATTACCAGCGCCAGCCGCCGGCCCAGCCGGGTGGCGCTTACCTCGTCGATCACAGCCGGCAGATCGTTCTCTACGGGCCCGAAGGGGAGCCGATCGCGATCCTGCCGCATGATCAGGGCATCGACGCCTTCGTCGCCGAGCTGAGGCGTTGGGTGCGATGAGAGAGCGCTTCTGGGAGCTGCCGCTGGAAGCGCTCGACCGGACGGAATGGGAGGCGCTTTGCGACGGCTGCGGCAAATGCTGCCTGCACAAGCTGGAAGACGCCGAGACCGGCGAGCTCTTCCCGACCAACGTCGCCTGCCGGCTGCTCGACCGGCGCGCCTGCCGCTGCCGCGACTACAAGAACCGCAAGGTGCATGTGCCGGACTGCGTCCGCCTCACCCTCGGCAATCTGTGGGGGATCGACTGGTTGCCCTCGACCTGCGCCTATCGCCTCCGCGCCGACGACAAGCCTTTGTTCGGCTGGCATTATCTGATCAGTGGCAATCGCGAGACGATCCATGAGGCGGGCATGTCGGTGCGCGGCTGGACGGTAACCGAGGACGAAGCCGGCGATCTCGAGCATCATCTGGTCGATCGTGAACTCTGAGGCGCTGATCGGCGGCGTCGCCGTGACCTTGCGCGAATCGGCGCGGGCGCGGCGAATGCGGCTGGGCGTCGATCCACGCAGCGGCGCCGTCACACTCACGATTCCGCGCCGGGCCTCACGTCGCCGCGCGCTGGCCTGGGCGGCGGAGCAGCATGAATGGATCGCCGCGCGATTGGCCGCGCTGCCGCGGGCCGCGCCGATCGCGCCCGGCGCAACGATCCCGTTTCGCGGGATCGAGCGGCGGATCGAATGGTCGCCGGACCGGGCGCGCCGCGTGACGCTCGACGGCGAACGCCTGCTGGTCGGCGGGCCGATCGAGGGTCTTGGCACAAGGGCGCTGCGATGGCTGAAGGCCGAGGCGCGAGCGCTGCTCGCCGCCGAGACGCACGAACTTGCCGTGCTGGCCGGTGTCGCCGCGGCGCGGATCGGCGTCGGCGATCCGGTTTCGCGCTGGGGCAGCTGCTCGAGCAGTGGCGCGATCCGTTACAGCTGGCGGCTGATCCTCGCCCCCGATTTCGTCCGCCGCGCGACGGTGGCGCATGAGGTGGCGCATCTCGTCCACCTGAATCACGGACCGGATTTTCACGCTCTGGTTGCGCGGTTGTTTGGCGAGGACCCGCGACCAGCGCGCGCCTGGCTGCGGCGTCATGGCGCCGGGTTGCATAGGATCGGCCGGCCGGTCAGGCGCTAATAGGTCTCTTCCTGATATTCCTCGGGGACCTGGTCCTCCGGGCGGGCGGCGTCGCGGCCATAGGGATCCTCCTCCTCGGGCTGCTGCCGCTCGATCGGGTTGCCGTCCTGATCGACCATCTGGCCCTGATCGTCCGGCGGCACCACCTCCAGCAGGGAGTTTTCGGCGTCTCCGGTCGGCCAGTCGGGCGCCTGGGCATCCGTCGCGAACGGCTCGACCGGCCGGCGGGCGACGGCGCGGACCATGAAATCGTGGAAGGTGCGCGCCGGCGCCTGGCCGCCCGAGAAGCCGGGAATCGGGCGATTGTTGTCGCGGCCCATCCAGACGCCGGTGGTAAGACCGCTGGAAAAGCCGACGAACCAGGCGTCCGCGCTGGACGTGGTTGTGCCGGTCTTGCCGGCGGTCGGCCGGCCCAGGTCCGCGGCGCGGGCGGTGCCGCGGCTGACCACCCCGGCCAGCATGTCGGTCATCTGCTGCGCGACCCAGGGTTGAAGCAGCACCCGGGACTGGTCGTCCTGATGCTGATAGATCAAGGTCCCGTCCGCCGTGGTCACCCGGCGGATGCCGTAGGGCGTCACGCCGACGCCGCCGCGCGCCACGGTCGCATAGGCGCGGACCATGTCGATCAATCTTACCTCGGACGCGCCCAGCGCCATGGACGGAAAGGTCGAGATCCGGGTGGTGATGCCCAGCCGCTGCGCCATGTCCGCCACCGTCTGGGTGCCGACCTGCTGGGCGATGCGGACGGCGACGGTGTTGACCGAATAGGCCAGCGCCTGGCGCATCGGCATCGGCCCGGAATAGCGGCCATTGGAGTTGCGCGGCGACCAGCGGCCGATCGTGATCGGTCCGTCGAGGATCGGCGTGTCCGGAGTCAGCCCGGCCTCCAGCCCGGCGAGATAGACGAACAATTTGAACGACGAGCCGGGCTGGCGCGTCGCCTGTGTCGCGCGGTTGTAGTTCGATGTGCGATAATCGAGGCCGCCGACCATCGCCCTGACCGCCCCGTCGCGGTCGAGGCTGACCAAGGCGCCCTGAACGCCTTCCGGCGCATTGGCGGAGATCGCCCGCTCGGCCACTTCCTGCATGCCGAGATGGACAGTGGTCCAGACGTCGATCGGCTGCACCGTCTCGTCGATCAAGGTGTCGAGCTGCGGCATCACCCAGTCGATGAAATAGCGGGTGCGGGTGCCGACGGTCGTGTTGCGGGCGATCTGCACCTGCTCGGGATCGGCGGCCGCCGCCTGCGCCGGCGTGATCGCGCCATATTCGACCATCTCGCCGAGCACGACCCGCGCCCGCGACCGGCCGCGCGCCGCCGCGGCGTCGGCGGTCGGGGCATAGTTGGACGGCGCCTTGACCAGCCCGGCGATCATCGCCGCCTCGCCGGTGCTGAGCTGGGCCGCGCTATGGCCGAAGAAGCGGCGCGAGGCGGCGTCGATGCCGAAGGCGCCGCCGCCGAAATAGACGCGGTTGAGATAGAGTTCGAGGATCTGGTCCTTGGAGAAGCGCCATTCGAGCGCCATCGCCAGGATCGCCTCCCGCACCTTGCGGATGAAGCTGCGGTCGTTGGTCAGGAAGATGTTGCGGGCGAGCTGCTGGGTCAGGGTCGATCCGCCCTGCGCCCAGAAGCCGCGCTGGAGGCGGACGATCAGCGAGCGGACGATGCCGATCGGATCGACGCCGATATGCGAATAGAAACGGCGGTCCTCGACCGAGACGATCGCGTCGCGCATGATCTGCGGAATGTCGTTGGACGGCAGCCATTCGCCGAAGCTCGGCCCCTGGGTGTGGATGATCGTGCCGTCGGCGGCACGCACCCGCACCATCTGGCCGAGATCGTCGCGGCGGATCAGCTCGGCATAGCTCGGCAGCTGGTTGACGGCGACCGCCACCGCGACGCCGACGGCGATCGCCATGATCAGCAGCGCGCCTAAAGCCACCTTGAAGCTGGCGACGACGAAGCGCCGCAGCCGCGATCTCTTGGGGGGTGGGACGCTGGCCATCGCGGGTCAGGGATAGGAGAGCGGAATCGCCGCCGCAAGCTGTCCTGAACCGCGCCTCGTCAATCCCGTGTCAGCCGCCTGTCGAGCCAGACCAGGGCGAGGCCGGCGAGGAGGAATCCGGCCGCGACCTCGGCCGCGTTCAATCCGGTCTGCAGCCAGCCGATCCGGCCGGCGTCCATGAATGGATAGGGATAGCGCCCGTCCAGCTGGGCCCGCGCCAGCGCATAAGCGAAGTAGCAGAGCGGATAGAGCATCCAGAGCAACGGATCGACCCGCCGGAGCCCGCCCTTCGGCGCGAAGGCCAGCCACCAGATCGGAACCAGCACCGGCGTCGCCCGGTGAAGCAGGAAATCGGCCAGCAGCGCGCCGCCGCTCAGCTCGACCGGGCCGTTGAGCAGCAAGGCGAAGACGATTCCGACGAGCAAAATCGCCAGCATCACGGCGCCGAGCGCGAACGGCGACGCAGGGCGGCCCCAAGCCACGGCCGTGAACAGCAGCGCCACGATGAGGTTGGTGATCACCGTGAAAAAGCGCAGCATTGCCCAGAGCGCGCCGCCGGCCGATCCCGTGAGGTCGATGCTGGCCTGGAGCTGGACCGCGAGCCCGGCCCAGGCGGCCAAGGCGATGAGGACGGCAGCGATTCGCGCAACGGTCGAATGCTGGTCCGGCATGTCCCGCTCATGCCACGGCCGCAACGAAAAGTCGTCTCGCGCGACTTTCGGGCGAACCCGTGCTACCCGGCCGCCCATGGCCGCCCGCTTCGCGCCCCTCGCCGCCGATCCGCTCGATGATCTCAGCCTGCCGGGCTGGGTCTATCGCGATCCGGATTATTTCCGGGTCGAGATGGCGCGGGTGATCCGGCCCGCCTGGCAGATCGTCTGCCACGAGAGCGACATTCCGGGCACAGGCGACTGGCGGACGCTCGAAATCCTCGGCGAGAGCATCCTCGTTATTCGCGGCCAGGACTGCGAAGTCCGCGCCTTCGCCAATGTTTGCCGTCATCGCGGCTCGCGGCTGGTCGACGGCGAGTCAGGGTGCGCCAGGCGGATCACCTGCCCCTACCATGCCTGGACCTATGCCGCCGACGGCCGGCTGATCGGCGTGCCGGACCGCGAGGATTATCCCGGGCTCGATCCGTCCCTGCTCGGCCTCATTCCAGTCGAGCTGGAGCACTGGCGCGGCTTCCTGTTCGTGCGGCTGGAGAGCGGCGGGCCGAGCGTCGCGGCGATGATGGCGCCCTATGAAGCGGACGTCGCGCCGCACCGCTTCGAGGACTTGCGGGCGATCGGCCGGATCACGCTGCGCCGCCGTGCCGTGAACTGGAAGAATGTCGCCGACAATTATTCGGACGGGCTGCACATCAACGTCGCCCACCCCGGCCTCACCCGCCTGTTCGGGACCGGCTACGGGATCGAGGCGAACGCGCATGTCGACCGGATGTGGGGCGATCTGCTCGATCGGCCGTCGCCCAATCCCTCCGAGCGTGCCTATCAGCATTTCCTTCCCGAGGGGGCTGGACGGCGCTGGCTCTATTTCAAGCTCTGGCCGAATGTCGCCTTCGACATCTATCCCGACCAGGTCGATTTCATGCACTTCGTCCCGGTCGGGCCGACCGAGACGATGATCCGCGAGATCAGCTACGCCGTTCCCGACGACCGGCGCGAGATGAAGGCGGCGCGCTATCTGAACTGGCGGATCAACCGGCGGGTCAACGCCGAGGACACGGCCCTGATCGCCCGCGTCCAGCAGGGCATGGCCTCGTCTTATTACCGGCCGGGGCCGCTGGGCGAGAGCGAGGTCTGCCTTCGCAGCTTCGCGCAGAAACTCAGGCGGCTGATCCCGGAGACGCGGCTGGAGTCGCCGCC
>NZ_JBQTIN010000152.1:0-16193 GCF_052388015.1 Sphingosinicella sp.
GCTTCATCTTCGGCCGGCTGATCGGGCGCGAGGACAACAAGCTCCACATCCTGCCGCTCGGCGCCGGCGGCCGCCAGAGCGTGGTCACCGATCCGCCCTGGGCGGCGGTGGCGGTGAAGCTGATCCGGTCGCTGTGAGCGAAGACGACTATGACGTGCGCTATCGCGGCCGCGATGCGCCGGAGTTTGGCGACTATGTTTTCGAAATCTGGCTGGGGCCGCGCAAGGTCGCCGAGGTGCGCCACGACTTCCGCGGCGAAGATTGCCAGATCGTCACGCAAGAGGGCTGGGAATATTGCGACTATCCGTTCGAAGGCGCGCGCCCCTGGCGGGTCAGCGAAGCGGGCCGCGCGTTGCTCGACCGAATCGCCGCGAAGCGCTGAGTGCCTGTTGCTGGGGCGACCTACAGGTGCCGCGTCTCGGCCGGCGGGTTCCACCAATTGTCGTTGCGGCCGTCCATATACTGGACCGGCAGAGCGGCCAGCGTCGCATCGTCGACATCGTCGAGCGTAGCGACATAAACCGAGACATAGGCGCCGCCGATCTCCTTCACATAGCCATGGCCATAGACGCTGACGCCGCAGGTTCGGCAGAAGCGATGATGGCCCTGCATCGAGCCGAACTGATAGTCGCCGAGCTGGTCCTCGCCCGACAGCAGGCGAAAGTCCTCCGGCTTGATGCCCGCGCCCCACATCCTTTTCTTGGCGCAGATCGAGCAATTGCATTTGCCGGTGCCGGCATCGAGGTCGATGTCCGCCTCGTAACGGACCGCGCCGCAATGGCAGCTGCCGTGATAGGTTTGCTTCGCCATCGGTGTTCTCCCATCCAGCGCCGTAGCCCGCCGTCGTTGAAGCCATGGCGGGCAGCCTTCGCAAACCTCCGGCTGGCTGGCCAGCCGTAGCTTTAGCGAAGGCTGGTGGGCGCTGACGGGCTCGAACCGCCGACCCTCTCGGTGTAAACGAGATGCTCTACCAGCTGAGCTAAGCGCCCGGATTGACGCGCCCTGCCATCGCTGGTCGCGGCGGGCAAGGCCGCGTCAGAGAATGAGCGGGCTGATCCGCCTGGCCGCGCGCAGATGGTCGGCCAACGTCCGCGCCGTCTGATCGGACAGGTCGATAAACACCCGCCGGCCGTCGCGGGGATCGGCGACCCGCACCAGCAGCCCGCGCTCGGTCAGCGTGCGGATCCAGCGCAGGGCCGTCGTCGCCGGCACGGCCGAGGCGATGCAGAGGCTGGAGACCGCGACCGGCGATCCTTCCAGCCGCGCCGCCATCAGATCGAGCAGCATGTCCCAGGCTGGATCGGCGAACAGGCAGGCCGGAAAATAATTCTCGCGCAGCCGCCGGGCACGGATGATCGCCCGGATCGCCGCGGCGTCCAGCGCCTCGTCCTCGCCTTCGCCGCGAACCGTTTCCGGTTCCTCGGCGAGCGTGGCCAGCGTCTCGGCGATCCGGCCCACATCCTCGGACAGCTTGCGCAGCATGTCGTGGCCGTCGCGGCCGACGTCGTGCAGCCGCGCGCTTGCCGGCGTCACCAGCGCGGCGAGATCCTCGAGCCGCTGCATGGGCGTCGGCGCGCTGGAGAGCCGGATATTGTCGTGCCAGGCGATTGCGTCGTCCATCAGCGATGGCGAGGCGCTCAGGGCGATGCGCCGCCCCGCCTCGGCTTCCGCGTGAAGCCACTCCAATAGTCCGGAGGTCGGATCGCCATCGATCTCGATCGCCAGTGGCACGCTCGCCACCGGCAGATCGACATTGGTCGAAATCGTCTCGCTTGTGCCGCGCACCGGGATGCCGGCGCTCTCAGCCGCATCGCGCCAGCGCGCGACGGCATCGCGGCTGTCCCCCAAAATGAATATCGCCGGATCGGATCGATATTCGATCATCGCCAGCGGATCATGCGACATTTGCCCCCCGATCGCCAGTGCGTCCGCCGAAGCGGGATGGCGTGAGCAACGTCTGTTCGGAATCCGGGACTTACTCCGAACTGGACGCGGTTAATCGCGCCTAAGTCGCTGATCGAACCGATATTTCGCCAAACCGGAGCGTCTTCGGCACAGCAACCGGCTTGGGCGATGCCATGCGGGAACGGCGCACATCGCAGACCAAAAAAAGATAGTCGCGATAACAGACCGTCGCTGTCGCGAAACTCAATCCGAAATGGATGCAGTTTGGACCGATTCGCAGGCTTTAGTGGCCCGAGCCCATCGACTTGACGAGATTGTGAAGAGGTTGAGCGCCCCGCGCTCAACCCATGGACTTCACAATCTCCTCGACCATCTTCTTGGCGTCGGCGAGCAGCATCATCGTGTTGTCGCGATAGAAAAGCTCGTTGTCGACGCCGGCATAGCCGACGCCGCCCATTGATCGCTTCACGAACAGCACCGTCTTCGCCTTCTCCACGTCGAGTACCGGCATGCCGTAGATCGGCGAGGAGCGGTCGGTCTTGGCGGCCGGATTGGTCACGTCATTGGCGCCGATCACGAAGGCGACGTCGGCACGGGCGAACTCGGAATTGATGTCCTCCAGCTCGAACACCTGCTCATAATCGACCGCCGCCTCGGCGAGCAGCACATTCATGTGCCCCGGCATGCGACCCGCGACCGGGTGGATCGCATATTTGATATTCACGCCCTCTGCTTCCAGCAGGTCGCCCATCTCCCGGAGCGCATGCTGCGCCTGCGCCACCGCCATGCCGTAGCCCGGCGCGATGATCACCAGCTCGGCCTGCTTCATCAGGAACGCCGCGTCCTCGGCGCTGCCGCGCTTCCACGGCCGGTCGATCGCCGCCTCGGCGCCCGCCGCCACGTCACCGCCGCCGAAGCCGCCGGCGATGACCGAGATGAAGTTGCGGTTCATCGCCCGGCACATGATGTAGCTGAGGATCGCGCCCGAGGAGCCGACCAGTGCGCCGGTGATGATCATCGCGCTGTTCTGCAGCGTGAAGCCCATCGCCGCGGCTGCCCAGCCCGAGTAGGAATTCAGCATCGAGACGACGACCGGCATATCGGCGCCGCCGATCGGGATGATCAGCAGGAAGCCGATCGCGAAGCTGAGGCCGATCACCGTCCAGAAGATCCACGGCGCCTGATCCTGGGTGAAATAGCCGACCAGGCCGACGATCGCGGCGAGCGTGCCGAGGTTGATGACGTGGCGCAGCGGCAGGATGATCGGCTTGCCCGACATGTTGCCGTTGAGCTTCAGGAAGGCGATCACCGAGCCGGAGAAGGTGATCGCGCCGATCGCGACGCCGAGCCCCATCTCGACCCGACTGTTGACGTGGATAAGACCCGTCGCCGCGTCGGTGAGGCCGAAGGCGAGCGGGTTCAGGAACGCCGCCGCGCCGACCGCGACCGCGGCGAGGCCGACCAGGCTGTGGAAGGCGGCGACGAGTTGCGGCATCGCGGTCATCGCGATCCGCCGCGCCATCACCAGGCCGATGCCAGCGCCGATCGCGATCGCCGCCGCGACCTCAGCCACGAAGCGCAGATCCAGCCCCGCGAGCCCGGTCTGACCGGGCATGTGCGGCGCGTAATGGACGAGCGTCGTGACGACCGCGATCGCCATGCCGATCATGCCGTACCGATTGCCGCGCCGCGAGCTTTCCGGACTGGAAAGGCCGCGCAAGGCGATGATGAAGCACACGCCCGCGACGAGATAGGCGAGCATCACCCAGGCGGGCGCGGCAATGGTCTCATGCATGGCTCAGATCCCCCTGCCCCGTCACCCTAGCGTTCCTTCTTCTTGTACATCGCCAGCATCCGCGCCGTGACCGCGAAGCCGCCGAAGATGTTGATGCTCGCCATCACCACCGCGGCGAGACCCAGCCAGCGCGCGCTCGGGCTGCCCGCCGCCATCGCCGCGATCAGCGCGCCGACGATGATCACTGAGGAGATCGCGTTGGTGACGCTCATCAGCGGCGTGTGCAGCGCCGGCGTCACCGACCAGACGACATAATAGCCGACGAAGCAGGCCAGGACGAAGATCGACAGGATCGTGATGAAGTCCATTCAGTCCTCCCCTGAGCCGGCGCGGGCGACGATACCCTGCAGGACTCCGTCCAAATTCCCAAGCACCTCGGCGGCCGGGATGCGCATGATCTCAAATCGTCGAGCAGCGAACCAGGCGTCGCGAATGGCATCCCTTCGGGGGCGAACCCCTCTACCATGCGCGTCGCCGTCGACCTCGATGACCAAGCGCGCCCGGTGGCAGAAGAAGTCGGCCACGTATGGGCCGGCGGGATGCTGATGACGAAATTTCAAGCCTGACGGACGCTTGCGAAGTTCCTGCCAAAGCAAAACTTCGGGAAGGCTCATTTCCCGGCGCAGCTTTCGCGCCTGCCCCATCGTCTTTTTGGGTCCTTGAAGCATAGCTCAAATCCTCCCCTGCAAGGGGAGGGGGACCGCGAAGCGGGGGAGGGGTGTCAGCGGTGGTGAAAAGCGCGGCGCCAGGCGACGGACGCTGACACCCCTCCACCACGAGCCTTCGGCTCGCGGTCCCCCTCCCCCCTTGGGGGAGGATTTTAGAGGTCCATTCCTCATCCCCTCAGGCCCAGCCGTGTCTCGAGCAGCCGCAGCAGGCGCGCATATTGGACGCGCCAGCTCATGTCCGGAATCTGTGGGCAGGCGACGCGGCGCGTCGGCGATAAGCCCGCGCGCTCCACCGCTTCCGCGCCATGCCGCGCCACCAAAGCCGCCTCGACCGCATCGGCACGGACGCCGAAATCGTCCCGCCAGCGCTCGCGCACCACCTCTGTCCGGAATCCGCCGCACAGGATCGATTGCTCGCGCGCGATCCCGCCATACATCTCCATCGCGCCATAGACGGCAAGATCCGGCGCCCGGCTCCAGCCGCTGCCGGCATGAGCGTCGTCCATCGTCGAGCAGCCCGCCAGCATAGCGGCGGCGATCAGCGCCAGCGGGGCGGCGCGCCCCGTCATCATCCCAGCAGCCGTTCGCTGACGACCTTGCCGCTTTGGGTCAGCCGCGCGCCCTTCACGATCTCATCGTCGTCGGGAAGCGCGAGTGCCTTGGTCTCGGCGTTCCAGAAGGCGCTGAGCAAATTGTAGAGGTTGCGCGAGTAGAGCGCCGACGTGTCTGCCGCGAGCCGGCTCGGCACGTTCCTGTGGCCGACGATCCTGACGCCGTGCCTGGTCACGACCTCGCCCGCAACGGCGCCTTCGACATTGCCGCCCGCCTCGACCGCCAGATCGACGATCACGCTGCCCGGCTTCATCGATGCGAGCTGCGCGTCGCTGATCAGGCGCGGCGCCGGCCTGCCCGGGATCAAAGCGGTCGTGATGACGATGTCCTGCTTGGCGATATGGCTGGAGACGAGTTCGGCCTGCGCCGCCTTATATTCGTCGGACATCTCGGTCGCGTAGCCGCCCGTGCCCTCGCCCTCGATGCCGGCGACCTTCTCGACGAAGATCGCCTTTGCGCCGAGGCTCTCGATCTGCTCCTTGGTCGCGGCGCGCACGTCGGTCGCGGAGACCTGACCGCCGAGCCGGCGCGCGGTCGCGATCGCCTGCAGGCCGGCGACGCCGACGCCCATCACGAACACTTTCGCCGCCGCCACCGTGCCCGCTGCGGTCATCATCATCGGAAAGGCGCGGCCATATTCCGACGCGGCGTCGAGCACTGCCTTGTAGCCGGCGAGATTGGCCTGGCTGGAGAGCATGTCCATCGATTGGGCGCGGGTGATGCGCGGCAGGAACTCCATCGAAATCGCGTCGAGCCCGGCCGCCGCATAGGCGTCGACCCGCTCGCGCTTGCCGAACGGATTGAGCGCGCCGACCAGCAGGGCGCCACTCTTCGCCCCCTCGATCTCCGCCACTTCCGGGCCCTGCACGGCGAGAATGATATCGGCGTCCTTCAGCACCTCGCCGCGCGGGCCGATCGTCGCGCCGGCCGCGACATAATCGTCATTGGCGATGTTGGCGCCCTCGCCGGCGCCGGCCTCGACCGCGACGCTGGCGCCCAGATTGATGAATTTCCTGACCGTTTCGGGGGTCGCGGCGACGCGGCGCTCGCCCGCCGCTGTTTCCTTGAGGACCGCGATTTTCACCCCCGCGTCTCCCCTAATTCGCGATGATGAAGACGACGATCATCGCCGCGACGAAGCTGAGGATCGTCCCCCATTTCATCAGCCCGGTGAAGAAGCCGTAGGTGTCGCGGTGCCGCGCGACCTCGCGCTCCGCATCGCCCGTCGCCGCCATCGTCTCGTCCCTCGCTTCATTGCGTTGAGGCCTCCTACCAACCATAAGCGGCGAAGGGCAAGGCGGCATGGCCCGCGAACTCGCCTTAAGGCCGCCTTTACCCGGCTTGGCCTAAACGGTCCCGCTTTCGGACGAAGGGGACAAGTGATGCGGCCGGATCCCACCCGCTGCCTGCTGCTGATCGACGATGAGCCGGCCCAGCGCCGGCTGGTCGCGGCGATCGGCGCGCGCGCCGGCTGGTGGGTGCGCGGCGCCAACGACATCGAGCAGGCGCGCGAGATGGCGGCCGACCCGCAGGAGCCGAAATGGGACGCGGTCCTGCTCGATCACTGGCTGCCGGGCGAGGAAGGCGCGGCCTTGGTCCGCGAGGTGAAGGCGATCCGGCCCGAGCTTCCGCTGCTTGTCCTCACCGCCCAGTCCACTGTCGCCTGCGCGGTCGACGCGATGCGCGCCGGCGCTTCCGATTTCCTGGTCAAGCCGATCGCGCCGGACCGGCTGCTGACGGCGCTGAACAGCGCCACCGACCGCCGCCGGACGACCGGCGAGCTGCGGCCGCTGTCCGAGAAGATCAGCAAGAGCCTCGGCTTCGAGGAGATCGTGGGTTCCGCGCCCGCCTTTCGCGCCGCGCTCGCTGTGGCGGCCAAATCGGCCCGGGCTCGCGCGCCCGTCTTGCTCGAAGGCGAGAGCGGCGTCGGCAAGGAGATCGTCGCCCAGGCGATCCATGCCGCCTCCCCGCGCGGCAAGAAGCAACTCCACGTCGTCAATTGCGGCGCGATTCCCGAAAATCTCGTCGAGTCGGTGCTGTTCGGCCACGAGAAAGGCAGCTTCACCGGCGCCTTCGACCGCCATATCGGCCGGTTCGAGGACGCCGAGGGCTCGACCCTGTTCCTCGACGAGGTCGGCGAGCTGCCGCTTGAAACGCAGGTCAAGCTGCTGCGCGCGATCGAGAGCGGCGAGTTTCAGAGGCTCGGCTCGCGGATCACCCAGACCGTCGACGTCCGGATCATCGCGGCGACCAACCGGCGCCTCGCGGAGGAGGTCGCCAAGGGGCGGTTCCGCGAGGATCTCTATTACCGGCTCAACGTCGTCCACGTGCCGATCCCGCCCTTGCGCGACCGGATCAGCGACCTCCCCGCCCTCGCCCGCCACATGCTCAACCGGATCGCCGAGCAGCCCGGGATGCGGCACCTCTCGATCACCGATGACGGGCTGGCGGTGCTGATGTCCTATGGCTGGCCGGGCAATGTCCGCCAGCTCCAGAACGCCTTGTTCCGCGCCGCCGTGCTCTGCGAAAGCGACGCGCTGACCGCCGCCGATTTCCCGCATATCGCGACCGAAGCGAGCCATGGCCGCCGCGCCGACGATTTCCATGCGAAGCCGCTGAACGGCCAGTCCTCGACCGCCGCTTATGCCCACGGCCCGGGCATCACGCTTTACCAGGCCGACGGCAATCTGCGCCCGCTGGAGCAGATCGAGGCGGACGTGATCCGTCTCGCCATCGGCCATTATCGCGGCCGGATGACCGAGGTCGCGCGGCGGCTCGGCATCGGCCGCTCCACCCTTTACCGCAAACTCGGCGAGCTCGGCATCGGCGACATCGCCGCCTAGGTTGTTTTTTGCTGCGGCGCACAATACGTCGGAAACCTAATGGCTTGCTCCGTCGTTAGATGACGACGGAGGTATTTGTGACATTTGCGCTTATCGATCGGCCGGTCGCCACGGCCGAGACCATTCCGCTGTTCTCCACTCGGACCGATGCGGGCCTCCGTCATATCGCCCTGCTCGGCAATTTCCCGCCTCGGCGCTGCGGCATCGCGACCTTCACCGCCGACGTCCGGTCGGCGCTCGCCGGGCGCTTTCCGAACCTGGCTGTCGATGTCTTCGCGATGGACGATGGGAGCGGACCCTACGATTATTCCGACGCGGTCTCGACGAGCATCCCTGAGGAAGACCCCGCCGCGTACCGTGCTGCAGCGCAGCGTATCGAGGCGAGCGGCGCCCAGTTGCTTTGGATCCAGCATGAATACGGCATCTTCGGCGGCCCGGCGGGCGCGCATCTGCTCGCCTTGCTCGACGTGCTGACCATTCCCGTCGCGGTCACGCTGCACACCGTCCTCGCCCGCCCCGACGCGAATCAGCGCAGGGTGATGCAGGCGCTGGTCCGCCGCGCCGACCGGCTGTTCGTGATGGCCGAACGCGGCCGCGAGATTCTGGCCGAGACTTATGGCGCACGTCCCGGCCAGGTCCGCGTTATCCCGCACGGCGTGCCGGACCGGCCGCTCACCGACAGCGCGCCGATGAAGGCGCGGCTGGGCTTCTCCGGCCGCAAGCTGCTGCTCACCTTCGGCCTGCTCTCGCCCGGCAAGGGGATCGAGACGATGATCGAGGCGCTGCCGGCGATCGTCACGCGCCATCCGGACGTTCTCTATGTCGTGCTCGGCGCTTCCCACCCCCATCTCGTCGCGCGCCAGGGCGAGGCCTATCGCGAGCGCCTCGCCGAACTCGCCGGCGCGCGCGGCGTCGCCGACCATGTCCGCTTCGTCGACGAGTTCGTCGAGACCGAGCGGTTGCTGGATTTCCTCGAAGCGGCCGACATCTATGTGACGCCCTATCTCGGCGCGCAGCAGATGACCTCGGGAACGCTCGCTTATGCGGTCGGGATGGGCAAGCCGGTGGTCTCGACACCCTATGTCCACGCCGCCGAGCTGCTTGCACGCGGCCACGGCCGGCTGGTCGGCTTCGGCGACAGCGCCGGCTTCTCCGCGGCGATCAACGCCCTGCTCGACAATGGCGATGAGCGCGAGCGCATGGCCCGGGCCAACCATGCGCTCGGCCGAGCCATGCTCTGGCCGCGGCTGGCGGAAGCGGCCGTCGCGGAGATGACGACGATCTTCGAGGCGGGACCGCGCCCCGCCGCGGAGCCGGTCCCGCCGGCCATGCCCGCTCTGGCATCCTTTTCGGCGATCGCCCGGCTGAGCGACGACACCGGCATCCTCCAGCATAGCGACTATGGTGTGCCGAATCGCGCCCACGGCTATTGCGTCGACGACAATGCCCGCGCGCTGATCCTGATGCAGCGCGCCGATGATCTGACCGATTCGCTCTACGCGCGCTGGACGCCGGTCTACGCCGCCTTCGTCCAGCACGCCTGGAACCCGGACGCGGGCCGGTTCCGCAATTTCATGGCCTTCGACCGGCATTGGCTGGAGGAGGCGGGATCGGACGACAGCTCGGCCCGGACACTCTGGTCGCTCGGCGTCACGGCGCGCGACGGCCGCCTGGCCGACCTGAGAGACTGGGCCCGTGGGCTGTTCGAATGCAGCGCGCCTCACTTCCTGGACTTCACATTTCCCCGGTCGCGCGCCTTCGCCGTTCTCGGCGCGGCAGAAATGATGGAGGCGCAACCCGGCCACGAGTTCGCGACGCTATTGCTCGCCACATTCGGGAAGGCGCTGGCCGAAGCGCTCCAGGCCGAACGCCGCCCGGACTGGATCTGGTTCGAGCCCTCCCTCTCTTATGACAATGCCCGCCTGCCCGAAGCGCTGATCCGCGCGGGTGTCGTGCTGGGCCGACCGGAATGGGTTGCCGACGGCCTCGAGGCGCTCGCCTGGCTCGTCGACGTCCAGCGCGCGCCCCTGGGGCATTTCCGCCCGGTTGGCACGGCGAGCTTCGGCATGCCTTACGCCCCGCCGGCGCCGTTCGATCAGCAGCCGCTGGAAGCCTGGGCGACGATCGACGCCTGTGCGGCGGCACATGCCGCGAGCGGCGATCGCGTCTGGGTCGACGCGGCGCTCGCCGCCTGGCGCTGGTACGAGGGCGAGAACGATCTCGGCGCGACCATGGGCGATCCGGCGAGCGGCGAGTGCCTGGACGGTCTCGGCCCGGTCGAGGCGAACCGCAATCGCGGCGCCGAATCGGTTCTGGCCTTCCAGCTTGCCAATCGCGCGATCCGCGCGCTGCTCGATCGCTAGGGGGTTCCGTCCGTCCGACCCAATCGCCATAGGAGCGCCGATGATCGAGCTCCATCATGACGAGCTGCGCCTGCGCGCCGAGCCGGGCCGGGTCGTGGTCCGCCCTTTTCACCTCGCCTGGAACGTGCAGAGCGGCGACAGGAACCGGACCGCTGCGTTGGTCGCGCAGGTGCGCGAGATGGACATGCGCACGGCGCGGTCCGAGCTCGCTCTGGTCATGCGCGATTTCGAGTCGCGTCACTGGCAGACCGAAAAAATCTTCCTCGCCCGCTACGAGGAGCTGGAGGACCAGCTTGGCTTCGACGGCCGTGCGATAAGGCGCGAGAAGAAGCTGCTGATCGGCGCCTATTTCTGCCACGAATACAGCTATTCGGCGGCGGCTTTGATGAATCCCAGCGTCGTTCGGCACCCCGACCAGAGCGGGCTGAGCCACGGCGCTGCCCGCTTCATCATATCGCTGCGGGCAGTGGGCGAGGGCCATATCTCCTCGATCGCATTCCGCGAGGGCATCGTCACGCCGAAGCGCGAGCTTCACTTGCTGGCCGAGCCGCCCTTCGCGACCGCCGCCAACTCGACCCGGCGCGGTTCGATCAAGGAAAGCGAAGGCATCGTCGTTCACCGCCACAAGGACAGCTCGCTCTCCGGCACCGTCCTGTTCCCGATGACCGCGGCGCAACGCAACGGGCTCGAGGATTTGCGCCTCACCGAATTCGTCGACGATGACGGCGAGCGCGAATGGATCGGCACCTACACCGCCTTCTCCGGCACCGGGATCCGCACCGAACTGCTGCGCACGCGCGACTTTCACGACTTCATACTGCAGCCGATGACCGGCACGGCGCCGCGCAACAAGGGCATGGCCCTGTTCCCGCGCAGGGTCGGCGGCCGCTATCTGATGCTGGGCCGACAGGACGGCAAGAATCTGTTCCTGCTCGCCTCCAACGATCTCGGCCATTGGGACGAAGGCAGGCTGCTGCTCGAGCCGCTCTATCCCTGGGAGCTGGTCCAGATCGGCAATTGCGGCCCACCGATCGAGCTCGACGAGGGCTGGCTGGTGCTGACCCACGGCGTTGGGGCGATGCGCAAATATGCGATCGGTGCGGCGCTCCTCGACAAGGAGGACCCGTCGCGCGTGCTCGGCCGCACCGCCCAGCCCCTGCTCTCTGCGGCCGACGACGATCGCGACGGTTATGTCCCCAACGTGGTCTATACGTGCGGCACGCTCAAGGTGGGCGATGACCTGTTCATGCCTTATGGCGTCGCCGACATGTCGGTCGCCTTCGCCTTCGTGCCGATCAAAAGCCTGCTCGCGGCGATGGCGGGATGAAGTCCGTTCGGCGACTCATCGCCAAGGGCGGACACAGCCTGTAGGAGACAGCGATGCTCGCGATCGCCGCCCTCACCCTCGCCGCCCTGTTCTCCGGCGCGGCGCTCTATGTCCTGTTCGCCGAGCATCCGGCGCGGGGACGGATCGAGCCCACGGCGCAACTCGTCCAATGGAAGTCCGCTTACGCTCATGGCGCGGTGATGCAGGCGTCGCTCGCCGGCCTCTCCGGCCTCGTCGGGATCGCGGTCTGGCTGCGGTGGAACGACCTGTTCTTCCTGGCCGGCGGCCTCGTGATGCTGGGCGCGATCGCCTACACCTTCGCGGTCATGTGGCAATTGAACAACCGGCTGAAGGCGACCCCGCCGGAAGCGGTTTCCGCCGAGACGGTGGCGATGCTGGGGCGCTGGGGCCGGCTCCATGCGGGGCGCACGTCGATCGGCCTCGCCGCGACCGCGATCTACGCCGCCGGTCTCTATCGCGCGCTGACCTGAGGGAGACGAGGATGCCATTCGAGGGTGGCTGCCATTGCGGCGCGGTCCGCTACACGGTCGACGAGGATGCGCCGACCAAAGCGATGGAGTGCAATTGCTCGATCTGCCGCCGGCGGGCGCCGCTCCACCATTTCACGACGCCGGACAAGTTCACGCTCGAAACCTCGCGCGACGCGATCGGCACCTATCGCTGGAATACCGGCAATATCGGCTTTCATTCCTGCAAGACCTGCGGCTGTGCGCCGTTCGCCGAAGGGCAAGGCCCGAGCGGCCCGATGGTCGAAATCAACCTCCGCTGCGCCGACGACATCGACATCGACAGCCTGACGATCGAGAAGTTCGACGGAGCGCTCAAGGTGCCTGGTCCGAAATAACCTTCGGGCGCCGCACGTCCCGAAGCGGGACGGGCGGTTTCCCTGTCCGTTCAAGCACTTGATCGCCATGGCCGCGCGCGCATAGGCGCGAGCGCATGACGCGGCTCGTCCGGCTCCTCCGTGCTCTCGGCCTGGCGCTGGCCTGCCTCCTCGTGCTGCCTCTGAGCTCCTGGACCGCGACCGGTGCGGCATCTCCGGCCCGCGCGTCGGTCACCATTCCAATCCTGCCGGCGCTCGATGTCGATCCCGATATCGCGGCCTTCTATCGGGAGCGCGCCTACCGGCCGGTCTGGGTTCAGGACGGCCTGCTTCGGCCGGAGGCGGCGCGACTTGAAGCGCTCGTGCGTGGCACCGCCAACTCGCCCGCGCTGCGCACCGCGCTCGATGCGGCGGCCGGTGGCAATCGTCACTGGCTGACCCGCGCCGATCTGCTGCTCAGCCAGGCCTATATCGCCTGGGTCCGCGCCCATCATCGCGCGCCCGCCGCCAATGCGATCCGTTACATCGACGCCGGGCTCGCGCCCGCGCCCCGCCGCGCCGACGACCTGCTCCGGGAACTGGCCGAAGCGCCCTCCTTCACGCGCCATTTCGACGAGATGGAACGGATCAACCCGGTCTTCGCCGGCCTCACCCGCGCCCTCGCCAATTTCCACGGCGATGCCGCCCAACGCCGGCTGCTGGAGGCCAATATCGAGCGCGCCCGCGCGATCCCGGCCCGCCCCTCCGGCCGCTACATCCTGGTCGACGCCGCCTCGGCGCGCCTCTGGATGATCGAGGACGGCCGCATCCGCGACACGATGCGGGTGATCGTCGGCAAGCCGGCGATGCCGACGCCGCAGCTCGCCGGGCTGATCCGCTACGCCGCGCTCAATCCCTATTGGAACCTGCCGCCCGATTTGATCCGGCAGCGTGCCCGCGGCGGCGCGGCGGCGATCCGCGCCGAGCGGCTGGAAGTGCTCTCCGACTGGTCGCCGCAGGCGCGGCGGCTCGATCCGTCACAAGTCGACTGGCGCGCGGTCGCGGCCGGGAGGCGCTTCGTGAACCTGCGCCAGACGCCAGGCGCGCACAATATGATGGGCCGGATCAAGTTCATGCTGCCCAACGATCTCGGCGTCTATCTGCACGACACGCCGTTGCGCGGCCTGTTCGCCGGCGCCGACCGGCGGCAGAGCTCCGGCTGCGTGCGGGTGGAGGATGCCGGCCGCCTCGAGCGCTGGCTCTTTCGTGGCCGCCCACCGCGCCCGAGCGGCGCACCCGAGCAGCGCGTCGACCTGCCGGAGCCGGTGCCGGTCTACATTGCCTATTTCACCGCCTTGCCGAGCCAGGATGGTGTCGCATTCCTGCCGGACGTCTATGCGCGGGACGGCGTCAGCGCCGTATCGCGGAGGCCGCGCCAGACGCGGAGCGCCTGAAGCGTTTCCGGCACGTCGTGGACGCGGATGAGCTGCGCCCCTTGCTCCGCCGCCTTCATGGCCAGCGCCAATGAACCTCCCAATCTCTGATCCGCAGGCGCCTCGTTGGAAATCGCGCCGATCGTCCGCTTGCGGCTCGCGCCGAGCATGATCGGGCAGCCGAGGCCGTGCAGCATCGCAAGGCCGTTCATGATCTGAAGGTTGTGCTGCACGGTCTTGCCGAAGCCGAACCCCGGATCGACGACGATCTTTTCGCGCGCGATCCCGGCCGCCGTCGCCGTCACGATCCGCTCCTCCAGCCAGTCAAAGACTTCGAGCAGCACGGGCCGGTGGTAACGCGGATCGTCCTGCATGGTCGCCGGATCGCCCTTGTGGTGCATCAGCACGATCGGGCAGCCGGCGCGCGCCACGACCTCCGCCGTGCGCGGGTCCCAGGTGAGCGCCGACACGTCGTTGACCAAAGCCGCGCCTGCGCCCAGCGCCGCTTCCATCACGCTCGCCTTGCGGCTGTCGATGGACACCGCGACGCCGCCGGCCGCCAGCCGCCTCACCACCGGCTCGACCCGCGTGGTCTCGTCCCCTTCCCAGACCGGCTTCGCGCCCGGTCGGGTCGATTCGCCGCCGACGTCGACGATCGCCGCACCCGCCCCGGCCATATCGTGCCCGGCCTGGATCGCGCCTTCCACGTCGGCGAACCGTCCGCCGTCCGAGAAGCTGTCCGGCGTGACGTTGAGAATGCCGACCACCTGCGGCTGATCGAGCCGGACCGTCCGCTCGCCCAACGACAGCGAGGCACGTGGCGACGTGATGTTGGTCCAGGCCGTCCGCGCCGCATCCCCGAGATCGGCCAGTCGAGCCTCGAAGGTCTCGACCGGCACCAGCTCGACGCCGGCATCGCCGACAATCTCCACTGCGGAAAACCAGTTCAGCCCACCCGCGAGCCGCGCGACCTTGCCGTCATGGCCGAACGGCGCGTCGACGAAGCCAGTGGGGCGGAGATAGAGTCGGCCGGTCATCCGCCGGCCTTAGGCCAGCGCGGCGAGATAGTCCTGCCTGAGCGTGTCGAGCACGACCAGCATGCCCTCCCGCTCGACATGCCAGAACGTCCAGCCATTGCAGGACGGCGCGTTCTGCAAGCCGGCGCCGACCTTGTGAATCGATCCTTGCGTTCCGGCGATCTCCAGCGTGCCGTCGGCGCGCACGGCCGCGCGCCAGCGCCGCTTCGAATCGGTCAATTCCGCGCCGGGCACGATCATCCCGCTTTCCACGAGCGCGCCGAACGGCACCTTGGGCTGCGCCGCGCGCGCGCCCATCGTGCGCATCGCGCTCTCGTCGAGCGGCAAGGTGGATTCGATCCGCGCTTTGGCGACCTCGATGTAACGGCTCTCGCGCTCGATCCCGATCCATTCGCGCCCGAGCCGCCGCGCCACCGCGCCGGTCGTGCCGGTGCCGAAAAAGGGGTCGAGGACGACGTCGCCCGGCTTGGTCGAGGCGAGCAGCACCCGATAGAGCAAAGCTTCGGGCTTCTGGGTCGGGTGCGCCTTGGCCCCGTCCTGCTTCTCGCGCTCCGCGCCGGCGCAGATCGGGATCACCCAATCGGAGCGCATCTGCAATTCGTCGTTGAGCGCCTTCATCGCGCGATAGTTGAAGGTGTAGCGGCTGTCCTCGCTCCGGGAGGCCCAGATCAACGTCTCATGGGCGTTGGTGAAGCGGGTGCCGCGAAAGTTCGGCATCGGGTTCGATTTGCGCCAGATGATGTCGTTCAAAATCCAGTAGCCCGCGTCCTGGAGCGCCGCCCCGACCCGGAAGATGTTGTGGTAGGAGCCGATCACCCAGAGCGTGCCGTTCGGCTTCAGGATGCGCCGCGCCTCGGCGAGCCAGGCGCGGGTGAAATCGTCGTAGGCCTGGAAGGTGTCGAACTTGTCCCAGGCGTCGTCGACCGCATCGACCCGGCTTCCTTCGGGCCGGAACAAATCGCCCCCGAGCTGAAGATTATAGGGCGGATCGGCGAAGACCATATCGATGCACGCGTCGGGCAGACGCTTCATCGCCGCGACGCAATCGTCCTGCAGGATCTGGCCGAGCGGCAGCTCCGGCTTCGTCGCCGCCTCTTTCGGCCGTGTCAGGCCGAGACGCCCCATCACGCTCATCTCTACCGCCCCCCAGGTTCGGACGGCCATGCTGAGTCACCCGGACTCCATGGTCAAGTTCAGACACTTGCAGAACATGGTTAACAATCGGTTGAGCTTGTGGGGAACGAAACCGGCCCCCGCAACATCTGGTGGTGCGGACCGGCTTCGGGACTCAACCGGCAGTAGTGTGGCGTGAAAGACTCGCCCTCCCGTCATTGCGAGGAGCGAAGCGACGCGGCAATCCAAGCAGCACTGGATTGCTTCGCTGCGC
>NZ_JBQTIN010000153.1:0-10312 GCF_052388015.1 Sphingosinicella sp.
CCGTCCATGCCCGCATATTCATGGTCAGTGACCGCCCGCCAGGCGTCGTCATAGGAGACGGGCACGATTCGAGCGCCGAGCGCCGCCATCCGATCCAGCTTCGTCTGAGGCGCGGTCTCGATCGCGACCACCGTGCAGGGAATGCCGGCGGCACGCGCGGCAAAAGCGACGCCCTGCCCCGCATTGCCGGCGCTCACCGTCCAGACGCCCCGGGCCCGCTCCGCCTCGCTCAGATTGCCGACCGCATTCGCGGCGCCGCGGCTTTTGTAGGCGTTGGTCGGCTGGAGATTTTCGAGCTTGAGGCGAATGTCCGGCCCGTCCGGGCCGAGATCGAGCCGGACCAAGGGGGTGCGGAGCACCGTGCCGGCGATCCGCGCATGGGCCGCTTCGATATCCGCGAGCGCGATAGGCCTTACGGGTTCGATCATGTCGCTTCCTCAATGGCGGTGCCGCCGCGTGAATTTTCTTTTAAGGGGAGGCGATGAAGACTCTCAAGCTGCTCAATTACGCCGCCGACCAGTGGGTGGCGGGCGATGGCGGCCTCGCGCCGGTCCACAGCGCCGTCACCGGCGAGGTGATCGCGGAGACGGGTAGCGGCGGGCTCGATTTCGCGGCGATGCTCGATCACGCCCGCAGGGTCGGCGGGCCGGCGCTGCGGCGCATGACCTTCCACGAGCGGGCGCATGTTCTCAAAGCGCTGGCAAACGCGGTGATGGCGCGCAAGGAGGAGCTGTACGAGCTCAGCTACGCGACCGGCGCTACGCGCGGCGACGGCTGGATCGACATCGAGGGCGGCGCTGGGACGCTGTTCTCCTTCTCCTCCAAGGGCCGGCGCGAGCTGCCCAACGGCAAGGTGCTGATCGACGGCGCGATGGAGCCCCTGTCCAAGGGCGGCACCTTCGCCGGGCAACATGTCTATACGCCGCTGCAGGGCGTCGCCGTCTATATCAACGCCTTCAACTTCCCGGTCTGGGGGATGCTGGAGAAATTGGGCCCGACCCTGCTTGCGGGCATGCCGGCGATCGTGAAGCCGGCGAGCGCGACGGGCTACCTGACCGAAGCTTGCGTGAGGATCATGATCGAGGCCGGCGTGCTGCCGCCGGGCACGCTGCAGCTGATCATGGGCGCGACGGGCGACCTGATGGACCACCTCACCTGCCAGGACGTGGTGAGCTTCACCGGGTCGGCGGCGACGGCGATGAAGCTGCAATCGCATCCGGTGATCGCGCAAGAGAGCGTCCGCTTCGTCTCCGAGCGCGATAGCCTCAACGCCTCGATCCTCGGCCCCGACGCCGGGCCGGGCACGCCCGAGTTCGACCTGTTCGTGAAAGAGGTCGCGCGCGAGATGACGGTCAAGGCGGGGCAGAAATGCACCGCCATCCGCCGGGCGATGGCGCCGGCCGGGCATCTCGACGCCGTGCAGGCGGCGCTGTCCGAACGACTGGCCAAAGTGCGGATAGGCGACCCGCGCGAGGAGGGCGTGCAGATGGGCGCGCTCGCCAGCCGCGGGCAACTGGAGGACGTGCGGGCGAAGGTGGCGGAACTCGCGCAATCGGCGCGGATCGTGTCGGGAGATCCTGACACATCGCCGGTGCCCGGCAACGGCGCGTTCATTGCCCCGATCCTGCTGCGCTCCGACGATCCCTGGGGATCGGACGCGGTGCATGACGTGGAAGCATTCGGCCCGGTTTCGACCCTGATGCCCTATCGCGACCTCGGCGACGCTATCGCACTGGCCAACAGGGGGATGGGCAGCCTGGCGTTGTCGCTGTTCACCTTCGACAGCGACACGGCGCGCGATTTCGTGCTGGGCGCGGGCGCCTATCATGGCCGAATGGTGATTCTCGACCGCACCAGCGCGAAGGAATCGACCGGGCACGGCTCCCCCCTCCCCGTTTTGGTCCATGGCGGCCCCGGCCGCGCCGGCGGCGGCGAGGAGATGGGCGGCATGCGCGGGGTCAAACACTATATGCAGCGGACCGCGCTGCAGGGCTCGCCGGAAGTGCTGTCGAAGATCATCGGCCAATGGCTGCCGGGCGCCGACAAGCCGGCGGGCGACGTCCATCCGTTCCGCAAGCGCATTTCGGAGCTGGAGATCGGCACCACGCTGAAGACCGCGAGCCGCACCGTCACCCTCGCCGACATCGAGCATTTCGCCCATTTCACCGGCGACACCTTTTACGCCCATATGGACGACGAGGCGGCCAAGGCCTCGCCGATCTTCGGCGGCCGGGTCGCGCACGGCTATCTGATCCTCTCTTTCGCCGCCGGCCTGTTCGTCGATCCCGATCCCGGCCCGGTGCTCGCCAATACGGGGCTCGAGACGCTGCGCTTCATGACCCCACTTTATCCCGGGGATTCGATGCGGGTGGAGCTGACGGTCAAGTCCAAGTCCATCCGCGACGAGGAAAAAGGCGAGGTGCGCTGGGCGGTCGAGGTCTTCAACCAGAAGGACGAGATCGTCGCGACCTACGAGCTGATAACGATGAACCAGCCCTAGCGGCCGCTACATCGGCGGCATCTTTTCGAATTTCGGGAGCGCGGGATCGGTGCGATCCCAGCTCTGGCCGGCATCGGTCCACATGACCAGCTGCGGCCGGTAGCGCGAGGGATCGTCGAGGCTCCCGGCGCTGGCGACGAAGACCTCCGGCATGTCGGGGAAGCGGATGTAGACCGGCGAACCGCAGGTCGCGCAGAAGGCGCGGCGCTTGCGCGTCCCGCCCTCGCCGGCCGTCTCCCAGTGCGTCGCCTCGCCCGTCACCTGCACCGTCGCGCCGACGAAGGTCAGGTGCGAGCCATGGCCGGTGCCGCTCTCGCGCTGGCAGGTGCGGCACTGGCAGTCGTTCATCATCACCGGTTCGCCCGCGACTTCGTAGCGGATCGCACCACAGGCGCAGCCGCCCGCATAGGATTCGGTCATTCGATCGTTCCTTTTCTCAATCAGCTGTTGGTCGTTTTCACCTGCTGGAGATCAGCCTCAGCCAGGGGGCGACGTGAAAGACGCTCATCAGCAGGTACATCGTCACCATTCCGCCAGGCGAGAAGCCGCCAGCCGCCCCACAAAGCAGGTCCGCCGCGCCGCCCTGAGCGGACGCCAGCAGCGCCATCAGGGCGAAGGCTGGCGTCGCGGCGAGGCTCAGCCAGTCGGCCGTCCGGCCGGCAATGCGATCTTCGCTCATCTTTCGCTCCTGCCTATTATTCCCGCTCGGGATCCGTCTTGAAATTATCGTGCCAGACCCACCAACCGTAAGGCGGGGTTTGCGGATAGCCTTCCGGCGAGTCCTCCCATTCCTCCTGACGGCCGAGGGCGGTCATATCGAGATAGTTCCACGGATTGCCCATCTGCTCGTCGCCGCGGCCGGAGATGAAGTAGGTGCGGAATATCCGGTCGCCGTCGCGAATGAAGGCGTTGGTGCCGTGCCATTCGTCCACGTCGAAATCGGCGTCGAAATCGGCGGTCAGCGTGTACCAGGGGATATGCTCCCAGCCCATTTTTACCTGCTGGCGGCGGAGGTCGGCCTGTGAGCCGCGCGAGACGAAGGCGAGGCTGGTGTCGCGGGCGTTGATATGGGCCGGGTGAGTGACTTGATCGGCGATCAGCGAACAGCCGATGCAGCCACGCTCCGGCCAACGGCCCACGCCGGGGTCCATGAAGGCGCGGTACACGATCAGCTGGCGGCGGCCATCGAACAGGTCGAGCAGGCTCAGACGGCCGGTCGGCCCTTCGAACGCATAGTCCTTCTCGACCGCCAGCCATGGCATCCACCGCCGCTCGGCGGCCAGCGCATCCCGCGCCTTGCTATGGGCCTTCTCCTTCACGTGCATGCGTGCGCGGGCGGCATCCCATTCCTCGCGGCTCACGATCGGCGGGTGGTTCTTCAGGTGCATGTCATGTCCTCCTCTTTCCAAGGCCCCGCCGCTTCGGATGGTTTCAGGAATCCTGTTCGCCGGTGATCGTGCCGATCCGCGGCACGACCTGCGACCAGCCGCCGCTCATGTTGCGGTAGGCGCTGTCGTTCCTCGGCAGGACGAAACCGGAATGGATGAGGCGCAGGCGTGTTCCGCCGTCGGCCCTTTCCAGTGTGAAAGTGACGACGGTGTCGAGCCGCGCGCCGTAGCCGACATTGCTGTCATGCCCGCCGCGCCAGGAATAGGCGAAGCGCTCGTTCGGGATCACCTCCAGCACCTCGCATTGGATCGTGCCGTCCCATTCTCCGGCCGGCGTCGTCCGATAGGTGAAGCGGTTGCCGACCACCGGCTTGAAGCCCGAGGGCGCCATGCCCAGCCAGCGGCCCATCAGGTCGCCGGAGGTCAGCGTTTGCCAGATCGTCTCGAGCGAATGGGGAAAAACCTCGTCGACGACGATCTCCCGGGCAAGGTCACTCATGGGTCAATTTCCTTCAAGAGAGCGCGCAGATCGGCGAACCGGCCGCGCCAGAATGAATCGTAGTGGCCCAGCCAATCGAACAGCGGGCCGAGGCCGCCCGGCCGCGCGCGGTAGAAAACGTTCCGCCCCTGGGGCCGCTCGACGACCAGCCCGGCCTGCTTCAGCGCCTTCAGATGCTGCGAGACCGCGCCCTGCGTCACACCGCTGTCACGCGTGAGTTCGGCCACATTGATCTCTTCCGCGCGCGCGATGCGCTCGAAGACCGCACGGCGGGTGGGGTCGGCGAGCGCCCGAAGCACGGTATCGATGGCGGCGGACTGGATCATGCCGAATCAATTAGCGCTCACTAATTAATTAGTCAATGCTAATGTTTTATAGAGCACTGACGACGGCCCGGGCATGTTGTATCGGAGCGCGATGCGCCTCGTGTTTCTTCCGTTGGCTGCCCTCGCCGCCTGCCAATCGCCGTCCTCCGCCCCCGCCCAGCCGGCGCAGAACGAGCAGAGTGCGCAGACGCCGGTCTGGGGCTTTCGGGTCGCCGCCACCTATCCGCACGACCGGCGCGCCTTCACCCAGGGGCTGATCTGGCGCGACGGCCATTTGTACGAATCGACCGGCCAGATCGGCTATTCGACGATCCGCCAGGTCAATCTGGAGGATGGCCGGGTGCTCCAGTCGGCCAGCATCCCGCCGGACCAGTTCGGCGAGGGGATCGTCGACTGGGGCGACCAGATCATCAACCTCTCCTGGCAGAACGGGATCGGCTATCGCTGGGACCGGCGGACGCTGCGGCGCCTCGGCGAATGGCGCTATGGCGGCGAAGGCTGGGGGCTGACCCGCTCGGACGCCGAGATCATCATGAGCGACGGGACGCATGAGCTGCGCTTCCTCGATCCGCGAACGCTGAACGAGCGGCGCCGGGTGCAGGTGACCGACAACGGCGTTCCGGTGCCGCGGCTGAACGAGCTGGAATGGGTCAACGGCGAGATTTTCGCCAATGTCTGGATGACGCCGATGATCGCGCGGATCGATCCGGCGAGCGGCCGGGTGACCGGCTGGATCGACCTCACCGCTCTCGCGATCCAGAATGGCGGCGGCGAGGACAGCGTGCTCAACGGCATCGCCTATGATCGCGAGCGCGACCGGTTGTTCGTGACGGGGAAATATTGGTCGCGGCTGTACGAGATCGATCTGGTCGCGCCGCGGAGCCGTTGACGGCCACAGCCACGAGGGCGTTGCCGAGAGGCGGCGCGAGTGGCAAACTCAGTCGATGAAGGCCGAAGGTCCAAGGCCGCTCTGGACCTGCCCCGATTGCGGGCAATCTTTCGTGACGCCTCGGATGTGGCATTCCTGCGTCCGCCGCAGCGTCGAGGATTTCTTCGCCGACCACGAGGACAAGCGGCCGCTCTACGATGCCTTCCTTGCCTTGGTGGAGCGGTTCGGCCCGGTCACCGTCAATGTCTCGAAGACGCGCATCTCGTTCCAGATGCGCGTCCGCTTCGCGGGCGTGTCCGGCATCCGCCGGAACGGTCTCGTCTGCGGTTTCTGGCTCAAGCGCCGGATCGACAGCCCGCGCTTCAGCCGCGTCGAGCATCTGCCGCCCGGCGACTATGTCTATCAGTTCAGGCTGCGCGATCCCGGCGAGTTGGACGATGAAGTCGCGGGCTGGATCGAGGAAGCCGCGATGGTCGGCCGGCAATTGCCGTTCTAGTCAATCGGCCAACTCTCCAGCAACTCGACGAAGCGGCTGAGCCAGGCGTTGGTCTGGTGGCCGTCGACGACGCGGTGGTCGATGGTGAGGCTGACATAGGCCATCGGGCGAATCTGGATCGTGTCGACGCCGCCGACCTCGCGGACGACGACGCGCTTCTCCAGCTTGCCGACGCCGAGGATCGCCGATTGCGGCTGGTTGATGATGATCGGCGCGGCGAACAGCGAGCCTGAGACGCCGTGATTGGAGATGGTGAAGGTGCCGCCGCGAATATCGGCGCTGGTCAGCTTCTCCTTGCGCGCTTTTTCGACCAGCTCCTCGAGCTGGGCGGCGATGCCCTTGAGGCTCAATTGCTGCACCTTGCGGACGACCGGGACGATCAGGCCCTTCTCGCCGAGCGCGGTGCCGACGCCGATATTGATGTCGTCGTAAAGCTCCAGCCTGTCGGCGTGCCAGCGGCTGTTGATCGCCGGCGCGACCTTCATCGCCTCGGCGGCGGCGGCGACCAGATAGGCGGTGTAGGTGAGCTTCACGCCCTTCCTGGCGAAGGCCGCCTTGTGCGCCTCGCGATGCGCCATGATCGCCGAGAAATCCGCCTCGAACACGGCGGTGACGTGCGGCGCGTCGGTGACCGAGCGGTGCATGTTCTCGGCGATGGCGAGGCGCATGCGGTCGTGCGGGACGAGGTGGGAGCGGATGTCGCCGGCGGCTGCGGGGATGATGCCTTCGATCGGTTTCGAGACCCTGGTCGCTTCCTCCACGGCGCGATCGACATCGGCGCGGGTGATGCGGCCATTGCGACCGGTGCCCTCGATATGGGCCGGGTCGATGTCATGCTGGAGGACCGCGCGCTTCACGGAGGGGGAGAGGCGGGATTCGCGACTTTCGCTGTTCCCCGGCGAAGGCCGGGGTCCAGGCGGCGCTCCCGCGCCGTTTTTTGTTTCGGACTGGGCTCCGGCCTTCGCCGGGGAGCTGACCAAAGATGCCTCAACCGCAATAGGATCGATCCTACCGAGGATCGCGCCGGGGGCGGCATCGGCGTCGCTGTTCAGGAGAATTTCCGTCAGCACGCCCGCCGCCGGCGCGGGGACCTCCATCGCGACCTTGTCGGTCTCCAGTTCGACCAACGGATCGTTCTCCTCGACCCGGTCGCCGACCGCCTTGAGCCAGGCGCGGACCACCGCCTTGGTGCCTTCCTGCTCCATCGGGACGAGCACGTCGATCATCGTCAGAAGCCCACCAGCTCGTCGATCTTCGCCCGGATGACCGCGACCGAGGGCACGGCCCAGTCGAGCAATGTCGGGTTATGCGGGCTCGGGATATCCGGCATCGTCACCCGAGCGACCGGGGCGTCGAGATCGAGGAACGCCTCGTCGGCGACCACCGCGGCGATCTCCGCGCCGAAGCCGCCGGTGCGCAGGTCTTCATGGACGATCAGGCAGCGGCGGGTGCGGCGGACGGATTCCAGCACCATCTCCTTGTCCCACGGCATCAGGGTGCGAAGGTCGATCACGTCGGCGGAAACATCCTTGGCCGCCGCCTCGCAGCGCGGGACCATCGCGCCCCAGGTGACGATTGTGATCGCGTCGCCCTCGCGGGTCTTCTTCGCGCGGCCGAAGGGTAAGACATAATCGTCGCCCGGCCAGGGCCGCCGCGCCCAGACATCGTCGAGCATCGCCCGATGCTCGAAGAAGACAATGGGATCGTTGCCGCGCAGCGCCGAGCGGAGCAGGCCGACCGCGTCCTCGGCATTGCTCGGCGCCGCGACCAGCCAGCCGGGATTGTGGACGAACTGCACCTCGTTGGTCTGGCTGTGCCAGGGATCGCCGCACTTGAAGAAGCCGACCGGCATGCGGAGCACCATCGGCGCGGCGAAGCGGTTGTTGGTGCGCCAGCGCATCGTGCCGCAATCGTTGATCTGCTCCAGCGCCGGCTCGGCATATTTGCGGAACTGGATTTCGGGGACCGGCATCAGGCCGGCGAGCGCCATGCCGACGGCGCGGCCGATAATGCCTTCCTCGGACAGGCTGGTGTCGAACACGCGCGCGATGCCGAACTTGTCCTGCAGGCCGAGCGTCACCGCATGGACGCCGCCCTTCGGGCCGATATCCTCGCCGAACAGCAGCATGCGGGGGTTCGCCTCCAGCTCCTGCTCCAGCGTGCGGCGGATCGCGGTGACCATGTTGATGCGCTGGCCTTCGGGCCTCGGCGTCTCGGTCGATCTGGGCGCGCCGTAGCCGCGCGTCCATTGGCCGCCGAACGCCTGCATCTCGCCATCGTAGAAGACGTGGGAGGTGACGCTTTCCGGCGCGGCGACCGGCCGCGCTTCGGCCTCCTCGCGCGCCGCGGCGACGGCGGCCTCCGCGTCGGCGGCGATCGACCCCCATTCCGCCTCGTCCAGACCCAAGCCGACGAGATGCGCTTTCAGCTTGGGCAGCGGGTCCCGCGCCCATTCGGAGCGGACGAAGTCCTCGCTTTTGTAGGTCTGGGTGTCCTGGAAACTGTGGCCCTCCAGCCGCGGCACCGTCAGGCGCAGCAAGGCCGGCCCCTTCCCTCCCCGGACATAAGCGACCGCTTCGGTCAGCAGCCGCGCCGCCTCGACCGGATCGGTGCCGTCGCCGGACAGGATTTCGAGATTGTTGAAGCTTGAAAGATTGGCGGCGATGTCGCCGCCGGGCGTCTGGTAGGTCGACGGGACGGAGATGCCGTATTGGTTGTCCTCGACATAGAAGAGCATCGGCAGCTGCTGGGTCGTCGCGATGGTCAGCGCCGACCAGAAGCCGTTGGTCGCGCAGCTCGCGTCACCGCCGAGCACGACCGCGATCGCGCCGCGATAGCCCTCGTCGCCCAGCACGTCGCGATGATAGGTGATCGCCTGCGCCCAGCCGGCGGTCGGCGTATATTGCGCGCCGACGCCGCCGCACATCGGCAGCGCCGGGCAGCCGTTCGGGTTGGGATAGTTGAAGACGACGCCGATATCGCGCCCGTCCGAATAGCCGCCGGCGCGGCCCATGTTCGAGCCGAGCGCCTCGACCGGCGGCACGCCCAAAGCAAGCAGCAGCGGGCGGGAGCGGTAATAGCCGCAGGCGGCGTCGCGGCGGTGGGTGAGCAGCGAGCCCAGCATGACCTGCGCCATGTCGTGGCCGCGGGCGCTGAACTGGTAGAGGATCTTGCGCTGCGGGACGAGCTCGGTCTCTTCCAGCGTGTCGAGCGCGCGGCTGAGGTGGACGAAATAGGCGATCCGCCGCCAGTCGAAGCCGGGGTCCGGATCGGCGGCCTTCGCGGGACGGGACTTGGCCTTCGCCTCAGCCATCCATGGCCTCCACGACCGCGGCGGCGAAGCGGTCGACGCTGTCGTCCGACAGGCCGACGACGTTGAAGCGGCCGGAGCCGGCCATGTAAATACCGTACCGGTCGCGCAGGCCCATCACCTGGGCGGGCGTGAGCGGCAGCATCGAGAACATGCCCTTCTGCTCTGCAATATAAGCGAGCCGGCGATCGAAGGCGGCGAGGCGGGCGCGGATCGCGCGGATGCGCGCGCCCATCGCGTCGACCTCGGCCATCCAGAGCGCGCGCAGGTCGGCATCGTCGAGGATGATCCGCGCGACCGCGGCGGGATGATCGGGCGGCATCGACCACATGGTGCGCGCCAGCCCGAGCAGATTGCCGAAGGCGTTGGCCGCGGCCGTCGCGCTCGCCGCCTTGACGAAGAGCGTGCCGAGCCGGTCGCGATAGCAGCTGAAATTCTTGTCACAGCTCTGCGCGACAAGCGCCTGCTCCGCCGCCTCGACCACCAGCCGCGCGCCCGCCGCGTCGGCCTCGAGCCCGTCGCCGAAGCCTTGGTAGGCGAGGTCGACGAACGGGATCAGTCCCCGCTCCGCGACCATGTCGGCGACGACGCGCCACTGGTCCATGTCGAGATCGGCGCCGGTCGGGTTGTGGCAGCAGCCGTGGAGGAGGATCAGGTCGCCCGCCGCCGCTTCGCCGAGCGCGTCCATCATCCGATCGAAGCAGATCTCGCGGCTGTCCTTGGCGTAATAGGGATAGGCGACCATCTCGACGCCCGCCGAGGCGATCAAAGGGGCGTGATTGGGCCAGGTCGGCTCGCCGGCGAAGATGCGCGCGAGCGGGTTCGCCTTGGCGACCAGCTCGGCGCCGAGCCGGAGCGCGCCGCAGCCGCCGGGGGTCTGCAGTCCGACGATGCGGTCGTCGCC
>NZ_JBQTIN010000154.1:0-3186 GCF_052388015.1 Sphingosinicella sp.
GGACGGCCCCGGCGGGGTCGCGGTGGCGGCGCGACTCTTCATCCCCCTCCCTGAATGGGTGGGGTTTGGGGGGGGGGCCGCCGAAGGCGGACTTGGTGGCGATGGAGAAGGCTCGCTACGCTCGCCTACCCACCCCCTGCCCCTCCCTTGCAGGGAGGGGAGCATAGTGGAGATCGGCACCGGCGCCGTCGCGACGACGCCGGAGCGGCGGCAGGTCCGGATCAACGGCGCGCCCGCCTCGGCCAATGCGCTCTCCGAATGGCTCTCGGTGCTGTGGCTGACGCCGGCGATGGACCGGCTGTTCACCGACAGCGCCGGCAATCGCCGCCGCTTCCTCGACCGGCTGGCGCTGGCGCTGAGACCTGACCATGCCGGCCACAGCGCGCGCTACGAGGCCGCGATGCGGGCGCGCAACAAGCTGCTCGCCGAGCCCGCGCCGGACACTGCCTGGCTCGCCGCGCTGGAGGCGCGGATGACGGAGCATGGTGCCGCCATCGCCGCGGCAAGGCGCGAGACGGTGACGGCGCTGGCCGAACGGCTGGCGGCTGCGCCCGAGGGCGCCTTTCCACGCGCCGGGCTCGCGCTCGACGGAGAGGAGCCGGAGGACATCGCCGCCATGCTTGCCGCCAGTCGCGCGCGCGATGCCGCGGCCGGGCGTGCGCTTGCCGGCCCGCACCGGATCGACCTCGCGGTCGCCCATGTCGACAAGGCGATGCCCGCGGCGTCCTGCTCGACCGGCGAGCAGAAGGCGCTGCTGATCGCGCTCATCCTCGCCCATTCGGACGTGGTCGCGGCGCGCGCGGAGCGCCGGCCGATCCTGCTGCTTGACGAGATCGCCGCCCATCTCGACCCCGCGCGCCGCGCCGCCTTGTTCGAGCGTCTCGGCGCGACGGGAGGGCAGGTCTGGATGACCGGGACGGAACCGTCGCTGTTCGCCGGAATCGACGCCGGCGCGACCCGGCTGGGGGTCAAAGACGGGGTGGTCGAGCCCCTATGACGTCACCCCAGCGAAGGCTGGGGTCCATACAGCGTGCGGCACAAGCCCAAGTCTTTGATTCAGCATGGATTCCAGCTTTCGCCGGAATAACGAAAAAGGGGGATTTTCCTTGGGTTTCCGCCCCCGATTCCCTATATGATCGGCATGGCATCATCCCCCAACGAAAACACCTACGGCGCCGATTCCATCAAGGTGCTGAAGGGCCTCGACGCGGTCCGCAAGCGGCCCGGAATGTATATCGGCGACACCGACGATGGATCCGGCCTCCACCACATGGTGTTCGAGGTCTCCGACAATGCGATCGACGAGGCGCTGGCCGGCCATTGCGACCGGATTCTGATCACCCTGAACCCCGACGGATCGGTCAGCGTCGAGGACAATGGCCGCGGTATCCCGACCGGCATCCATGCCGAGGAGGGCGTGTCGGCGGCCGAGGTCATCATGACCCAGCTCCACGCCGGCGGGAAGTTCGAGAACACGTCGGACGACAATGCCTACAAGGTCTCGGGCGGCCTGCACGGCGTCGGCGTCTCGGTGGTGAACGCGCTCAGCGAGTGGCTCGATCTCACCATCTGGCGCGACGGCGAGGAGCATCATATGCGCTTCGCCCATGGCGATGCCGTCGCGCCGCTGAAGGTCGTCGGCCCGGCGGGCGACAGGAAGGGCACGCGGGTCACCTTCCTGCCCTCGTCCGAGACGTTCAAGATCACCGAGTTCGATTTCGAGAAGCTCGAGCATCGCTATCGCGAGCTCGCCTTCCTGAACTCGGGCGTCCGCGTGATCCTCGCCGACGCGCGGCACGAGGAGCGGCAGGAGCATGAGCTTTATTATGAGGGCGGCATCGGCGCCTTCGTCAAATATCTCGACCGCACCAAGACGCCGCTCTTCCCCGAGCCGATCTCGGTCACCGGCCAGCGCGACGATATCGGCATCGACGTCGCGCTGGAGTGGAACGATTCCTATTACGAGAACGTCCTCGCCTTCACGAACAACATCCCGCAGCGCGACGGCGGCACCCATCTCGCCGCCTTCCGTTCGGCGCTGACCCGGACCCTCAACAATTATGCCGAGAAATCCGGCATGATGAAGAAAGAGAAGGTGAGCCTCACCGGCGAGGACATGCGCGAGGGCCTGACCGCGATCGTCTCGGTCAAGCTGCCCGACCCCAAGTTCAGCAGCCAAACCAAGGACAAGCTGGTCAGCTCCGAGGTCCGCCAGCCGCTCGAAAGCCTGATCGCCGACAAGCTGGCCGAATGGCTGGAGGAAAACCCCGGCAACGCGCGCGCGGTGATCCAGAAGGTCATCGACGCCGCCGCCGCCCGCGAGGCGGCCCGCAAGGCGCGCGAGGCGAGCCGCAAGAGCGTGATGGGCATCGCCTCATTGCCCGGCAAGCTCGCCGACTGCCAGGAGCGCGACCCGGCCAAATCGGAACTGTTCCTGGTCGAGGGCGACAGCGCCGGCGGCTCGGCCAAGCAGGGCCGCGACCGCCATTTCCAGGCGATCCTCCCGCTGCGCGGCAAGATCCTCAACGTCGAGCGCGCCCGTTTCGACCGGATGCTGTCGTCGAAGGAGGTCGGCACCCTCATCCAGGCGATGGGGACCGGGATCGGCCGCGACGATTTCGACATCGAGAAATTGCGCTATCACAAGATCGTGATCATGACCGACGCCGACGTCGACGGCGCCCATATCCGCACGCTTCTCCTGACCTTCTTCTACCGCCAGATGCCGGACATCATCGAGCGCGGCCACCTCTTCATCGCCCAGCCGCCGCTCTACAAGGTCGCGAAGGGCCGCTCCGAGGTCTATCTCAAGGACAATGCGGCGCTCGACGACTATCTGATCGGCGCGGGCGTTTCGCTCACCGCGCTGGAGACGGCGGCGGGGCCGCGCTCCGGCGACGATCTGCGCGCCTTGGCCGACCATGCCCGCCGGGTCAGGTCGCTGATGGCCTATGTGCCGCGCCGCTACGATCCGGCGATCATCGAGGCGCTGGCGCTGACCGGCGCGCTCGATCCGCGGCTCGACGCCGCCGGGCGCCAGGATCGGCTGGCCCTGACCCAGGAGTGGCTCAACGCGGTCGATGAGGAAGGCGCCTGGGCCACCTCGATCGGCGCGGACGGCGATTATGTGCTGCGCCGGGCGTGGCGCGGCGTCACCGACCATCATGTCATCGACCACAAGTTCCT
>NZ_JBQTIN010000155.1:0-5076 GCF_052388015.1 Sphingosinicella sp.
GAGCGCTGGGTGCAGTGCGCCGAGCTCGACGCGCCCGACGGCCTGATTCGCGCCCGCGTCCGGCTGCGCCCGGTCAGGGAGGCGGGCGGCATTCCCGCCTTGCGCGACGAGTATAATTGCGTTCGTATCCTGACCTGCGACGGCAGGACGTTCGGCTGCGAGGGGCGCGGCGCGGGCGGGCCGGCAACAGCGGAGGCGCTCCTGGCCGATCTCAACCGCATCCGCGACGCCCGCGCCTGGCGCGACGTGACGGCGCCCCTGCCCGCCGGCCTCGTCCGCTTCGGCGCCGAGGTCCTGGCGCGGACCGGCGGTCGGCCCGACGGTCCGCCGACGATCCTCCTCGGCGGCATCTCGGCGAACCGTTTCGTCGCCGAGAACGGCGCGGACGGACCCGGCTGGTGGCCCGGTCTGGTCGGCGCCGGCAAGGCGATCGATCCGGATCGGCGCCTTGTCCTCGGCATGGATTTCATCGGCGACGAGGCGGGCCGCAGCGTGCCGACCACCACCGAGCAGGCCGAGGCGCTGGCGGCGGCGATCGGGCAGGTCGGCCGGCCGGCGACGATCATCGGCGCCTCCTATGGCGGCATGGTCGCGCTGGCGCTCGCCGCGCGCCGGCCCGAGCTGGTCGAGCGGCTGGTGGTGATCTCGGCGCCGCACGCGCCGCACCCCGCCGCCACCGCGGTCCGCGAGCTGCAGCGCCGGATAGTCGCGCTCGGCCGGGAGGCAGGGCAAGCCGGGAAGGGGCTCGCCATCGCGCGCGGCCTCGCCATGCTGACCTATCGCACCCGCGACGAATTCGGCGAGCGCTTCGCCGGCGGCATCGACGCCGACGACCCGCTCGCGGTCTCGGATCCCGGCCGCTATCTCAAGGCGCGCGGCGAGGCCTATCGCGACGTGATGTCTCCGGGCCGTTTCCTCAGCCTCTCCGCCTCGCTCGACCGGCATAAGGTTAACCCCGCCAGGGTGCGCGCGCCGACCCTCGTCATCGGCGCGACGAGCGACCAGCTCGTCCCGCCGGAGCAGCTCCGCGATCTGGCCGCAGCCTTGCCCGACGCCCGGCTGGAAATCCTCGACAGCCTTTACGGCCACGACATGTTCCTGAAGGAAGCGGGCCGGATCGGCGCGCTCGTCGCCGATTTCCTGGAGCAGCCATGACCGATCCCGCCACCAGCCTCGCCCGCGCCCTGCCGGACCGCGATCCGGCGCACCGGAGCGTCGCGCCGCCGCTCTGGGCGTCCGATTCCTATGAATGGGCCGATGCCGACGCCAAGCCGGACTATGATTATTCGCGCACGGTCAGTCCCAATCGCGACATGCTGGTGGAAGCGCTGGCCGTATTGGAAGGCGCGGCGGGCGGCGGCGCGACCGGAAGCGGGCAATCAGCGGCGCTACTGGCGCTGCTGTTGCTTCCCGCCGCCGCGAAGGTCGTGGCGCCGCACGATTGCTATGGCGGCACCTACCGGCTGATCCGCGGGCTGGAAGAGCAGGGCAAGCTCACGGCACAGTTCGTCGATCAGAAGGACGAAGCGGCGCTGGACGCGGCGCTCGCCGGCGGCGCCGACCTGCTCTGGATCGAAAGCCCCAGCAATCCGCTGCTCCGGCTGGTCGACATCGCGGCGGTGGCGGCGAAGGGCAAGGCGGCCGGCGCTTTGGTCGCCGCCGACAACACGCTGCCGACCCCGCTCCGCCAGCAGCCGCTGGCGCTCGGCTGCGACCTCGTCCTTCATTCGACGACCAAGGCGATCAACGGCCATGGCGACGGCTTTGGCGGCGCGCTGCTCGCCAAAGACGCGGCATTGGTCGAGCGCCTTCATTGGTGGGCCAATGCCGCCGGCCTCAACGCCGCGCCGCAGATCGCCTGGCAGACCCTGCGTGGCCTGCGCACGCTCGCCGTGCGGATCGACCGGCAGGAGGAAAGCGCGAAAATCGTGGCGGAATGGCTCGCCGCCCGGCCGGAAATCGCCGCGGTCCACTATCCCGGCCTTCCCGATCATCCCGATCATGCGCTGGCGGCGCGCCAGCAATCCGGCCCCGGCTTCATGATCGCCTTCGAGCTGACCGGCGGCGCGGACGGCACGGCGGCCTTTCTCGCCGGACTGGAGCTTGTCACGATCGCCTCGTCGCTCGGCAGCCATTCGAGCCTGATCTGCAAGCCGGCGACGATGACCCATCGCGGCATGCCGCCCGAGGCGCAGGCGGAGGCGGGCCTGGGTCCCAACCTGCTGCGCCTCAGCGTCGGCCTGGAAGCGCCCGCCGACCTGATCGCCGATCTGGCGCGCGGCCTCGCCCGGCTCGGCTGATGCGGCGGTTGCTTGATTTTTGAGTCCCTCGCCCGCAGGGCAAGACGATGCTCGGCCTGTCTTTCATCCGTGAGAACCCTGACGCTGTCCGCAAGGCGGCGGTGGACAAGAATGTGCCGCTCGATCTCGATGCGCTGCTCGCACTCGACGGCGAGACGCGGGCGCTGAAGACGCGGATCGACACGCTCCGCGCCGAGCGCAACGCGATCTCCGATGGCTTCCGGACCGCGGCGAACGAGGACAAGCCGGCGCTAGGCGCCAAGGCCAAGGCGATCGGCGCCGAGATCGGCACGGCCGAGGCGGAGCTCGACGAGAAGCAGGCCGCCTTCGATGCGCTGCTGCTTCGTGTCCCCAATATCCCCTGGCAAGGCGCGCCGGTCGGGCCAGACGAAAACTTCAACACCGTCGTGCGTCAGGAAGGGACGATCCCGAGCTTTGATTTCGAGCCGCTCGACCATGTCGCCCTGATCGAGAAGAACGACTGGGCCGATCTCGCCCGGATCACCCCGGTCGCCGGTTCGCGCACTTATTGCCTGAAGGGTCGGCTGGCGCTGCTGGAGCAGGCGCTGATGCTCTGGGCCCAGAAGCGGCTCACCGCGGACGGCTTCACCCTGATGACGGTGCCGGCCATCGCGAAGCCGCACGCCTTCGTCGCCACCGGCCATTTCCCCGGGCACGAGGACGAAGCCTATCATATTCAGGAGGACGAGCTTTACCTCGCCGGGACCGGCGAGATCGCGCTCACCTCGCTCCATTCGGGCGAGATCATCGAAGCCGACAGGCTTCCCATCCTCTATGCCGGCTATTCGCCCTGCTTCCGCCGTGAGGTGGGGAGCGCCGGCCGCGACGTGCGCGGGCTGCTTCGCGTCCACCAGTTCTTCAAGCTCGAGCAATATGTGATCTGCCGCGACGATCCGGAGGAAAGCGCGGCGTTCCACCAGCGCCTCCTCCACAATGCCGAGGCGATGCTGCAGGCGCTCGAAATCCCCTATCAGGTGATCGAGGCGTCGACCGGCGACATGGGCAACGGCAAGTTCCGGATGAACGACATCGAGAGCTGGGTGCCTTCGCTCGGCAAGTATCGCGAGACGCACAGCTGTTCGACCCTGCACGACTGGCAGGCGCGCCGGGCGAATCTCCGCTGGCGCGACGAGGACCGGAAGGTCCGCTTCGTCCACACCCTCAACAACACCGCGCTGGCGACCCCGCGCTTGCTCGTCCCGCTGCTGGAGAACCACCAGACGGCGGACGGGCGGGTGAAATTGCCCGAGCCGCTGCGCGAGCTGATGGACGGCGATTATCTCTGACGAGGCGAAGCCGCCGCTGCGGCGCTTCCTCCTGGAAGGGCCGGCATTGTGGGCGCGTTTCTGGCGCAGCTTCGGCAGCCTGGCGCCGCGCGGGCCGCTGGACGGCCCGAAGCTGATGGTCATCCCCGGCTTCGTCGCGAACGACCGCACGACATTGGGCCTCCAGCGGGCGCTCGCCGCCGCCGGCTATCGCGTGATCGGCTGGGGTATGGGCCTCAACAAAGGCGTTCGGCCCGACACGCGCGAGCGGATCGCCGAGCGGATCGAGGCCTTCGCGGGTGGACAGAAGATCGTCCTCGTCGGCTGGAGCCTCGGCGGCGTCTTCGCCCGCGAGGTCGCCAAGGTCCGGCCCGACCTGGTCGAGAAGGTGATCACTTTGGGTTCGCCCTTCTCGGGCGACCCGCGCGGCAACAATGTCTGGCGTTTGTACGAGCTGATCGCCGGCCACCCGGTCGACCGGCCGCCGATCGAGGTCGTGCTGGCGGAAAAGCCGCCAGTGCCGACCCTCGCTTTGTGGTCCCGCCGCGACGGCATCGTCTCGGTCGCCTGCGCCCGCGGCGAGATCGGCGAGAGCGATAAGCAGATCGAGTTGACCTGCAGCCACATGGGCTTCGGTGTCTCCGGCCGCGCCTTCCCGGCGATCGTGAAGGCGGTGCGGGAGTTTTGAAAACCCTCATCCCATCCTTCTCCCGCAAGCGGTAGAAGGAGTGCGGTTGCGCTGACGCCATCGCTCGGAGAACCCTCTCCCGCCTGCGGGAGAGGGCAGGGTGAGGGTCTTGCTACGTCAGAAACGGTGCCGCCACCTCCGGCGGGACGCGCAGCGGCCTTCCCGTCGCTTTGTCGAGGATCGCCCAGGTCGTCTTGGCCCTGACCCGCGGCTTGCCGTCCGCGCCGACGAACTCGACATGGCGGTCGAAGCGGGCGCCCTTGGGCGGATCGGGGACCCAGGTTCGCCCCGTCACCGTCTCGCCAGGGCCGACGGCGCGGAGATAATCGATCTCGTGCCGGATCACGACCCAGACATAGGCCTCGACATGATCGGCCGGCGCAACGGCCCGCCAATGCGCGACCGCGATGTCCTGAATCCAGCGCACCCAGGCCGCATTGTTGACATGGCCGAGCTCGTCAATGTCCTCCGCCTGCGCGGTGATCCTTTTCTCGAACGGCGTCACCGCGCGGCCGGTGCCGCGTCCGCGCCGCCATTCTGGGTCAGGATGAAGGCATAGGCCTCGGCCTGCTCGCGCAGCCGCGTCCAGCGGCCGGACTGGCCGCCATGGCCGGCGCCCATGTTGATCTTGAGCAGCTGGAGATTGCTGTCGGTCCGCATCGCGCGGAGGCGGGCGGCCCATTTGGCCGGCTCCCAATAAGTGACGCGCGGATCGTTGAGGCCGCCGGTGATCAGCATCGGCGGATAGGCTTGGGCGCGGACATTGTCGTAGGGGCTGTAGCTCTGGAGATAGCGGAAGACG